>NZ_CP178620.1:3179904-3497894 GCF_047305925.1 Bdellovibrio sp. HCB290 | reverse complement strand
GATCCAAAAAGTTGGTAGGCTCATCCAGCAACAACAAGTTTGGCTCTTGACCAATCAGGTACAAAAGCTTCACGCGCATGCGGAAGCCACCGCTAAGCTCTTTTAAGTGCGATTGAAAGTGACGCTCAGTAAGGCCTAGCTTTAATCCGAATTGCTTCAGCTCCCACAAAGGAGTGATGCAGCTTTTTTCCAGGTACTCTTCAACCTTCTCGGAAATATTCCAATCAGATTCTTGCTCCAAATAGCCAAGTCTCAACTGCTGAGACTTAGTCACAATGCCAGAATCCAGATGCTCTTGATCCACCAAAATTTTAAACAAGGTCGTTTTGCCAGCTCCATTAGGCCCAATAACCCCCACATGCTCGCCCTCATTGATCGCGAAAGTAGCCTGATCAAAAAGAACCTTAGCACCAAAGGCCTTATGCCCATCCTGTAACTGCAATAACGTAATTCCCATGCCCCGAAGGTAACAGTTCCCTTTTTGTAGGGCTAGTAGTCATGCAGTGTGAGGTACGACATTCGTGTCCGAATTATGGATTTTTCCAAATATTTTCAGGACCTTGTTTGGAAGCTCAAATTTCAATAGGTTGGTTTTTTGTTGAATTACCATACCACTTTTAAGAGGTGACAATACCACTTAAAAGTGGTATTGATGGATAATGGAATATCATTTTAAAATTCACAAAGAGAAATCTGGATTCTCCGCTGAATGTATTGAGCTTGAGGGCTGTAGAACTCAAGGGGATACGATGTCGGAATTAGAGCAGAATATGGGTGAAGCTCTAAACCTCTATTTAGCTGAGAACGATAGCTCGATGCTGGTATTTCCAGCTCCCAAAAAAAACACAGGTAAAAACATCGTGGCGGTTGGTGTTGAGCCAGGAGTTGCATTTGCGATGCATCTTCGTCAGTCTCGCTTAAGTCTGAGTATGACTCAGGGACAAATGATGCAGCTTTTGGGGATTAAGACTCTTTCGAACTATCAGCGTCTTGAGGACCCGAAAAGAGCAAATCCAGAGTTGAAGACACTTGCCATGATTTTGAAGGTGGTGCCGCAGATTAAGATTGGCAACATAGTGGGTAGTGAAAACGCGATTCCGAAAAAGAAGGTCTCTTAATAATCAACGTTCTATAGGTGGCAAATCTTTGGACAGTCCTGAACTTTATATACTAAGGCTGCGTTGGTCCTGTTCATATGCTATAACCTCTAAATTATGAGCGAAGGAAAGATCCTGGTATCAGCCTGCCTAATCGGAAAACCGTGCCGCTATGATGGAAAACATCAGCTGCGCGAAGAAGTCACCGTCCTCCACGAGGAAGGGATGACGATTGCCGTTTGCCCTGAAGAAATGGGCGGTCTTTCCACTCCACGCACGCCTGCGGAACGTATCGGTGACAAGGTCATCGATAAGAACGGCAAGGACGTGACGGCCGAGTACAAATGCGGCGCTGAAAAAGCTTTGGAAATCGCGCTGAAGTTCGGTGTGAAAGAAGCGATGCTAAAATCCAAATCCCCAATGTGCGGCTGCGGCCGAATCTATGATGGTACCTACAGCGGCAATCTCAAAGAAGGCAACGGTGTTCTGGCCGAGATGCTTTTGGCCGCTGGTATCGAAGTCGAAGCCATCGACTAAGTCTCAAAACTCCCTTAAAACTCGCTCCCTGTGTCAATTCCCGCATTTTAGGGGGTTGCCGCAGTGATTACATATGCAATCATTTTGATGACAGGCCCCTCTTGGCTAAGTCAGATTATCCTGCAATAGTTTCTTCATCGACGTCGAAATCGTTTTTGAATCAAACAATTTTGGGAGAACAAAATGAAACACCTTTTAATAGCTTCTTTACTTTCCTTGCTAGCGACAACATCGCACGCGGTAGTTACGGATCAATTTACTTGCACGGCAACTATAATTGATGAGGTGAGCGGTGCAAAGTCTGAACAAAAACAGGATTTTTCCTTAGTCAGATTGCCGGCTTCTGGCGGAACGAATCAGCCATGGGATGAAACCATCGCTAACACAAGCATTAATATTAAGTTGGATGCGACACATGGAACGACAGAAGTAAACTTAAGACTATACTACAGTCATGCGATTCGCGAAATTCCAGGATCCACTGAGCTCGAGGCTCGTCAAACAACGTGTACTGCGATTTCTGCAGGTTACTGCGCTAAATCCGAAGATGGGCGTCCATGTCCATTCGATCCTGGTCAGGCTGCTTGCGTAAAAACTCCTCCGTTTGATCCGGTTAATGGATGGAAGTCGACACCAATGATTGATGGCTTAGCTAGATTTAACGATTCTGAGTTGGGGCCTGCGTGGGCAGAACTGAGAACCAAAGAAGGCAAGAAACTTGCCAAAGTTATTATCGACTGTAAATTCTTGGGAACTTATAAGTGAGTTCTCAAAAACTAGGTTCGGTTGAACTTGTTCGTCCCGTGGTCTTTGATTACGGGACACCCGCAAAGTTTCTTCGCGCACTATTCGAGTACTACAAGAAAACCGGCTCTTTCAGTCTAAGACAAAGAACCCAAAGAACGGGTGGTTTGTCGCAGACACTGGTGTCGCAAATTATCAATGGTCATCGCCAGGTGACCCGCGATAATTTGCCATGTCTCGCATTGGTTTTTAAACTGACAAAGATTGAACAGGACTATCTTGATAAGCAATTATTGGGAAATGTTCTGAAAGTCGTTGCGAACGCACCGGAGCAGAAAGAGTCATCCAAGCGTGAGGCTAAGAATCACATTCTTTCAGACTGGATTCATCCCTACGTTAAAGATTTGGTGAACATCAAGGGCTTTTCGCCGGAACCACAGCATCTGCATCGCATGCTTTCAGGAATTGCGACACCGGATAAAATTAAGAAATCCGTGGATTTCCTAATTCGTGAAGGATTCTGGCGCAGAACGCCCGAAGGAAAAATAGTACCCGAAGATCACACGGTCACGACAACCAATGAAATTCCAAATGACAATATTCGATCCTTCCATAAGAAGGCCCTGGATATTGCACAACGAGGAATCTCGGCATTGCCGTCACATCGTCGCAAGTCTTCAACTGTCCTGGTTTCTGTGGATAAAAACAAAATGGATGAGCTGCGTGGACTTGTCGATTCGTTTCAACAGCAGTTGTTGGACTTTATCGAAAAGAACCCTCAAGGGAAAGATTCCCTGGTTCAAGTGGCCATTCATCTAACCCCCGTAGGAGCGATCTATGAAGAATCAGAGACTTGATTTGATCAAATGTGCGATCGCTGTCGTTTTCATCCTTCTCGGACCTCAAGCCAATGCTTCAGGAACAGTTGTTGGAAATGGTGGAGATCCCATTTTTGAATTTTTACGTGCTGCCCGCGAATCCATGAACGCAACGATGAAGTTCGTGCTGAATGAACCTGAGGAAAGAAGCAAGTTCTGCGAATCCACAAGATTAAATGCGGAACAGATTTCTTACTGCCAGAATTTTTTCATGGAAGTGGCGCCACAAATTCTGCGTTTAAGCTTAGGGCAAAAGGCGACGGAGTTCGTTTTAAGAGAAGAGCCTCTGTATGTTAAAGGCCCTGATGGCAAAGCGATGACTGTGGCTGCGCGCACGATGTTAGGGCCTGATGGAGTTATTGAGTTTCACAGGGACTCTGTGCGCACGATGGCCCCGGTTCAGGTTCTATTTTTAATTGCGCACGAATTTGAGCATAAAGCGTTGTTAAATGGAAAACCGGTTTCGGATAATGAAGCCATTGGGCCATTTAGTTCCGGAAGAGAGCTTTTGGATGCGGTGGCCTCTGGACTTGTCAGTGTAGCGAAGCGCAAAGGAAAGATCGGTTCCCAATTTGGAATCCGGGATCTTTTTGAGTGTGAGGCTTCGAATGGCAACGCCCAGTTCGGTGCCCAGATCTTAGGTGCACGCTTATTTCAAAAAGAAGATCTGATGTCCTATGAAACCAGTATCGGCAACAATCCTATGGATGGGTCGATCTATTTTCAGGAAGACTTTAAATCAGTTCTTAGACTGAAACTGGTCATTGCAGAACCCAATAACTGTGGCGAGGCTACTCCAGACAGAAAGTCCACGATGCAGATCATAAGATCAGTAGATGTCGGAAGTGGGCAGCGTGATGAAAGCGTGGTGGCCGAGATGGTCGTCTATGACAATCCTGTCTGCAATAAGAAGGCAAGACTTAGCATCAGCTTCAATCAGATTCGATTCTCGTGTAAGTACTTCGCTTCTGAAGGAACGACGTCTTCGCCGTTTTCGGTGAATCTAATGAGGAAATAAAAAGAAATCCCGGGATGAAACCCGGGATTTTTTGTATGAGCTTACTTCTTTTTCTTTTTGTTATTCTTGTGGGATTCGGCGCGTTTTTCTTTTACGCGGTTCTTTTCGTCGACGAAGACAACTTTGGGTTGGAATTTTTTAGCTTCTTCCATGTCCATTCCGCAGTATGAGCAGATGATTACCAAGTCACCTTTTTGTACGTGGCGGGCAGCTGCGCCGTTTAGGCAGATGTCGCCTTTGTCGCCCAAGATCACATATGTCGAGAATCTTGCGCCGTTGTTGCAGTTATAGATATCAACTCGCTCATTCATAACCAGGCCCGAGGCTTTGATCAGATCAGGACAGATGCTGATTGAGCCTTCGTAGTTCAAATCAGATTCAGTGACAGTCGCGCGGTGAATTTTTGTTCTAAGCAATGAAATATTCATAAATAACCTCTAAGCGTTTTGCTGAAGCGAGATCAGCATACCTTTCAAAACCAAGTCAGGGATAATAGCATCAAATACTTTTTCTTTTTCAAACAGGGACGAGAATCCGCCGGTGCCAATCACAAACGGCTTTTCATCCGGGAAGCACTCGCGGGTTACGCGGGAAATGATTTCCTTCATCGTACCCAGATGACCGTAGTACAGACCCGATTGAATACTTTCAATCGTCGTGCGCCCCAGGGCTTCATGCATCGACACGATTTCAACTGAAGGCAGTTTCGCAGTTTTGCTTTCCAGTGCTTCCATGCACAGGCGAAGGCCTGCCACGATAGAACCACCCAGATAGTCTTTTTCTTTGGATACTGCACAGAAAGTCGTCGCGGTTCCAAGGTCAACGATGATCAAATTCTTATTCGGGTACAGATGAGTGCCAGCGATGGAGTTCGCAATGCGATCCGCGCCCACTTCAGAAGGATTGCGGTACTTCACGCGTAAACCGGTTTTAACCCCGGCTTGCAGGATGAATGGATTGATATTGAAGTACTTCATGCAAGCACCGCGAAGCGAATAGACCACCTCTGGCACCACCGAGCAGATGGCAATTTGTTTTACCTGAGACGGGTCAAAACCGTTTTCACGGATTGCCGTGCGCAGAAAAATACCGGTTTCATCCGAAGAAGCTCCGCTTTTGGAGTTCTTGCGGAAGGACAAGACCATCTTGTCCTTATCGAAAAGCCCGGCAAAGATTTGGGTATTACCCACATCAAGGCATAGGATCATAGATTTTCCTTTGGTAACATCACACGGATCAGTTCACTGGTCAGCTGATCCAGATTTTCACAAGCGATAAAGCTGTGGTGGTTATACAGGGTGAACTTGTGAGTGCGTTTAACAATATCAATATCGGTTAAGTCATTGTGAACGATGAAGTCAGCATGCGAGCCCTTAAAGAGCTTTTCAACCGCAGCCTTTTTTTGTTCATCCGTTGCGTGGCTGGTAAGTTTAAAGGCCACTACTTTGATTTCTTTGTTTTTAGAATATTCTTTTAAGCGATCCACGATCTTGTGGTTGCGCTTTAAGTGAACATTCATGCCTTCAGCATCAGAGCTTACTTTTTTAACTTCCAACGGGCGATAGTGTTTGCCATCGACTTCAATGGAATCAACCGAGTAGTCGCTGACCGCTGCCGCATGAATTACATGAGTGAATTCCTGTTCGGACAGATACTTTTTCAACTGTGTATCTAAAGAGGCAAAGCTCGTAAAGTAATCGCGGTGATTCACGTGTTCGGCTTTGGCGGTGCCATGGGCCTGAAGCAAAGTAACCTCAAAGCCCATTTGGCTTAAGTACTCAGCCAAAGAAATGCCCGTTCGGCCAGAGCTTAAGTTCGTGATTGTGCGAACAGTGTCGATCGGTTCTTGGGTACCGCCTGCAGTGACCAAAACTTTGATTTTGGAAAGTTCTGAAGAGCGGGGAGCCACTGCCTGAGCCGAGTTTTCAGCGTCCATCTCTGGTTTATGCAAGTGCGCCAAGGTGATTTTCAAAATCTCGTCAGGATCCAGAAGTTTTCCGTAACCTTCTTCACCGCACGCCAAGATCCCAGAGGCAGAATCCAAAATTTCAATTCCATAGGATTTCAGTGAAGCTAAAGACTTTTGTGTCACCGGATGCAAATACATGGAAGTATTCATCGCCGGTGCCAATAAGAATGGTTTTTTAAAGTCATGGGCCAGGAACAATGTGGAAACCAGATCGTCGCCAATTCCTTGCGCCGCTTTATTGATAAAATTCGCAGTGGCAGGAGCCACCAAAATCAAATCAGCCCAACGCATAAGGTGGATGTGATCCATCACATTGCCTTGCGAATACATGTCGCTGACAACCGGCTTGCCGGTTAAGCCTTCCAAGGTGGAGTTACCGACAAACTTTAAAGCTGCCGGAGTCATGACCACTTGAACTTCACAACCTGCTTGCACCAAACGCGAAACCACGTGGCATGCCTTGTAGCACGCAATGGATCCGGTCATCATAAAAAGCACTTTAGATTTGGACATTGTCAATCAACCTCACTGCGCCCAAGCGAGCAGCCACAAAACGGCGGCCTTCGACATCGGTCACATAATCCACGTCAAATCCTGCGGAGTTTAAAACCCGAGAGGCTTCCTCTGCAGATTTTGCGGTGGTGATAGTTTTATAAATCAACGGCGCTTTCTCGCGATCTTCCTTAGTCAAAAGCAGATTGCGCGAACTCTTTGCCAGGCCATCATTCTCACGAACAGTCGCGACAGGGACGATTTGCACATTCATAAAGAAAGCTTCAGCCATGCCTTTGATCAAAGAAAGCTGCTGGAAATCTTTTTCGCCGAAATAGGCTTTATCCGGAGATACAATATTGAAAAGTTTCATCACCACCGATAGCACACCATCAAAGTGGCCCGGACGGTGAGCCCCATCCAAAAGTTTCGAATAGCTGTTTTCAGAAACCTTATAGCGATACTCGTCTGGATACATATCTGGATATCGAGGGTAAAAAATAGCGTCGACTTTATTGTGTTCAGCAACAGCCAGATCCTGGTCCCAGGTTAAGGGATACTTTTCAAAATCTTTTGGATCATTGAACTGTGTGGGATTCACAAAAATAGAAAGCACCACCACATCGTTTTCACGACGGGCATTCTTCATCAGTTCTTCATGGCCCGAGTGCAAAGCACCCATCGTCGGTACAAAACCAACGCTGCCTTTCTGATTTTTTCTCCAGGCTTTGAATTCAGCCGGAGTGCGCAGAACTTGAATCAAGAGTAGCTCTCTTTCTCCGTCGGGAAGTCCACAGCCTCTACTTCAGAGTGGTAGGTATTGAAAACTTCTTTGATCGCCTCAAAGCCATTGAAATAAGTTTTTACAAATTTAGGTTTAAATCCTGGATTCATGCCGAGCATGTCCTGCAGAACCAAAACCTGTCCGTCTGTATCGGGACCAGCGCCGATGCCAATCGTAGGAATATCCAGGGATGCCGTGATTTCAGAAGCCAGTTTCGAAGGCACGCACTCAAGCACCACGCAGAATGCGCCGGCATCCTGCAAGCGCAATGCTTGCTCTTTGATTTTAGCCTGGGCTTTTTCATCCCGCCCTTGAACCTTGAATCCGCCCAGTTGATTTACGGATTGCGGAGTCAATCCCAAATGACCCATGATCGGCACGCCAGAATTCACCAGGTGAGTGACGACTTTATAAGTGAATTCGTCGCCGCCTTCGAGTTTTAAAGCGTGAGCGCCCGCGCGCATGATTTTTTCTGCAGCAGTCATCGTGGCTGTCAGGCCTTTGCGATTCGCCATGAACGGGAAGTCAGCAATAACGAATTTCTTTGCTCCCGCACCGCGAACAACAGCTGCGGTATGCAAAGCCATCATATTCACAGTCGCAGAAAGTGTCGTGGGAAAGCCGTGCATAGTATTTGCCAGCGAGTCACCCACCAGAATGCAATCAATGTTGCTGTCAGCGACGATGGTAGCGAAAGTGTAGTCATAGCAAGTGATCATCGAGATCTTTTGCTTTTTATTTTTCCTTTCCTGGAAGTCGAGGATGGATTTCATGGATTAGTCCCTCACTTTCGCGGGTATTCCGGCCAGTAGGTTTCAAGAAATGCTTCGTAAATTTTCAAAGCAGGATCATTTTCAAGAGCTTTAAGATTTGCCTTCACGGTTTCAACATCTTTGCGAACCAATGGACCTGTCAGTGCAGTTTCAGGATTGGCAAAGGTGTTTTCCACAACCTTTTGCACGTACAGGTGAGCCGCCTCTGCGGGGATTTTCATTGTTGCAAAACCAGAAAGCATCTTGGCAATCAACAAAGTCACAAAATTTCCACCCATCACACAATACGAATGATAAAGCGCTTTTTGCGCCGAGGGCAGCCAGGAGTAAGAGTTTGTGAGTCCCGGCAAAGCTTCATCCAGACTGGTTGCGCCGGTCAGAGTGAAGTGAATCTGGCGATAAAACTCCAGCGTGTACAGCTCCTCTCCAAAGGTCATCAATGGATGAGCAGCGATCATGCCCTCAAAAGTATGGGCTCCTGAAAAATGCACGACGACTTTATCGTCGTGACCCAGTAAGTGCTGGCGATAAAACCCCTGCAGTGCACTGTCGCTGATTGCCAACAAAATATGAGTCGCTGCCGCGATTTTAACGCGCAATGCATGAGGATCTTGAGAGCGGTCCCAAGTCTGAAAACTGATATTTGACAGATGAAAATAGTGAGCAATATGGCGGGCAACGCGGCCAGAGCCAATTAAAAGGAAAGAGATCGAAGAATTCTTTAACGTCGCCATAATTTTGTAGGTACCTGTCTTATTAGGATCGGGTCCTCTGTAATGTTCGCAACTTAGCACAATTCTAACAGAATACAACGAGCCTTGCCATGATGGGTCAGGGGTGGTACGCCGATAGTCCTATGAAGCACTTGTATTGGATTGGCGCGGTCGCCCTTATTGCCCTTGGTATCTTCGCCACCATGAAATTTAATGTGGGTCCTGAAACAGTGACTAAAATCGGATTTACTCACGTTTCTCAACCCGAGGAAATGGGTGATCTGGTTCTTGCAAATCTGCAGGCCGAGATCAAAGGTGCTCCTGTACTTATTCTGGGTGTGACTCCAAATAAAATTGAAGAGATGGAGCTTCTAAAGGGCTTCATCGAAAAAACTCAAGGGACGGATTCCAAGTACGACGTGATTATCGTGGAGCCGATGCTTCCTTATGTCGAATTATTCCGTGAAGCCGTTTATATTCCGGTGAAAGACGAAATGCCACGCTTGGTGGAGGGAATTAAAAAAGCCCGCGCCGAAGGTTTGCGTGTGGCAGTCATTGTTCCTAATATCTATGCGTCGCAACTTTTGGAAGCAAATCCTGTGTGGAAGCTTAAGAACGAATACCAATTGGATGTGACCAGTTTAAGTATCAGCACGTTTCCTGTGACCCGTGAACAGGAACAGCATTTTGAACCGAAATGTTTTGACGGGGGAGCCGTGGATCCGGCAGGAACCAGTGCATTTGGTTGCATGATCCGCCACACTGCTCGCAGAACCTATCGTAAAAAATTGGAACCGAACAAGTACTCCACGATGTTGGAGCAAACAGGTCCGAAAGATTATTTGATTTTATTTAACCGAAACTAGGGGAGTTTTCGTGAAGAAATTAATCGTATTGTTGATGGCCTTGGCGCCCGCAGTATCCATCGCAAATATTTTTGAAGGCACTTACGAAAATAAAAGCCGTACAGCTCAGGCTGATTTGATCGAGTTCGATGGTTCTGTGACCATGAACACGACAAGCTTTTACGCAAATGGTGCAGCGGTAAATTGGTTCTTTGATTTCAAAATGCCAAAAAATCATGAAGTCAAAGTGGGTGAAACAGTTAAAGGCCGCGTGCGCAGTGTAGACGGTCTTTACGGCTGTGTGTTTGACGAAAAAGCTGAAATGAAAATGGAAGCTAACGGCGTGGTTAAAATCCGCTTCCCTCTTTTGACTTACCATTTCGAAACTCGCGAGGTTCGCGAAAGAATCGGTACTGGCTATCGTCGTTATGTCGATTGGACTGGCTGGGGTTGGGTAGTACATGGTTATCACTTCCCGATTGAGCGCTACAAAATCATCTCTCAAGAGTGCGTAATCACTCAAAAGAACATGACTGTAAACGTTCTTTATCCCCTGTTTGAAGGCGGCAACGAGCCAGCACCAGTGCCATAAATCCTGACTAATTAGGGCGGCATAGAGTTTGTAAGCTCCTGGGTGGATTAAAAACTTGGGAGCTTAAAATGAAGAAGATGGTTCTGCCCGTTATTGGTGCCCTGTTTTGCTTACAATTTGTGGCTGGGTGTATAGACTCTAGTCAAAAGGCGTCTCCGATTCGTATCGAGAACGGGCGCAACCGTAAAACCACCGAAAAAGCTCTAAAAGAGTCTTCCATTCAAGCCAAAGACTTTGATTTCCGCGATGACGATGCCTACCGCATCTATGTGGATCCTATTGTTGCCAACATCACTCAGCAGGAAAAGAACGGCCTGGGGCTGACCAGTCTGATTAAGACTCGCGCCTGGAAAACCATGTCGCTGTATAAGAAGCCCGTGCCGAATGAATTCTATTTCACCCTGCGCTCTGAAGAGATGGATATCGCATGGATCGCACCATCCAAATTATGGATCGATAAAACCACTTACGGTTCTTACCTGACCGAGGATCGCGCAAAAATTCTGCTGACAATGCTGGTTACAACTATGCGCCTGGAAACCAAAGGTCTGTTGAAAGGCTTTGAGTCTGATACTGAAGATGCGACAGAAGCCGTTGAAGGTTTGGGAGGTTCTGAAATTATGGCCGTGGCAAATCCCAGAAGACCACTTCCCAAGAACACCTGCAAAAATCCTGAATTGGCAAATCTGCCGGAGTGTGTGGCGATTGGCGCTGACAATTCAGAAAAGAGACGTAAGAAAATGCTGACAGAGGAAGATGTGAAAAATATCAAACTCGGGGTGGAATACTTGTTCCAGTCGGGACGTAACTCAAAATTAACGGACATCAAAACGAAACTTAAAGAGCTAACAATCATCGATTAAATAAAAAAAACCGGGTCTTTGAACCCGGTTTTTTATTTCTGCTTATGCTATTTTCTTATTTTTCAGAGATTGAAACTGTCTTGTTCGAAACAATCCATTTACCTTTGAAGTAAAGATTCAAATTACCTTTGGAATTCCCATCAAAAGTATTCGGTACTTCCAATTGGAACATGATGTATTTCGGAAGTGATTCAACTTTACTGCAAAACAGGCCGCCATTGTCCATAATGATAACGCCATTTGCACTGTCACCAGGTACCACTTTCATTTTTCCTGTGCAGTCACCCCATTTTTCAGAAGTCACAGTCATCGTTTGATCATTTCCAAAAGACATTTGCAGGGAGCTGCGGCCGATATCGATCTCAAATGAACGACCAGGAAGAGTTGCAGCCACTTCATCATAGTCAGCGGCATATGCGGATAAGGAAAGTAACGTGATTAGAGGCAACACAAAGTACTTCATAAAAACCTTTCGTTATTAGTAAGCGTCTTCGCGGTGATTCTATCCGATTCCTGAGGCTTTGTGAGAATAAAGGCACTATTTTGAATTAAAGTGTTTCCGTGCCCTTAAAAACAGGTCCCAGTTAACCAAGTGTTTGCTAAAGTTAACGGAATGAACATTCTTTTGACTGAATACAACCGCCGCAAAAAGAAAAACCCTGCATATTCGCTTCGCGCATTTGCCAAGGCCTTGGGGATTTCCCCGGGGCATCTTTCTCAGTTAATGACTGAAAAGCGTGAATTAACCTATCGAAGTGCTTTGCAGATTTTCCCCAAGCTGGAATTGCCCGCAGCAGAGGAAAAGCGGATTTTGGCGCGCTTAAAGAAAGAAGAGTCCAAAGGAAGTTTTCGCAGCCGTGTTCTGAAGTCCCTAAGTCAGGATTTTTATACTGATCTGGAAGTAACAAGGATACCGGCGCAAACATATCTCCAGGTCGGTCACTGGCACCACGATGCCATTTTTAATCTTTCCGAAGTAGGAACGGATCTAAAGACGCAAATCAAAGATATCGCACACTCCCTAAAGCTGCCTGTAACCCGGGTTCGCCAGTGTTTTAGCGATTTACAGATCGCTCAGGTTATCACAGTTGAAGAGGGTGTGATGGTCAGCAAGGTGAACTCCTATCAGATGGACGGACACAAGAGTGAAGCGTTGATGAACCAGCTTGTTTCGGCCTATAAGGAGTCCCAAAGGGAGATATTTGAAAAGGGTATGTCGTGCATGCGCCCGGAGGCTCCATATCACCTGCTGACATCCCACTGCTTTAAAATTCCCAAGAAGGAATTCAGATCCTTTGCTCAAGCGATTCTTAGCTTCAGCGTGCAGTTGGAAGCACTTTACAAGAATGTTGATAGCAAAGAGGATGCGGAACTATATTTCTTTTCCACGCAAACTGTCCCGGTCACGGAGTGATGGGAAGCTGTCTAAAGAGTAGACGACCACATAATTCTGACAATTGAACTTCAAGCGCAGACCTGTTTTTAGGGTTCCCGAAACACTTCTATCCCTAAATTTCCATTTTTTTCCCAAGGAAAATGGGAGTTCGGTTACTATTGCGACGAATCGAGAATAACTAATTCAGGAGATTTTATGAAAAAAGCAATGATCGTTATCGCGACCCTATTGTGTGCAAATGCAGCTTCTGCATTTACAATCGAAGACTATGTTACTGATTACGAAAACGAACGCCGTGTGTTCTGTAACGAAGATTCGGTAGAAGCTTCTAAGCCTGACAGCAAGGGTAACTATGAAGCCAATGTTATTTATAGTTGCTCCGGCAAAGAACAAGTTTTTGAACTTCATTTCTATGTAAAACGTAATGACGCTAAAAACCTGGAAAAGGTTCTGCATTTCGAACTCGTTGATCACAACTCTGGCTTCTAAATAAAATAAAAAAACCGGGTCCTAGAACCCGGTTTTTTATTTTTATTGATGTGAAGTATTTGGTTCAGAAGGCGGCGGAGGTGGCGGCAAGTTCCCAGGGAATGCCGGAGGAACCGGAGCCCCACAGGCAGCAGCGGCGTCTGCCGCGGACTTCGTTTCGCAGCGCACAGAGCGTTTGCCAAAGTTAAAAGCCACAACGGCTACGATCACCAATCCTAAAATCCACAGTGCATTCGTTTTATTCATGTTAGTAAATCTCATGGGCTAAAGGTCTGCGTGGTGCGCGGAAGTAAGTTCTTGGAGATAGCTCCAAAAGATCCGCCAATTTTTCCATATAAACACAAGCATAGCGGTCCAACTGGTAAGCGAAATAGCTTTCCTCGTTGCCGGCTCTCATCAATTGACCCCAGTTGCCGTTGTACAGCGCCTGTTGTTTTTTGATGTGGGAGCTGATCTGCGCATCGATCTCTGAAATGGATTTTTGCAGAGTTTCGATTTGCGATTCATTCAGCTCGCCCACCTTTTCAATTTTGCGAGTCATGATTTCTGTCAGCTCGTCCTCAAGTGGTTCTTTTTTCTTCATCAGAGTTTCAATCTCTGTGTTGATAGGTTCCGCTTTTTTGTTGTTATCAACTTCAGTGTCCAGCTCCTCGATCACCATTGCGGTTCTCCAGTTACAGTCCTTTTTCAAACGAAGGATGTCGCCGTAGATATGGTCACCGATATAAAGAATATCATCACCGTTCAAATCAAGATCGGCAGTGAACTTCTTGGCATTACCACCCTGGTAAATACCCGGAGTCAGTTTACCTTCCATGTTCGTCATGGAACCATCTGCTGGGTTCACGCGAAGGTACTTTTGGTTTTCATAGAAGTACTTAGGCTTGGAAGCGAAAGTAATCACGAACTCAAACAAATCAGCCCACGACTTATATTCCTTAAGGAATGGTTGAACTGCGTAATCCAGCAACAATTTCGTGTAGTGGTAGTCAGAGTTCGTCAAAACGAAAATCTTTTTACCGTGGCGACGGAATTTTTCAAGTCCCGCAACCAATCCCGGATCTTTAATAATATAATGATCCAGATTCTTTTTAACTTCATCTTTCAAGGAACCGTCACGATGTGCTTCATCCAAAGCATCCAAAACGTCGTCAGCAATCTGAACATATTCTGGATACTTGTGGGCTGTGTCCGTGTCTTTCAACTCAACGATCTGACCGATCAGGTTCGCCAAAGAAATGGAGAACGAAGTATCCACGGCCAAATAGTCCGTGTTGGAAAGATCGATGTAAGTCGACTTATAAAGTTTTTGATGAGTTTTGAAATCAAGTGGTTTCAAACCATGGTAGCTCGCACGGATGGCCGTGTAGCGGTTTAGTTTCAAAAGATTTCCCATCTTACGGTCGATCACAAGTCCGCGGATCGCGAAGTTATAATCAAACGTCAGTTTGCGCAAAGTTTCCGGGTAACCACGTTTGACCAATTTGTCGATCATTGTGGTGTGAGAAAGTCTTTCGAAGTTTTCGGAGTTATAGCGAACCAGAGTATGGTCCATATCGACACCGATGTAGCGAATCTTTTTAAGATTCAAAGTTCTGTTAACAAATACTTTTCCTGGCATATCTTATCTTTCAACAGGCAGTTGTAATTCATTCCAATGAATCATTCCGCCTAGCATATTAAAAACGTGTGTGAATCCATTCATCTTTGCAAAAGCAGTGGCGCGAGCCGAACGGGCTCCGCTGCGACAGATGAAAACTATAGTTTGGTCTTTTGGAAGGTTTTCCAAATGGTCCGGCAAAGTATCTAGCACCAATAACTCTGCGCCCGGAACATGGCCAAGCTCGCCCGTGTATTCGTCAGGTTGACGAACATCGATCATCTTGATGGTCGACATGTTTTGATGAAGTTCAGTGGGAGCAATGTCGTGAACATCGTCAAAGTTGGGGTTGCTGGTTTTTGAGGTGAAATCGTGTATTTTCACTGTCATTGTAAAAGCCCTCCTGGAGCCAAGAGTACTATAGTACCAGTCGGAGGGGAGACCTTCAAGAGATGCCCCCTGACATATGAGGAAAATTGGGGTTTTCCTCGACAAGGGGCGTAGGATTCGGGCCTATGAGGCTACCAGATTTTAACTCGTTCGGACTCAGGTAGGGTCATTTTATCGCCTGGTTTGCATTGGAAGGCCTCTGCAAAGGCTGGCTGTTGTTTTACCTGTTCGTTAATGCGCGCAATTCCTGAAGAGTGCGGGTCGGTCTTTAACAGAAGTTTAGCGTAGTCAGGGCGAATCACTGTGCACCAAACACGGCCGTATCCGACAAAAAACTTCTGTTTGTCCTCGATGCTGCCTTTGCCATCCGGGAATGCGGCATTGTAGGCAAAAGTAAGTCCCACAAGGTCAGCAACGTTTTCACCCAAAGTTAATTTGCCATCATGGCCAATCTTGTTGAATTGTTCTACCAAGCGCGATCCCCGTTGAGTGAAATCAGCCAGGTCTTTTTCGCCCATCCACGGTTTCAAAGCACCTTTGTCATCGTATTTTGAACCTTGGTCATCAATACCGTGACCCAGTTCGTGGCCGATAACTGCACCAACTGCGCCAAGATTTTCAATTTGAGTTCCGTCTTTATCATAAAACGGATACTGCAGGATACCGATTGGCAGTACGAACTTGTTGTCTGGAGGACTGTAGTAAGCGTTCACAGTCAAAGGACCCATTTCCCATGAGTCACGGTTCGCGGGCTCCTTCATTTCGTGCAGCATTTTTGAATACTGCGCTTCTCCCAACAGGCGCTCATTCACCATCATATCTGTTTTTGTATATTTACGAACAGGCAGGAAGTCCCACTCTTTGTCGCCATGGGGTTTAACCAGCTGCAAGCGCGCTGTTTTGATTTTTTTGATCGCAGCTTTGCGTGCACTGCTGGAAAGCCATTTGTTATCTTCAAGTCCTTCCAGGATGCTTGCGCGGATTTTATCAGCCAGGGCTTGAACTTTGGCTTCGTCAAAGTTCGGGAAAACCTGATCAATCAAAGCCGCATCAAGTTCCTTATCGAAGTTGCTCATCACTTCTTCAGTGCAACGTTCCTGACGGTCCGCGCGCTTTTCCGGGCCACCGAAGTGTTTTCTGTTAAATGCAAAACGCTGTTCGTAGAATTTTGGATAAGCATCATCCATGATCGGATAGATGTTCTGTTTTAACGCCAGATCTTTCCAAACTGATAAAGGACGTTTTGGAAGTTCCGCGTTCATAAAATCAGTTCCCTCAAAGAACGGATTAAAGACCAAAGCGGTTTTAGGAGCCTTCTTGAAAAGCATTTCCAGCTTCAGGTTCGGATACTTTTTGATGGTTTCGTCCTGAGTGCTGCTATGTCGTTCGCTGAAGCGCTGGCGGCGCACAGCGGGAGTTGGATAAATTTTTGCGTAGTCTTTTTCAAGTTCTACGATAGCTTTGGCGCGGGCCTCAGCTTTACCGTCCTTGCCTTTAGGATCGATGTTTTTAAAGAATGCCGTCAGAAGTTTTTGGTAGTCAGCGACCACTTCAGGCTGATCATAATATTTTTGATCAGGAAGACCCATTAGGTTTCCGAACATCACGATATTAAACTTGCTGGAATCATCGGGATCGTTATTGGACCACATGCGACCCAGGCTTGCGGTCATCCCTTTGGTTTGTTCCTGATTCAGGTAAGTAACCAACGCATCCACAGAGTCGATATCCTGCATTTCTTTAAGCTCGCGCTTGGCCATGCTCTTTTCAGAGTTGCTGCGGGCTTTTTTATCCATGCACGACATATAAAAATCACGCAGCTGTTCAGTGCGCTCGTTCAGATTCTTGGCGGTCGGAAGTTCCGCCATGTACTTCTTTTTTATATTCAGGATTCTTTCCGCAGAATCGTTGAAAGCAAATGTGTGCGAGCTGCGATCCGAGCGAAGTTGGAAGGAAGCCTTTACGTTGTCGCAAACATAAGCCTCGAAATTTTCGCAGGCGTTCACGGATTTATTAAGGGGAAATTCGCGCTTTTCCGGAATTTCAGAAGAAGGTTTTGCGGCGAATGAAATCTGAGTCGTTAGACTCGCTGCCACCAAGATCAAAACTGTGCGATTCATAAGAGTCCTTTCCAATAAATGCTCAAATATTTCATGACCCTTTGCTTTGAAAGGCAACACAATCTTGCTATTGGCCATACCAAGGGGCATGATTCCCCTTTATGACAAAAATCCCTGTGGAACTTTCAGCTGAACAAGCAGACGCTCTGGAGCTTTTACGCTCTGGAGAGAATGTTTTTTTGACTGGTGGGGCCGGCAGCGGAAAAAGTTTTCTGATTCGTCAGTTCATGCGTGAACTGGATCCCAAGACCATGCCGATACTTGCCAGCACAGGAGCAGCCGCCGTTTTGTTAGGCGGAAGAACCTTTCACAGCTTCTTTGGTCTAGGTATCATGGAAGGCGGCGCCGATTCCACTTATCAGCGAGCTTCCAAAGATACCAAGTTGATGGCACGACTGCGCAAAGTTGAAGGGGTCATCATTGACGAGATTTCAATGATCCCAGGACAGGCGTTGATGATCGCTGAAGCCTTGTCGCAAAAAGCCCGCGAGTCTTCGCTGCCTTGGGGTGGGATGCGCATCATCGCAGTTGGTGATTTTGCACAGCTCCCGCCGGTCACCCACAGAGGTCCGCGCGACTGGTGTTTTTTAAATCCCGTCTGGCAGCAAACGGGATTTCAATCAGTGATGCTTTCACATAATCAGCGCGTGTCTGATAATTTATTCCTGGATGTTTTAAGTGATGTTCGTCATGGTTTGGTCACTGAACGTGTTCGTGATTTTTTAAATGAACACCTTCGCGATCATGATCACGATGATCCTGGTACACGTCTTTTCCCGCGCAAGGCCGACGCTGAAGAGTTCAATCAAAAAAAACTGACCGAGCTTCACGAAGAGGAAGTCACTATTGATTCCATTTACTTTGGCTCTGAAAAACATGTCGAGATCCTGACGAAATCGGCTCCCGTTCCGGTGAAGCTGGTTTTGAAATTGGGATGTCGGGTGATGTTCTTGCAGAATGATCCACAAAAGCGCTGGGTGAATGGCACGCGCGGTGTGGTCACAGATATTACAAGTGACGAAATCACAGTAAAGAAAGACGGCGGCCGCGAAGTCACTGTCGAAAAAGTTTCTTTCGCTTTACAGGATGCTGAAGGTAATGTGATGGCGCAAGTGATTCAGTTTCCGTTGACCTTGGCATACGCCACGACAATTCATAAAAGTCAGGGCGCAACGCTGGATGATTTGTGGTGTAACTTAAGTCGCTTGTGGGAGCCGGGGCATGCCTATGTGGCACTGTCGCGGTTAAAAACCTCTAAAGGACTGCATTTGATTGGCTGGAATCCAAGATCGATTATCGTGGATCCGAAAGTACTCGAGTTTTATAAGAAGCTAGAAAATTAGAATATCCACATCAAGTCCCGGAGCAAACCGATCCCAAATAAGATCGCCAGGGCATTGAAAGCCATCAGGAAATAGTACCAACTGGGATCTTTTTTCTTGGAATTACCGGACATATATTTCATCCCCTAAATCTAAGTAATAATCGGTTAATATTTATAAATTCTTTCGGGTTTATTTGTTAAAAGTTGGTAAAACCTGCATGTTGAATTCGTCTCACTTTGAGAATAAGCTGGAGCCGCAATTTACGAGGAAGAGAGCCCCATGGAACAGATCAGTAGCCTAAATATCCCGGTTCGGGGAACACCCATGACCTTGGATGCAGCAATGGCGTTGGCTATCAACGAAGCCTACAAAGGTGGTCCCCGTGTCAGCCCTAATCCGTTAGTGGGGTGTGTGGTGTTAGACTCCCATGGTGGTTTTGTTTCAGCGGGTCACCACGAGTTTTATGGTGGACCTCATGCTGAAGTAAATGCAGTTAAAAATCTTTCTGATGCTGATCTGAAAGGCGCCCACGTCATCGTGACTCTTGAGCCCTGTGCACACGAGGGAAAAACTCCTTCCTGTGCAAAGATGCTCGCAAAACTTCCGATTAAGCGTGTGACGTTTGGTTTGATTGATCCGAATCCATTAGTAGCAGGTCAAGGCGCGGAAATTTTGCGCCAGGCAGGAATCGAAGCGGATTTGTATCAAGCAGATGATTTGAAGCGTGATCAGGAAATGCGTATCAAACTTGAGGAAGTCTGTGAGGCGTTTCTGTGGAATTTCCGCCAGAAGAAAGTTTTCGTCGCTTTGAAAATGGCAAGTTCCCTGGATGGACAGGTCGCTTTAAGATCCGGCGAAAGCCAATGGATCACGGGTTCCGAATCCCGCGAATACGTGCATTATTTACGTGCGTGCTACGATGGTCTGTTGGTGGGTAAGGGCACCATCGAGTTCGACAATCCCTCTTTGAATATTCGTCATCCACACATCGAAAAGAAAAACAAAGTGGTGGTGATTGATGGCGAAGGTGAGTTGATCGGGAAATATCCTGATCTGAAACTTGCGGCTGAACATGACGCCCAAAATGTTTTTTGGTGCGTGGCTGAAGACCTTAAAGAAGAAGTGCAAAAGAAAGTTTCCAAGCTTTCCAAGGTTCCTCAGCTGGTGTTTGTAAAAACCAAAGTGGGCGGAAATCTGGATTTGGAGGATATGCTCGCTCAGCTTTACAAACTGGGATTTAGATCCATATTGGTTGAGGGCGGAGCTTTAACAGCCAGCAGCTTTGTCGAAGTTGGATTGGTGAATCGCATCTACATGTTTCAAGCACCGATTATCATGGGCTCGGCCGGATCCAAATCCTGGACAGAAACCATTCGCATTGAGGAGATGAAGAATAAAATCTTTATTCAGCATCCAACTTATAAAACTTTTGGAAATGATTTTATGATCACGGGGAGAATTCAATAATGGATACAATGTCGGCCGGAATTCCGAATACGAAATATCGCTGGACCAGAGCTTCTGATGGGGCCTTGGGGGGAGTTTGCAAAGGACTCGCTCAAGCTTTTGAGATTGAAACCTGGATGCTTCGCGTTATATGGCTGATCGCTGTACTTTGGTTTGGGTGCGGGGTCCTTCTATATTTCACCCTGTGGTATGCGCTGCCTCGCGTCGACAGACTGGACCATGCTCTGGATGGCAAGGTTCTGGGCGTTTGTGCTAGAATAGCTAAGAGATACGCGCTCGAGGTGGGAGTGGTCAGAACCACAGCCCTTCTCTTTTTGTACGTCACTTTCGGAGCTGCGATCTTGGTTTATGGGCTTTGTTATTTCTTAATCCCGGAAGCCCCTAAATCCACAAAGTCGCCCTAAGGGCGCAGGAGTATTTTTCTATATATGGGTGATGATAGTAGTAGGTCGATCGTAAGTTCTCTAAAAAATGAGTGGGCTTTGTTTTGGGAAGCCTTCCAGGGTGACGAGGAAGTCACTGAAGAAACCAAAAGTGCTTTTGAAAGCGGCAAATTGGATGTTCTAAGCCTTAGCCAGGTTCGTGAAATCACGAAAGCCCTGATTGAAGACCGCAAACGAATTAATCAAAAGCTTGAAACTTTGAACAAGGAAATTGATCTGAACTCGGTGAAGCTGGACAGCCTTCGCCTGGTCGGTGCGGAAGAGCAAGAAACCATGAATCGTATCCACGAGCTGAACGACATGGGTCAAGGCTTCGCCTTTGCACTTCAGAAATTGGACGAGCAACTTCGCGCCGTCCGCGACAAAGAAGTCGAAATCCAGGAAGAAGAAGCCGAACTTTAAAAGGTACGGACTTACTTTCTCCAAAAAAAAAGGCTGGCGCCAAAACGTCAGCCTTTTTTAATTCAACAAACACTGCGGACGTCCGCACACCCGTAGCGGGTGTGAAGATTACAGGTCTCGCAGGTGAAGCGGTGTTTCCGTAAGTAGGACCTGGGAATGTTTCAGATTGAAGCACCCAAGTGGTCTACTGTTTGGGGCAGAAAATTCCGATAATAGAGCATGCAGCTCCAGCTGGTCATTTTTGCAGTTTTGATTGTTGCGCTCGTCTCGGTCGTCGTGCTTCACAGTTTCACTGATGACTCGATAGCGCAGGATGATCTGGATCGCTTTTTAAGCGAGCCGATGTCGCCACGTCAAATGAGCAGATTCTACGAGCGCTATGTGGGGCACCTTTATGAAAGCCAGGGTTATGACGTGGCCTACCTGGGGGCTCTTAAAGGTTTTGCTGATCATGGGCGAGATATTGTAGTCACAACTCCGAATGAAATTCTGGTCATCCAAACAAGATGCTGGCCAAGACGACGAGTGGTTCTTGATAGTGATATTTATCAACTGTTTGGTAAGATGACTCACCTTAAACAAACATCGAAAGATCCCCACCGCGAGATCAGAGCCGTGTTCTATTCGACATCGCAGTTTTCAAGCTTAGCCAAGCAGGCGGCAAGCAGCTTGGGTGTCGAGACCAGAATGGAAAAACTGAATCGCTCTTATCCGATGGTCAAATGCAGTATTTCTCCGACAGGTGAAAAGAACTACTATCTTCCATTCGATCCGGTATATGACAGAGTAAAAATTGATCGTCAACGTGACGAGTACTTTGTTCGTACCGTGCATCAAGCTGTGAAAAAAGGCTTCAAGCGCGCCGGATAAAAACGAAAAAGCCCGCTTCATCAGCGGGCTTTTTTTTATCTCTCACGGTTCTTAAATTCTTTCCATTCGCGAATTTTGCGAGTGGCTTGCTGTAAAACCGTTTCTAAAATCACCAGTTCTTTTTTAGTTGGTGTATTTTGTAAAAGCATACGGCGTAGAACCGTGAAGGCGTTGATTTTACGTTGTTTGGTTAAATCAAATCCCATTTCCTCGATAAAGGTTTTCAAAGTCTGCTCGGGATCGATGCCTTGAATGCCTTGGGGCGCGCGGCGTTTCTTGCCGCCATCAAGTTTGGTACGATTGCCGCCCCAGGATTTACGCAACGAGAACATGCCCAACAATGTCGCCTGAGCCAGATTCAAACTCCAGTTTTCTCCAAAGGTTGGCAGGCACGCACAGTGGTTGGCGTACTCTAGGTCCTCGCCAGCCAAGCCCCAGTCTTCAGGGCCAAAGATCAAATGGATCGTGAAAGCCTCGTCAGATTCATGCTGGAATTGGGGCGCATTGCTTTTAATATCTGCAAGGACGTCATCGATATCGCGAACCTGACGGCCTTTACCATCACGGGCAGTGAAAGCGATTTTGATCGACTCTGGCTCGTTCGCCATGAATTCGTCCCAGGATTTGTATGTCGTGCGGTTTTGCAGGCCGGTTTGGCCGGTAGCTGCTGTTTGTTGAGCTTCGTAAGTCAGCTCACACTTGGGATCAATCATGATCAGCTTTTCGACGCCCATATTGCTCATGGCACGGGAAGTGGCGCCGACATTTCTTTCGTAAATTGTGCGCACTAAAACAATGCGCACTTCAAAGGGACGTTTCATTTACAGGTTTCCTGATAAAGCAATTCCGTCTTGGATAAGATTTTTAGTCTGTTCGTCTTTGCCAGCCAAGCCTTGAAGATCCTTCTCAAGTTTTGATAGCAAAGGGGAGTTGCTTAAACGGGCCTTGGTCAATTCCAAAGCTTCCAGACGCAACAACCAATCTTGTGGGAACTCCTTATCATGGTTTGCCAAAAGATCGGACAAAGATTTTTCAAGGTCTGCACCCTGGATATTCTTTTCACGAAGGTCTCTTAAGCGGCCATATTGAGAGTGAAGTTTCAGTTCCTCGGGCTTGTAGTTTGGAGCTGGAACCCGTTTTGCGACGAAGTCTTCGGTTTCACCGTAAGCTTCGCGGTCTGCAGCACCACCAAACACAGAGTCGACAGAGGAGCCCAATGCCATGTCATACATGCCCCAAGTCGGATCGAATAGTACTCGGCCCTGGTATTCCGCTTTGGCATCGGTCATGGACAGTAAAATAGTTTTACCATCAACAACCGTCATGTTTTTTACGGTACCGGTCACCTGAACACCGGAAGCAAATTCCAGGCGGCACTGGCGTCCCAGTTCAACCCCGATATCGGACCATTCACTGCGAGTCAGGTCGGATGGATCCTTCTGCGGATACGATTTCAAATATCCGACCGGAGTTCCGAACCCGTGTAAGTGATAGGATTTATCGTGACCAGGTAATTGTTTGTCTTTGAAAGAAAGCTGCGATGGTCCTTGCAGACGCAAGTAGGCCACTTCTTTTGTGGAGTCCGTGATGGCTTCGATAATTTGACCTGAAATTTGAATTCCAGATGAAAGTTCCGCGGTATTTACTGACTGAGCTTGGATCGCTTTATTCAGTCCAGCAAGCCCACCCAGGCGGTAAGCCATTTGATCAGCCATATCGTTCAATACTTTTACCAGAGTTTTAAAATCTGGAGTTACAAACAACTGTGGTTGCGGTTCAGTGATATCATAACCTTGCTTGATGCATTCCACGCTTAATGGAATTTTTCTAACTTTTTCACTTAGACACCACTTGGATTCCCCGACACTGGAAAGTAAACCAGCGCCAAAGATTTTTGGATTGTCCAAGTTTCCAATCAAGCCGTACTCTGCTGTCCACCAGTTCATGCGGCCCAACTCTGCGGCTTCGGAAATATGACTGATGTTTTTGCTGACATGGTCAAGTTTTGCTTCCGCAGCCTTGATGTCGGCAGCAGTTGCACCCGGCATTTCTTTTAAATCAGAAAGTTCGCGAATCGCTTCGTACATATCCAAGTCTTCTTTGGATAGAATCGCTTTTTTTGCGACCTGGGCATACTGACGAAGGTAATCGGCAAATTCCGGTTGAATCAAAATCGGTGCGTGTCCCGCGGCCTCATGAACGATGTCAGGTGCCGGAGTGTAAAGCAGGTGATCAATACTGCGCATGTCAGAGGCGATCGGCAAAACTCCCAGGGATTGAAGCTCCATGAAAGCTGCTGGCGGAATAAATCCACTGACGGGCAAAGCCCTCCAGCCAAACTCTTTCAGTTTGCTGCTGATTTCCTCGATGCGGGGAATGCGTTCGACAGAGATTCCGGTTTTTCCCAAACCTTCCACGTAACTTTCGTGGGCGTGTTTGGACAAGAAAGATCGCAACTGGCGCAAAACATAGCGCCAGACGGATTGATCTATCGGAGTGTACTTTTCATAGTTCTGCTCAACGACGTATTTTCTAAGATGCGGGGGTAAAAAGTCCGTCTCCATAACATGTGCCTTTATAACAATGGGTCTTCTTTGCTGAGATAATTCTTAACGTAATCGTCGACGGCTTTTTCCAGCGGCCATTTCGGCGCGCTCATGCCGGCTTGATTCCATTTATCCGTTTTTGCTTCAGTGTAGTACTGATACTGACCGCGGATATTTTCAGGCATCTCAATCCAGTTTATTTTCATATCTTTGCCCATGGCTGTAAAGGTGGCCTTCGCCAAATCCAACCAGGTACGAGGCTTGCCGAATCCCATGTTGTAAATACCGTTTTTCGGTTTTTTCTCCATAAGTTCAGCCATCCAGCCCGTCACATCTTTTACATAAACAAAGTCGCGCATGAATTCGCCGTCTTTGTATTCAGGATTCGCGGATTTGAACAATCCCAAAGTGCCTGTGGTTTTGATTTGGTTGTAGGCCTTGTACACGATACTTGCCATGCCTTCTTTTTCGTATTCGTTCGGACCAAACACGTTAAAGAATTTCAAACCATACCAATGCGGGGGAGTTTTCGTCTGCTTCAAGGCCCAGCGGTCAAATAGAACTTTAGACTCGCCGTAAAGATTCAGCGGCTTCAAAGTTTCTGGATCCGTGGTGTCATCAAAACCCAACTCGCCGGCTCCATAAGTGGCAGCGCTGGAAGCATAGATCATGTTTTTACTGTTTTGAGCACACCAGTCGAAAATACGTTGTGTGTAGTTGGTGTTGTTTTCCCAAAGGAAATCTTTGTTGGTTTCAGTGGTCGACGAGCAAGCACCCATGTGGATGATCCAAGTGACTTTGGATTTTGCTTCGGCCGTTTCCAGGAAGGCCCACAGGTCATCTTTTGGAAGGAATTTGGAATAGGTTCTTTTACGCAAAAGATTGCGTTTTTTAAGATCGACCGTGTCCACCGCGATGATATCAGAGAACCCTTTTTCATTGAGTTGCCATACCATTACGCTGCCAATAAAACCGTTTGCGCCTGTTACAATAATCATAGTGTTTTCACCCTATTACAGCCCTTCGGGATACACAAGAAAAAGCCCTTGTGGAAGCTCTGTTCAAACCTGCAATTACTTCAAAAAACAGCCCTTAAAAAGCAACCAATTGCAGTTGAGCAGGCACGGACGTTGCTTTTGTGGTGACCAATGGTGGACCTGTCGGGAGGCATGGGGTGTTAATAAGTACGCGACGATTTTTCTTAACAGCACTGAGCGTGGCTATCCTTGGGGGCAGTTTGTACTGGTCACGCCACCAGCAGCAGCAGGTTGCTGTGGCTCCGGCGAAGTCCGTGGACAGATATTGGGCTGATACTGGATTGCAGGCGGAGTCCCTTGAGGATCTTTTGGGTCCTGACACTTGTGCTAGCTCTGAGCGTTACTTTTTGGCCTGTGCCAATGCCGTTGTATCCGTCGCAAACCGTTATAATTTAACAATCGAAACTGATGGAACGCTTCACTCTGTGGGTGAGGGCTTTTCCCAGGATTTATCAACAGAGAAAAAGCAGATACTGGTTTGGCAGCAATTCTTCAACGAACGTACTGAAGAGGCCACGCGTTTTTCATTCATGAATGTGTGGAAAAATCTTAAAGAAAACTACATCTCCGCAGATCAAAACTCTTTGATGGTGGGAGTGGGTTTGAATGGATTTATTTCTGTTTTCCGTGACCCTCATACGTACCTGATGCCTGTGGCAATGTTCAAGGAAGTCGTTTCCCGCGCTGACAATCGTCTGACGACGACCGGTGTCCAAGTGGGCCGTGCTGACGGGAATTATGTGATTCGCAAGGTGTTGGTGGGAAGTGCTGCCGACGTTGCCGGTCTAAAACGTGGCGATGTGATTTTGAAAATTGATGGCAAACCCGTGCAATCCCTGTTGCAGGCGCGCGTGAATGAATTGCTGAAAGGCCCCGAGGGCAGCAAAGTCACAATTCTGGTTTCCCGTTCTGGTGAAAAGATCCGTAAGAAATTAAAACGCACCGAACTGGTGGTTGCGACTTTAACCACGCAAGTGATCGATGGCATTAAGCCCGTTGCCGTGATCGGACTGAATAAGTTCGCGCGCGGTTCTTGCGATAAAATGAAAGTCGCTTTGGATGTCGTGAATAAGGCCCGCGTGAGCGGATTGCTATTTGATTTGCGTGACAATCCAGGTGGCCAAATGGAAGAGGCGGCCTGCGTTGCCAGTCTGTTTGTTGGCGGAAACAAAAAGATTTTCGATATTCGCTATCTGGATGCTTCGAAAAAATCAGAAGAATACTTTGGTGGTGAGCCAAAGCTCTTTGATAAGCCAGTGGCTGTTCTGATCAATGCCGGTTCTGCGAGTGCTGCGGAAATCGTGGCTGGGGCTTTGCGTGATATGAATCGCGCAGTTCTGGTGGGTGAAAGAACTTTCGGTAAAGGTTCTTTCCAAGAGGGTGAATACTGGACACAGAATAAGAAAATTGCATTGTTTGAAACCAAAGGATTTTACTATCTTCCGTCGGGGCGCTCGCCCCAAATGAAAGGTCTGGAGCCTGACGTAGCCGTCAAGTTCGATCATATCTCAATGGACCGCGAGGAAGATCAGTTTGTAAATCCGCTTTTGGCGCCCGAGCGCCAGGTGCGATCGTTGAAGAGTTTAATTTCCAGCAAGGACTGTCTGGACATGGAAGATGTGACGGCGAACGAAGATGTTCAGCTTAGCAAAGCCCGTCAGATTTTATTCTGTTCAAAAGCCATTGCTGGAGCGAACTAATGATCACTACTGATTTATTCAAACACAAATTCATTCCAGCCAAGAAAAAGTCAGACTTTCTGATGATCGTATTGCACGGGCGTGGTGATAGCATTCGTCCGTTTCGCGCATTCGACAGTGAATTGAATATTCCTGAGATGAACTACTTGTTGTTAAACGCACCTCGCAAGTTCATGACCGGTTACACTTGGTATGGGGAGCCTCCGTTCCAAGCCAACGGTGTCTTGAAAATCCGCGAAAAGCTATTCAGCCTGCTTAATGATCTGGAACAACAAGGATGGAAGAGTGAAAACATCTTCTTCTTCGGTTTCTCACAAGGCTGCTTGATCAGTGCTGATGTGGGCCTGAACTATCCAAAACAATTGGGTGGTGTGGTTGGTATCAGTGGCTATTTTAATTTCTATCCTCGCTGGAAAAACAATCTGGCAGATGATTCCAGAAAGACACCTTGGTTGTTCACGCATGGCCATGCAGACGATGTCTTGCCACTGCCTGAAACCAAATACGGTGTAGATAAATTGAAATCCGCAGGACTGAATGTCGAGTGGATTGAAATGGACAAAAAACACACGCTGGAAGAGGAAGAGTACCCGATGATTCGTAAGTGGGTGCGCAATCAGCTTTCAACTTTGATAAAAAATTAACGTTAAAACAACAAACTATCCGGAGATTTTATGAAAGCACTATTGGTATCTATTTTGGTTTTGTTAGCAGGCGCTGCACAAGCAAGTGAAAAAGAATATAGACGCATTCATTGTGAAGGTACGGCAACAATTCAGGGCTCTATCTTTAAAAAGAAGGAGTCCATTGTTTTGGATTTCAACGTGAATGGTGGCGAGGTTTATAAAGTTGCGCACATCGCTCAAATTGGTGAAGTACAATACGGACACGATGAAGGCATCTCGTGGTGTGAACGCGCATCCACTAATACTGTGCTTTGCTATGGAAGCGGTTACGGAGATGGACCTGAGCTGAAGGTAAATATTAATTTAATTTCCGGCAAAGCTTCCGGAACGTATTTCAATCCTTGGGCATCATTAGGGATTGAAGTTCCGAACGAGTATAATACTTATCAGTTCACAGATCTTAAATGCAGATAAGCTGTAAGAAGTTAAAAACTAAAAAGGGCCCGTGAGGGCCCTTTGTTTTTTTAACTACGGCATTTGTTCCAAGCCGGAATTCAAACCTTTGAATACTTCGCTTAAGGCGTTTTCATAAGCGGCGCCGATATCAGCCCCCACTTTGCGGCCGAAGGATTTAAACTCCATGCAGCTGTTGGCGCTGGCATTGGCTTTGCCTTTTTTTGGAATATCCAGGCTGCCGTTCAATAGAACACAGCCTTCCTGGAATTCAGCAGTTTTATAATCCTGAATAGTCAAAGTCAGTTGGTTTGGCGCATTGGATTTCAATGCGATATTTTGACGACCCAAAGCCAAAGTTAGAACACGAGTCAGTTCCGCTGAAATCTCAGCAGAGTGATTTTTGAATTCTGGAGCACGGTTGTCGACGATGTTCAAAGACATCTCGCGAGGGTTCAGTTTTTCCATTGGGGGAATGACGACTCTGTTGGATTCAAGACGGGGAGAGTCCTTGATAGTTCCTTTGCTGACACAGCCGGAAACAATAAACAATCCCGCTGCCAGGGCAACCACTGCACTCATCGAAAATTTTGCTGTCATAACTAGATGCTTTCTTTGTTTTCTTCCACAAGACTGAGAAGTTTTGCGTAAAGATCCATTTTGACCGCTGCCGTTTTATCTTTTTCTTTATAGAAACGACTGACCGGACTTTCTGGAACTCCACTGTTTTCAAAAACCAGACGATCAATGATTCTTTGAATTTGAATCATGGACAATCCGCGCTTCTTCTCATTGATAATCGCATCCACCATTTCAATCAAGGCATTTCCGGTGATGCGTTTGTCTGAATTTAAAACTTCTGCTCGGTCGCAAAGACCTTTAAGGATATGTTCGGGTTTGCTTTTGCCCGCAGCTGCTGTGATCAGATCACGATAGGCCGCTTGAAAGGAAACAATATGGCGGCGGTGCTTTTCGCTTAAACGGGCATCGCGGGTTTTCGCAAAGCTTGAAAGGACGTGTTTAAAGAAATCATTTTCAAGCATGAAGCGTTTTTCAAATGGCAAAGGGCTTTTTGCCAGAATATGTGGCAACTCGCGCATGATCGAGCGCATATTGAAAAGGGCTGCGTGATTGACACCATCTGCCACTTTTTCTGTTGAGCCACTGATTTTCGCACGCTCAAAGAAACTGAATTCTTTGTCAAAGTTTTCGAAAAGACCTTTGCGAGCAAAAATATTTTCGCGCTGAGTTTCGTTGAAACCCATACGATACAGAATGCGATTGGCACGGGCTGTATCAAAATGCGTATTGAATTTTTCAACGATCGGATGATTCGCGAAAGTACGTAAAGACTTTTTGGAACCTGTTTGTAAATAGTCCGTCAGCTGCGCAAAAACCTGAACGATGAGTTTAGCTTTGGCCTTTTGTTCATTCAGATTGGTCGAAAACCTTTCAACGTCATCATAGCGATACTTATCGTGACGGATTCCGAACTGACGAACGCTGCCGTAATCGATGATTCCCGCGTCAGCCAGGACGTTGTCACCGTCCCAATCTAGCCATGCGAAAATATAATCTGTGTCCAGTTGGGCTGCGAACCCCGCGAAGGATTTGCAGACTTGCTCCAACAACTCATCGTATTTTGCATTGCCGCGAGCTTTGATATTCCAGGCTTTGTTAGAAACCTGGCGATCAATCAAATAGTCAGTCGCAGCTTTTAATTCCTGAATGCGTTCTTGTTTCAAATAAAGGAACAAGTGAGCAGGACGAATCAGATTCGGAGCTGCACGAACTCCAATACCATAACCTTTACCCAGATCCACGATGCAAAGAACGCGCTCGGTGTTGACCCCTTGCAAGTGCATGATCTCGGCCAGGATTGAAGCACCAAAGAGCTCATCAATTTCAGCCAGACCACAACCGTAACCGAATTCAGTGCCACCGGTTTTAAGAGGACGCTGGGCTTGAACAGCTCCAGGTGAGAGGCGAGTTACCCCCGTTCCACGACTGGAAACATCCCAGGTCATTCCACGGTGATAAACGGTTCCATTCCAGATTCCGCGCCCATCGCCCGAAGTTTTTCCCTGCTTGTTGGCGTGTTGCAACTGCAGGTAGCGTGTGGCCATGTATTTGTGGGGACGGATTGTAGTGGGATCAATGCGGCGATTTGAAAGCTCATCGTATTCGTTGATAATTTGGATCGAGAAGGTTTCGATCAGCTTGTCTTCCAGCTCGTCGGTCATCGTTTCCGGATGATCTGCTGGAATCAAGCCCATTTCTTTAGCCAGAATGAAATTGAAGTAGGCGATCTTGCCAGTGTTTAACTGGCGAACACGATAAGCGATAAAGCCATCTTGAACTGCTTCCATCCAAGGATGCACACCATTCAGTTGATCGAATGAGGAATAGAAGCTTTCCTGGGCTACTTTTTTAGCGCCGTTGTGTTTTACCGTCATCTACTTCCACACTCCTTGTAGAAAAATGAGATACACTTAAATGCTGCCGTTCTAGCTGTACTTAAATATTAAGCCCTAAAAAGAGCAAAAGTCCTACTGGACTAGACACAAAAGTCCACAGACCAAAACCAAAGTGGGGTTTATTTGAGATGAGAAGGGGGGGCGTCTTATTTGAAGACAACCCCAGCGAAGCCACCATAAGGGGTTCTGAGGTTTGTCACTTGCCCCTGATAAATCCGCGCGACGATCAATTGCAGGCGCCCTTGATAGGCATAACAGCGCAGATCGTACTTAAACTTCTGCTCTCCTTCAGGGGTTTTAAAAGCCACTTCAGGAGCTGGAATGTATTCCATGGCAATAATGTCAGGAGTGAGCAATGTCTCGAAAGCCTTGCGGCTGATGGATTGCCCTTTGTAGCTTTGTTTTGATCCGTAGGCGTTCTTCGGTTTAAAGAAGAAATTCTTACGTTGGCTCCAGACTTCTTCATGATTGGCTTTGCCCATATCTAAAGAGGTCGGCACTGCCGCTCGCAGTGTTTGAATTTCAGTGTCACTCAAGCCATGGGCCTCAAAGAAGCCCGGTTGGCTCCATTCAATCAAGCGCTGCTTGTCGGCAAGCAAAAGGTACTCATACGGATTTGGTGACAGACAAACTTCGCCATTAACGAATTTGTCTTTCAGAATTTGGCTGGAGTCTTCAGACAAAAAGAAATCAGTATAACGATTGTAGATAAATTGCGGATCAAAAGATTTAAACAGATCGCGATAGTCGACAATGCGGGAATCCCAACCAAAGGATTTAAACAGTTCATTGTAAACCAGGAACTCGGCAAACAGTCGTTGTTCCGATGGAGCTTCGTCAGTGATCGCGACCTTCAATGGACCTGCTGCTGGTTTTTGCCCCTGCAGGGCAAGTTCTTTTAAAATATCAGCACGAACCTCTTCCCAGGAAAAATCCGCAACCGGCAATGGCAGTTCCAGAGTTTTGTACATCTCGTGGCCCAAAGCCAAAAAAGAGGCGTTGGTGTTCACTTCAATCAGTTTCAGCTGTTGATTTTCATCCAGGTGGAAATCATAGCTCATCATGATGGATTTGTTGCCGGGATCCTTGAAGCCTTTCAAGGCTGCCAGATCCTGATAGTGCTGCTGATAGGACTTCTTTTCACGTAAGTTAAAGAATGTGGAAATTATTTGCTGGGCCTGATGTAAAACGGCCTGCGGCAATTCAATTTGGAAAGGTGAGAGTAAATTATCTGCAACCAAGGCCTCCAAAGGCTCATTATTTAAGCCTGGGAAGGATTTTTTAAGTTGCGCGATGAATTTGTCCTTTAAGCTCACCTTGACTCCTGCTAGAAACCTATCTCATTGATAGCGCTTTGCGAGTGAAAGACAAGGAGAAACTGTGAAAATCATTTCCTGGAATGTGAACGGAATCCGGGCCTGCCATAAAAAGGGTCTCGTGGATTTCGTAAAGAGTGAAAATCCAGACATCTTCTGTGTCCAGGAAACCAAAGCTCATATTGATCAGGTCGAGCTGGAGGCGCGTCACTTACACCGTCCTCATTCATATTGGTCCTCGGCCGTTAAAAAAGGATACTCAGGGGTCGCAACTTTTTTGATCAATGAGCCAGCTTCTGTGAAACACGGGATCGGCATCGAAGCCTACGACTCTGAGGGTCGTATCGTGATGACCGAGCACCCGCATTTCGATTTGTATAATATTTATTTTCCTAACGGCGGTTCCGGAGATGAACGCCACGGATTCAAACAGCAGTTTCTTAAAGATCTCAACGCTCATCTTAAAGAAAAGCTGGCAACTGGCAGACAGATTGTGGTTGTCGGGGATTACAACGTGGCTCATGACGACATGGATGTTTTTGATCCGATTCGTTTAAGCAAAGTCAGTGGCTTCTTTCCGGAAGAGCGCGCGTGGTTTGATTCATTCTTGGATATGGGCTTCATTGATACCTTCCGTTACTTCAAACCCAACGAAGCGAATCGTTATTCGTGGTGGTCTTATCAAGAGTTGGCGCGACCTAAGAATAACGGTTGGAGAATCGATTATATTTGTATCTCTAAAGGTCTGGAGAAATATCTGGCATCAGCGGATATCCTGGATCAAGTTGAAGGCTCTGATCACTGCCCGGTGGTTGCGACCCTGGAATTTTAAAAAGGACGTTTTATGTTCGTGATTCCACTTCCGTGGGTGATTGCTGAAATTGTTATTTTCTTCACTTCGGTGCGATTTTTTGGATTCTTTAATTCGATGTTGTTTTATTTTGTTCCGTGCTTGCTGGGGTTCTTTATCGTGAACACCGTAGGTCGCATGGCGATGATGACATTGCAATCCACCGTGGCGCGCGGGCAATTGCCAGCAGCCAAGCTTTTACATTCTGGGGCGATCTTTATTTCAGGATTGTGCTTCTTAGTGCCGACGTTCTTCACTCGCCTGATTGGCTTGGTATTGCTATTGCCGGGGCTTCGTCATTTGGCGGTTTGGAGATTCAAGCTTTACATGGCGAAAAAGATGGCCAGCGGTTCAGCTCGCGTATTCAACTTCGGCGCGGGGCCTTTTGGCTTTGGCGGTTTCGGTGGCATGGGTGGCGGCGGTGGCCCTCAAGCGGGCGGTCCGGGTGGATTTCAGTATTATGAATTCCGCAACGATGGCAGCGGCTTTAGGGACATGAACGAAGATGCCCCACAAGAGCGTGAATTGACCGACGTCGAAGTCGTCGATGTCACTCCGCTGGAAATCACCCACGAACAAAAGAAAAAAGACGAATAAAAAAAGGCTGGAGATCATCCAGCCTTTTTATTTTTTAAGTAAAACCTGTAATTAGTTTTCTACTGCAGTGATGCTGCGTTTTGTGTTTTGTGCGGCGATCACTGGGGCGAAGTATTTTTTGAACATGCTTTGACCCAGGTGAGCGGACTTAACCGTCCAGAATTTTTTGTTCACTGTGATCGCAGCAACTGCGATCTTTCTGTTTTCTTCAAGCGCGTAACCTACGAACCAGTCAACGCGGCCCTTAGGGTTGTCACCAGTCAAGTGACCTGTCTTGCCACCCATTTCGATCTCTTTATACTTGCGATCTTTAGTGATCGGACGGAAAGAGCGGCGGGAAGTTCCTGCCAGAACTGTTTGTTCCATCAGCTCACGAACTTTAACGGCTGACTCTTTAGTCATCGTCATGCCTTTTTCCATCGTGTGACCTTGGTAAACTGTTTTTCCTTCTTTGTCCTGCATCGAGTTCACGATGTAAGGAACAACAACTTTACCGTCATTCGCAACCGAAGCTGCGATCATCGCGCCTTGCACAGGGCTCATGCGATTTAGCTTGTTGTAACCAGAAGCCGCTTCAGCCATTTCGAAGCCTTTGCCTGGTGGGATGTAGGCAACGCCCATGTCCACCGGGAAGTCGGCAGCGATCTCTTGGTTAAACATGAAGCGATTAGAGTATTCATTCAAATCTTCTGGATGAAGATTCTCGATACTTAGGCGGCCGAAGGCTGTATTGATGGAGCGCGCAAAAGCGTCTCTCAAGGAAATCACATTCGTCCAACGAGTCACGCGATCAGAAAGGACATTCTTTTTATAAAGAGTGTATGCGCCACCGTTGTAGTGGATCTTGTGCTCAGGCTCGATGCCAGCCTTATCCACAGCGGCTGTGGCTGTAACCACTTTGAAAACCGAAGCTGCAGGGAACGTGGCTTGAAGATTCAAATTGTTTCCTGTTGGGTTGTCGCGTTGAAAGCTCGACATCGCCAAAACCTCTCCTGTCGTGGCATCGATCATAAAGATCGCGCCGTAGTCAGGCTTGTAGGCTTTCAAAAGGCGATCTGCCTCTTGTTGCAGGGAAGTATCAATCGTGTAGTTGACCGCAAATTGCTCGTCATCGCCGTCCCATTTCAGGTTCAACTTCGAAGGCAATTCGTTGTTTTTGATTTTATCGTTCAGTGCATGCGCAATCTGCGCGCGCTGCTCGATTTGTGATTGAAGTTGCTTTTCAGCTTTTGCTTCTGGTGTGGCAGAGGCTGTGAAGCCCATCAGAGAATAAAGTGCCACTCCGCAAACGCTTGAAAATACGAATAGTTTTAACAAGTTAGGTTTTCTATTAGATCGCATATCTTTTAATCGTAGCATCAGTTTTTTGTCAGTTTCAAGGGCATTCTCAGAAGAAGTCACGGGAAACTGGCTCAGAGTGCGACTTTTGAGGGTTATGAGCGTGACTCGCGCAATAAATTGGACTAAAGACTTAAGTCCATGAAGACTAAAGAACGCATCCTCGTTACCTCCATAGAACTCTTTAATCGCAGTGGTGTTGTCGCTGTGACAACCAATCACATCGCGAAAGCCATGGATATCAGCCCTGGAAATCTGTATTTCCACTATGACAACAAGGAAGAAATTCTAGTCGAACTTTTCACGCGCATGTGCAAAGAGACGTATGATGTATGGCGTCCTCGTCGCGTAAAAAAAGTCACTCCACAAGATTTCATCAACGACAATTTTGATCTTTACTGGCGCTATCGTTTTTTTCATCGCGAGATGTATGCGCTTCGCCGCAAGGATCTTGAGCTTGCCACGATGTGGAGAGCCCATATTCAGAAAATGATGAAGTTGATGGTGATTCTGTATCGTCAGTGGGTGCGTGAAGGCAAAATGGTCAAAATCAACGACGTACATGAAATGCAGTATGTAGCTGAGTCGCTTTTAGCGATGTCGACGACGTTTCTGCAGTTCTTCGAGTCCGCTGAGCGCCAGCCAGGTCGTCGCACGATTGAGCGTGGTAAGCGCCATGTGACTCGCTTGTTATTCCCGTACACAACTGGCGACACTAAAGACGAGTTTGAAAAAATTCTTAAGTCCTAGCCATTTTTGTCACCTCTTCCCTCTGTAAAATCGAGTAGGGGTGGCAGAGACATTGCTAATAGAACCTTATCTCAGCGAAAGGTTCTTCAATGAAGACTCTATTATCGGCGACATTCTTACTTCTGGCAGCCGCTTCCTCGGCTTCTGCGAGTTCTGAAAAATGTGCGGCACTTAAAGCTGAATTGCAGTCCATGCAGATGGCTCAGACTCAGATCATGAACAGTCTGGTCAGCAATCACGAAACCTTTGCCTCAACCCTGGAAGAGTACTCCGACAATTTGGTCGGTGTATCAGGCGAGGCATCCAAGAAATCGATCACAAAAGACATGAAATCATCCGCAAAAGCTTTCCGCACGCGTGGGGTGCAAGGGAAGAGGGTGGCTGAAAAGCTTCAGCAAGGTACACAAGACCTTCTAATTCGTGTTTCTGAGTGTCTGTAGGCAGCTCGGGGGAGCTGTCCTATAGCAGAGGGGCCAGATGGCGACCGAAGTAACAGTAGGTCGCCTTTCGTTGAAATCCAAGAAAACCGCCAACTTTAGTCTCAATCTGAGAATCCTTAACGTTCAATTCATCGCTCTATTTCCTTTAAAATGCCCTAGGTGTATAATTTAACGCTCAGCATGATGTGAAAGAAGATGTCATGGGTACCAGAAAGCTGGGTATTTAGCATAGACGCATCATTGTCCACAAACATTGAAATATTAGTATTATCAATGAGTTGTATAGCTGTAAGTTGATGTAAGATTTTTTGCTTGCAAAAAATACAGGGCTGGAACTTAATGGTTCAGTTCCAATTTGGCACTCAAGTCTCGATGGAACGAGGGGGGCAGTATGGCTATCTCTGAAAAGTTGGTCGGCGAATGCAGACAAAGACTTTTGCAATCGAAGCAGGATATCCTGAATAGGGTAAAAGAAGCTCGATCGAATTTGGATCAGAACGAGGAAAAGGGCGGCGATGAAGGCGATCAAACAGTTCGCGTTCTTGCTGAACAAGAATTCCTTAGCATGCACGAAAGACTTCGTTCGCAGCTAATGGAAATCGAATCGGCTCTGGCTCGTATCGAAAACGGTTCATTCGGTTACTGTGAAGAAACCGACGAGGAAATTGAGCCAGATCGTCTGCGCGCAATTCCTTGGACTCGTCTAAGCATCGAAGGTGCTGAGATTCGCGAGTCTGTGAATAAACGCTACGCTCGCGGCTAAGAGCATTGATGTAGATATCTAGAGGGGATTGAAAGGGAGTAGGGCAGAGCCTTATTCCCTTTCGTATTTTAAGGGCATTTATTTTTTACTGCCTACATCCGCACTGACCATGTCTGATTCATTCCACTTTCCGTATTTGAAGAATGAGCCTCCTCGGATTTGTGGATGGCGTGTACTGAGTGTCTGGTAAATTTGTCTGAACTCACTGGTAGTCCAATAGTAGTTGTAAGCCGGAATAATTTTCTTCGTGCTTCCAACTTCTTGAACAAGATCTTTGATGACTGAATCATAGACCCAATTTAACTGATAGCCCCAGTCGTCGTAGTAGGCCATTGGACTGAAGAAATCCAGATGCTGGGCAAGTTTCTTCGCACTCTGACCGCATTCAATAAATTCAGGTGGCAGAGTGTAAGATCCCAACGGTACTGGTTGCACTGCCTGGATGGCGGCTTTCACTCGTCCAGTATAGTCGGCAACTTTTTGCATACGGTATTCATTCCACTGTGTTCTTTTTGCGGAACTTTGCGAGAAGTTGATTGTAGCAGGGTCATATCCATACAGAGCTTGATAGTCGGCTCGTGTTTTGTCGCTTAGATCCATATTCCAGTTATCGAAACGCAACCAATCGATTGCAACCGCATCCACCTTGTACATGGATAGGAACTCGCGAATGATTGAGATTTGATAGTCCTGAACTTCGATGTTCATCGGATTCACAAAGTATTCGGGGCTGCTGGAATCGCTTCCTTGATAGGAAACAATTTGCCCATTTACCAAAGCTTTCATGGCCCAATTTGTATTTTTTCGAGCGGCAACTTGATCGTGGAATTGTGGTATCCAGGCTTTCACTTTGATTCCACGTTTACCTGCCTCGGCGATGATGGTTCCAATCACATCAAAGCTTTTATAGGCCGGTGCAACCGGGGCAATTTTACTTGGATAGAAAACAGTTCCGGACTGAACACTTTCATCCTCGTCCTGTTTAATGGAAACTGAAACGATATTAAAATTATTTCGTTTTGCCATATCCAGGAATTTAATTACGTCATTAGCTGTCGAGAAATTCGCGATCGTTCGCACCACCAATTCGCGCTCATCTGTATAACGTGTCGGATCCTGTACTGGTGATGGCGACGGAGACGGTGATACTGTTGGGGTTGGAGACGGACTTGGCGTAGTCGATACGCCATCATCAACAACCAAATAGTCAATCATGACCCAATTTGTATTTTTTGAAACTATTCGAATTGTATGGCGACCTTTTGAAAGGTTTGAGATTTCAAACATTTTGTAGTTGTAGCGTTCAACAGTGCTGCTGACGCTAACAGTTTTTCGTGAAACACCGTCAATGATGAATTCGAGCTGTCCACCGTTTGGCCCTTGCCAACCATATACAGTGATCCCAGTGCCGGTAAATGTATACTGACCATAGCCATTGCGGTTGTGGGTGCCATGAGCGATTTTTTTATAGGCGTCGTCGTCCGCGTAAGATCCGATACGACTCCAGGTCCAACCTGTATCAGAATCATCAATCTGAGTTGTCGCGGCCATTGCGATATTTGTGAGAGCCAGAATTCCCAATACAGATCGTAAGATCATTTTTCCTCCCCAGGTACCTTATTATTATTGGTCCATCATTTCGGAAGGCCGGAGGAAAAATTTAGGTAGTCTCAAGAGAGTTCGTTTCCTTATGTAAAGAAGCGCGGAACTCTCTGAGAATGTGTATATTTTTGAAGGTAAAATTCGGAACAGTTTTTGTTTTTTACAAACCCGTAACCTGTTGATGAACTAGAAATTCACACCCAGGCCGACGGTTCCATAGAAGGTCGAAAGTGTCGCGCCGGATTCATCGGCGTTGGTGAAGTCATACTTCTTAATCCCGAAACCCAGTTCTCCGAATACATTATTCGTCCACAGCACCTTACCGTGGAAATTCAGAACAAAGTCATTACCCATTTTTGTCCCGCTGTCCATGGAGCTAAAGAACTGAATGTATTCCATGTCGACAAACTTCGGATACTTCATGAACGGAATATAGTTCAACAAATCGTCGAAGGCCTTCGGCATCGAGCGGGCCCAGAATAGACCGGCACCCATTTTGTTGGCCTTTTGGTTGCCGATGGTCAGTGCCTCATAGGCGACAATGGCGCCCACAGTTTCATCACGCTCCCACAGACCTTGAGAGAATCTGTAGCGCAAATCCACTTCGGTCGAATTCAGGGCGACCTTTTCTGTTTCATCATTTTCTTTTGTCGCTGTTACATCCGCAAGTGAGGTGAAGTATTTCGCGGAAACTCCCCATCTCTGTTTGGATAGATAATTGTTCTGCCAGTCAAAAAGATCATTGAACCAGTACTGCAAGTGAAACTCGCCAACGAAAGTGGATCCGCCTTGAGTGGTGGAAATACCGCTCAGTCTTACGCTCGCTTCACCAGCGCCACCCCGATAGATTTCGATGTAGGCCTTGTGAGGTTCTGATTTCGCCGGATCTCCTTCGGAAACCAACAACTGTGGCTTATTCAGCTGATACTTTTGATCCGCTGTGAATTTCCAGGTGCGAAGGTCCGAGTCCTTGTCTTTTTCATCAAGGGGATCCAATCCTTCGACTTTGGCGTCTTTACTGACTTTGACCCGCATTTGTTCTTTGGTGCTGTAAGTGCCCTGCAAAACATCTTTGTGGGCAAACAGGCGATCCTTTTGCTTAGGATAGTTTTTAATTTCCAGATCATAGGTGAAGACGCCACCGTACTTACCGGCGAAATGCAGGCGTGGATTATTTAGTGAAACATCCATCTCCCAAAGATCACTGGGTTCTGCGATGGTTTTTTGAAAGCCTAAAGTTTTCGTAATAGCACCGTAAATAATTCGCGGAGTGACTTTCGAGTCGCCAACCGGTGCTGGCAATGCTCCCTTGAATGTGACAGCACCCTTGTTCACGCTTTCAATAAAGTCCCACAGATCCGGTTGGATCGGTTCAGACATAAATTCATAAGTCGCACCGGATTTCAAAGTTGCCAGGAAGCCAACCGGGGCGCCGACAGCAACTTCAATATTGTCCTTTAGTTTTTTTCTTTCTTCATTCAGAGCGATGACTCGTGGCTTGGTATCCGATTTTGTGTAATCCAATTTGATGGTCTCGCCATTGATTTCGATACCATAATTTTGAGTACACATCGCAGTGAAACCTTTATCGATATCAGCGCGAAGACAGAAGCGGAAGTGATTGCCGGACTGCCATTGCGGTCCCTTTTCGCTTTTTAAGTTGAATTTCCAATCACCGGACTTATCAACCTTGATCTTCCACAACTCCTTACCAAAAGAGTCAATGATCGTAAGATCACCGGTCTGCATGATTGTCGTGTCCCAGGAAATTTTCAGTTCGTTGTTTTCAACATCAGCCTGCAAGGAGTCGTTATTGAAAACATAGTCGGCAATTTTTAGGGAATTTCCCTTATCCGACTGCAGATCGTAGGCGATCACCGGTGTTTTGATTTTAACATTCGGTTCGGTCACCGCAAAGAAAAGAGGACGTGTGTAGTCGTCAGACTCTTTTGCTTCCCTAACTTCAGCGGCCGGAGCTGCAGATGGAGAAGGTGTAGGCGACGGCGCAGGTGTAGTGGTAGCTGCCACTGCTGGAGCAGGTGCGGAAGATGCTTTGGTCGCTTTGTTCTTTGGCTGTTCATTCGTTTGAGCTGAAGAGTTCATCGCAAGGAAAAGCGATGCCATCATTATCAAGCTGCTCGTGCAAATTTTCATGATACGTCCCGGTTATCTGTTTCTTAACATTATGAAAGCAGCTTAGGAGACAGGCAATAGCCCACAGTCCGAATAGGACCGAAGGCGATACAAAAGATCTGAGCGAGCAGAACTGTTTTAAATTGAGATTAGAACTTGCGAATAAGACCCACAACAATTCCACGAACCTCGACCTGTTCAGGTGAGTACCACATGGACTTCATAGTGGAGTTTGATGGACGCAATTCAACTTGCTTGTCGGAGGTGCCGCTGTCGGGGCGAGGGCGCACGTAAATGCGTTTTACAGTGGCCTCATTGTCGACTGTCGCCACAACGATGTCGCCATTTCCAGCAGACTTCTGCTCTTGAACAAGAATGATGTCTTCATCAAAGATTCCATCCTCAATCATGGAGTCACCTTGCACCTTAAGTGCAAACGACTTGGAAGGATTGCGAACCATAGAAGGTGGTACATCGACGAATTCGTCATGTTTGAAATTTTCAATAGGTTGTCCCGCTGCCACTTTCCCAAGGAGGGGAAGGGACAGGATCTCGTCACGAGCCTGGAGGAGCTTAGTGCGATGAGATCCCGTCGTCGTCGAGACTTTTGCTTGCAAGTGTTCCTGCACCGTTGAGGCGGAGTGAAGCACCTGGATGGCTCTTTTTTGGTTCACCGGGTTGGTGATATAGCCTTTGGTCGTTAATTGTTTCAGGTAATTCTGAACCGAATTGAACGAGGCTAGACCAAAATGATCCTTAATTTCTTGATATGACGGAGAAATACCTGAACTTAAGATGTGGGCCTCGATGTACTCGAGAACCGATTTTTCTTTGGGTGTCAGTGATGGGAGGGGCAATTTCTTTGTCATACTTACATATGAACTTACAGTGTAAATAATATGTAAGTCAAAAAGAAAATGGTCTAGTTTTGTGGTTTATGAGCTGCGCAAAAAATAAATTGGAAAGCCCCAGCGGTTTTCACTGCTGGGGCCATTAAATTAGTGGTTCATTTGTTCTGAAAGTTAGGATTTTACTCTTTGCGTGGGCACTCTTTTTTAGCTTCAACACAGAGTGAATCTGCCTTAGCAATCTCAGGTTTAGCCTCAGATGCAATTTGGCGGGAAACCTTCGCCGGAGGCGTGTTTTGCGCGTGACTAATAGGCGTCATCGAGCAGTTTTGGTAGAAGAGTATCACGACGGGATTTATTACCAACATCGCGACAAAACTAAAACTACCTTTGTTAACCATACCATCCTCCTAAAACACAACAATGGGTGCTAAAAATCACACCTTTTACATTACGGACGTTTGGCGGTAAGACTTTAGTCATTTTCTAGCGTTTCTCAGATTGGATCAAAAAAAGCCATTTTCTCATCTTGAGAGAATTTAAAGACGTGGGATAATAGATAGAAATGATGAAGCCACTTCGTTACCTCATAGCAAGTTTAATATGTATTCTCGCAGGAGCTACTGCTCGTGCAGAGTTCACCAATCTTTCAGAAACCTGTGTGAATGATTTAAAAAAATTCCCAGGGGCGTGGGATGACAAACTATTGCAGAAAGCCTGCGCAAGAGTTGTCATGGATCCTCAATGTGTCAGCGTTGAAGGCCGTCCAATTTATCACTACGACAAAATGTCCAATGAACTGGGTTCCAAAAAAGTGTTGGTTATCAGTTTGATCCACGGTGATGAAACGCACGCGGGAACTGTGGGACGTTACTGGATGGAGCGCCTAGAGAATATCGATCCAAGAAATTCCTGGAGAGTCGTGCCCGTCATGAATCCGGACGGTGTGAAGTATAAGACACGCACTAACGCCAACAAAATTGACGTGAATAGAAACTTCCCAACAAAAGATTGGGATGTGGGTGCCGTGGAGGCCTGGAAAAAATCGACGAAAGAAAATCCTCGTCGTTTCCCGGGTAAAGAGGGTGGCAGCGAGCCTGAAACCAAATGTGCGATTCACCACATTGATGATTTCAAACCTGATTTCATCGTGTCAGTGCATACTCCGCTGAAAGTTTTGGATTTTGATGGTCCGAAGTTTTCTCCGCCACCGAAGTTTGACTATCTTCCGTGGAAGTCTTTGGGGAATTATCCGGGCAGCTTGGGTCGCTATATGTGGATGGAAAGAAATACTCCGGTCCTGACCATGGAGTTGAAAGAGAATCTTCCACCGAACCTGGCGCCGTTTGATAAACTTCAGGATATCATCGGTACTCTGGTGAAACTGGATGCCGCAAGAAGGGCCGCAAATACCTCTTCAGCGAATCCTCCAAGTAAATATCTCCCTCTGGCTTTTGAAGTGAATCAGTAAAGAAAAACCCGCTCCATCGAGCGGGTTTTTTTATGGGACAGTTTGATCTGCCTTTAAGCTGTGTTGTGCTGTTTTGGCGGGAATCTGTTCTGCAATAAATTCCGCAACGGCCGCAATCGTCAGTGAAGGATTTGTGCCCGTGGATGTTGGTAAAATACTTCCATCAACAACATAAAGTCCCTCATAGCCAAAAACCTCACCATTAGTACTCACCAGGCCTGAATCAGCAGTGTCGCCCATAGGGCAACCTCCCAAAGGGTGGACAGCGATGACTTTATCCAGATGGGTCAGTGGATTATCCACAAAAGTTCCGCCTAAATTTTCTGCGACCTTTTTCATTTCCTCGCGCATGCGATCAAAATGCAAATCACTGGTTTTGATGTCCCAATTGATCACGGTCTGGCCGTCCTCACGAAGCGAGACTACTCCATCAGAACGATCGCGGCCCATGCCCAATAGAACCATTGCTTTGCGTGTGAAGGTTCCTCGATCCAAGGCGGCCGCGAATTGATCACCCACGTTGATTTCGGATTTGGTTTTTATGCGCAGAATTTTACAGAAATACTTTTTCAATGTGGTTCCAGCCAGGCAAAGCACACCCATGATGCCTTCGACTTGGGGAACCTTTCCTGAAAGATACCAGGCGATACTATTCGGAAATCCCGCATCTTCCAGGTACATCCCATGGGGGAATCCATCAGGATAGTTTTTCATGGAGTACTTGATTGCCCCCGTGATAACTGGTCCATTAGTAGGATCATTGTTGTCTTGGGTGTTTAACACCGTCCCCAACAAATCACCATTGCCACACCACTTTTGACCCAACCAACGATTTAGCTTTGGCAGAAGGCCTTTTTGTTTCATCTTCAACAACAGTGAAGTGGATCCCACAGAGCCGGCAGACAGCACAACCTTTTTTGCCGTCAATACAAATTCCTGCGACGGAAACTGAGGGACATGGAAAGTGATTTTATAGTGATCATCAAGATGTTCGATCTTGCTGACTTCAGCTTGAGTTCTGACGTCCAGTTTTCCTGTCCCGGATTTCAGATTTCTGGCGCGGAAAATATAGTTCAAATCCAAAGTGTTTTTCGCGTGAATGTTGCAACCCAGGTCACACTCGCCGCACTTGTTGCATTTGGATTGAATCGCGCCATGAGAATTCAAAGTTTGGTGCCCTGGAAATTCCCCTTCAAAGCGCACAGCCAATGGCGGCAATTGGAACTCCGCCGGAGTCAGCGAGTCAGGATTCTGCTGCATTTGCAGGGAGGCCTTTTTTAGAGCGGCTGTTTTTGGTGTGTCTTGATAGTAAGGATCCGTGTTGAACGGATAGGGACGGGCCTCCATCATGGAAATGACTTTATCATAGTACGGTTCAATTTTTTGTCGGGTCAGTCCACCAGGCCAGCCAGCGAAGAATTCTTCGGGCATACGATAAAGAACATTGGCGTAAATTAAGCTACCGCCACCCAGTCCACTGGCAGTCAGAGTCATCACATCGCTGTCAGGGGTGTCGCGAAATTCCATCAAGCCATACTTGCCGTCTTCGGGGTCCCAAAACATGTTGTCCTGAATTTCATTGGGACGACGCGGGAACTCGTGCATTTTCCATTGGCGACCGCGTTCCAGCAGGCAGACGTTGTAACCTTTTTCCACCAGTCGGCAGGACATGACAGAGCCGCCAAATCCGGAACCAATCACCACATAGTCGAAATCAATTTTCATAGAGTCATTTCCTTATGCGACACAGATTTGATATTTAGGCAGAACGTCGTGCAAAACCGTAAAGCGATAAAACAACAAAGCGTCATGCATCAGCTTCCAGTTTGATTTTAGGAATTCCTCTTTGTACGGAACGTTCTCGAGTTCAAAATCATCATTGAATTCAATTTCCTCGAAAGCTTCGGCAAGCCAGCTCTCAGGTCCTTCGGGGGCGTACTTCCAGGTGTCGGTGCCAAACTGAAAACTTCCGCAAAGAATATGATCGCGCCATTTAGCCAGTCGCTCTTCACCTTCCTCATTATCGATGGTTTCAATCAGTTCCTGCACTTTGCGAAGATCCTGATCAAAAATCCTAACCACGGGAAGATTGTTCGCCTTGCGGACCTCCTGATAAAAATCCAGAACGTGCTTCACCGCCAGCATGTAGTCTGCGGGATTGTTTCGTTCAATGGTGCGTCCCTGCCAGTCTTGGTAGCTCCAGCGCAAATATGGAAGATCGGGATAGGATAATACTGTGCCATGACCGATGGGATTGTATTCACCAACAAAGAAGGAAAGGACCCAGTCGTAAAGTCTTCGGAACGGATTTCTACGATAGAACTTTTTTCGATAGTTCATCATGTCCGTATCCAAAGCACCTTCGCCATCATAGATTTCACTCACTTTGTTGATCTCGTGAGTGATTCCCGCAAAGCCCTGGTGCGCCCACGTGTCGACAAAGGCATGAGTAGTTACTCCCAGAAGGTGATATCCAAAAGATTTGTGGAAGTTGCTAACGCAGCTTTTTACCACATCCTGTGCGATCACGCTGTTAGGGCGACACACAAGTTTCTGAGCCAGGGAGTCGACACCGTTTTCACGCACTTCATTGCCGGGAATAAAGTGAAAGGGAATCCAAACGTGATGATTCGCCAGTTCTTTGAAGTTTCGATAATCCAGCATCTTGTGGGCGCTGGCGCGAAACTCATAGGCTGAACGATTTTGAAAAAGAATTGTTCCAGAGTTCACGGCATCGTCCACGTATTGCGAACTACTGGCGATGGTGTTGGCTTCGTAGGGTGAAAATCCGCTCATGCGGGCAAGAACGTAAGTGACCCCAAGGTGAAAATCGATTTGCATGTTAACCCTTCTGCCTGTTCAGGAATGCCAGAATTTTTGGAAAGACTTCGATGTGCGCATACTGCCCCATGAAGGTGTCCTGATGCCCATAGCCGGGAATTTCCAGATACTCGACATTGGCGGCGTTCTTGCCGGTCTTCAATGCCTCGTATGTGAGCTTGTTGGATCCTGGGAAGATGTTGTTGTCTGCTCCGCTCAATAAAAGCGTCGGTGGCAAATCTCTTTTTTGGCATTCGTCCAGATAGTTTTTCGACTTATCAAAAGAAACAGAAGCTTTTGCAAAAAGCATTTTTCTGATGTGCCGATAGTAATGAAAACTGGTGCCGCCAAACAGATCTTTCAAGCGACGGTGAGTCGTCGGGTGAATGTTGCGGTGAACGTAGGCCGCCGGATATCCCCAGCCCCACATGAAGCTGACCAGATGGCATGCAGGCTCTTTGCATTCGTGACGGATTCCGCGCTCCATCCAGTAAAGCCATTTTCCAAACCCAGGACCCGGGAAGTACGCCATACGTGGACTGATATAAGCGTAACCAAAAACATATTCCAAAAGGTCAGGGCCGAAGAGCATTTTGATAAATGCCTGCCAGCGGACCTTCGGAGTTAAAGACACACTGTTTGAAACAACGCTGGAAATTCCATTCACATGCCCGGCAGCCAAAGATGCCATAAAGGAGATGGAGCCCACACAGTGGCAGACAACGTGAATTTTGGTGTCGGGGCCACACTGCTTGCGGATGAACTCCACCGCAGTCGGAATATCGTTCTTAGCGATATCATCCAGATTATAGCGATGCGGGGCCAGATTGTAGGTGAAGCGACCACTGCCGCGCCAATCCAGCGACCACACATCCGTAAAGCCGTTGCTATGCAGGTAGTTTACGAAATTTTGGTGCTCCGGCATAATGAACATATCTGTGGATGTGGTGAGTCCGTGCAGAAGCAAAACAACGTTTTTGGACTCTTTGGCCTTAAAGCGCTGAACCGAAATGGTCAGACCATCCGGAGTGTCTATTGGATGAAGGGTTTTTTCGCCGATGGCCACGCCTTGAGTGGTATTCATGGGATAGAAATGCTCGTTCCATCGTGCGGTTGTGGTGGTGAAAATAAATGGCGCATAGGATTGCCAAAGATTCTTGGCAAAGACATTTAGAAACTTGGCGACAGCTTCCTGCTCCTCAATAGCTGAAGGGGCATTGCTTTTGAATGTTGTCAGTTGTTTGATAAAATCGCTGACGGAAATTCTTAAAATGCCAATTCCACTGGCCGTTTTGTTTTCACCGGGATTGTAGTCAGAGTGCCCCTCCCAGATATAGTAGTACAACGTCGTTGTCTGGGCCCACATCTCAAAGGAATCCTCTTTGATCACTTCCTTAAAACCAAAGAAGGTCCACGGTTGTCCTTGTTGGTCTCTTAAGAAAAGCGTGTAGTGCATTTCCTTTGCGGTGTCTCGGTCAGAACTCGCTTCAGGGCGTACGAAAAGATTGAAAAGTCCCTTCTCGATACTGAAGTCAGTGATTGTACCATCAGCCCCGGCCTGCAGTTGTGGATCAACAATAAACTTGTCCAGATCTGAAACCTTGATCGTCAAGGTGAACTCAAAAGGGACCCTTGGGATCGACTCCTCTAAGCTTTCAAAGTCAGATTTTTTTAGAGGGTTGCTGGTTGAAAGCACAAATGGTTTTGACATGAAATGGCCGGCCATTCGCTCGGTGAACTCGAGAGTGGTTTTTACTGGAGTCATTACAATCCTTTGTTTATGTCAGAATAGGGGGATTGCAATTTTCAGTAAATCAACAAGAGGCAATGAGGACCAAGGGTCAGTGGGCGGAAACTGTTAATAAAAGTACGCACTTTTGCATACTGGAATAAAGTCTGGTTTGTTTATTACAACTATGTAGTACTCTACCGTTCATTTGTTCTTATACCGATAAATAGGCAGACAAAGAATTGGAATACAGCCAGCATGTTCGAGTTTAAAGTCTCAACTGAGGAAGCACATCTTAAGCGGCTCTTTTATCTGAAGATGATTTACTTCATCTGTCTGGTGATTTCTAGTGTCTACCTTCTGAAGTTCAATTTTGAATACCATGTCTCAAATTACAACACAGGACTATTCCTGCTGTGGATTTCGACTGCTGTGGTGCCTCCGATACTTCTGTATCGCTACAAGAGTTATACCTTCGCAGCTTTGTCCTGTAGTTTGCTGGCTTCCGGGTTGTTGATTTACCTTTTGTATTTGTCGGGAGGTGTTGAAGCCCCTGGCATTTTTTGGCTTGCATCGGTTCCCTTTGCAATGGGCGTTTTGTTAAACGTTCGCGGTGCTATTCTTGGTTACTCTATCGTATTTTCCACAATGTGCTGGTTCTGGCTCTTAAATTTTCAGGGTGGCGGTCCGAACATCATTGCGACTTATGGGAACTATAACTTCGAGAAAACATTTAACGTCTGCACATTTCTGATTTTCGCGGGGATCACAACTCATCTGTATCTGAAGGGCGAGCAAAAATACACCAAGCGATTGCAAGAAAAGCACTGGGACGTGGAAAATCTTCTACGCGTGCTTTTGCATGACGTTGCTAACACGCTTTCTGCGATGACTTACAATCTGATCAAAGCCCGCGAAGACCAGGAACACACGGCACCCGGTGGTTTGGAATTGGATAAGATGGAGCGGGCTGTGAATGATATCAATAATCTTTTGCACCAGGTTCGCCATTTAAAGTCAGTAAAAGACGGTAAAGCGTTGATGCCGTTAAATCCAATTTCTATCGCCATTGTTCTTCACGAAGTGATGGAAAAATCGGAGGGTTTCGCGACTCAAAAAGGGATCAAGATCGCTTTGGATTTAACCCGCGACAAGATGATTGTGAACAGTGAAAGAACGATTCTAAGCAATGTCGTTCTGGCAAACCTGATCAGCAATGCAGTTAAGTTTTCCTTACCCGGAGATCGTATTGACTTGCGTGCTTACCCAAGCGAATCGATGGCGATCATCGAGATTCAGGATTATGGTATTGGTATGCCCGAGAATTTGTTGAAAAAGATCTTCAGTCTTGATGCGGCGACCACCCGTTCAGGAACCCACGGCGAAAAAGGCACAGGCTATGGCATGCCTTTGGTAAAAGAGTATCTAACCATGATGGGGGGAAGTATCGTTATTACCTCCCAGGAAGTCCCTGTCGCCAGTCATCCAAGAGGGACCAAGGTTGTCTTGAAAATCCCTCTGTCTGTTTAAAACTATTTTCTGCTCAAGTAGCACTCAAGGCCACGGTTGTCAGTCCATACATAAAGATTCTCACCCACTTGTTTTAAAGTGTGATGTAGAACTGGTAGAGCGATTCCGACACCTTCATATTGTTTAATTTCGCTTGTGCGCGCAGCCTCATCAGTATTCCATACTGTGCGGTAGGTAACTGGAAGTGGGATAATGTCGCCTTCCACTTGAGTGTGCTTTTTGCTGCCACTGCCTTCGCCAAAATGAATTGCTGTTTCAATTTCAGCAATGCCTTCCATGTATTCTTTTAGATAAATAGTAAGAGCCGTGTTTTTCTTTTGGCCGTATGCGCTTGTGATAGTGTAACCTTCGATCGCGCATTTATCGCCACCGATATTCAAAGGACCTGTAACGCCGTCAAGGAAAGAAGCTTGCGCTGCGATTGAAGAGAAAGTTAAAAGAGACAAGATCAATGTTTTCATTTGGGGGCTCCGTATTTACTGAATGTTTTATTGAACGCAGCGGAAAGTATAACAAGACAAGCCCCTACGAAAGGCGTTTGGAAAAAGTTTCGTTAACAATAAGGAACCAACTCTGCTTAGATAGAAAATAGAGTTTTTAGTTCACTATCAATCTGGGGAGTGATGTGGACTCTCAGAGCGCCCAGATTCTCCTGCAGCTGTTCCACGTTTGTCGCTCCCAGAATCACACTGCTCATTCCCGGTTGAGCTGCCACCCAAGCCAGTGCCAGTTGCGTACGTGAACACTCCAGTGCATCAGAAAATTTTTTCATCTCTTTCACGCGGGCAATGTTTTTCTCGGTGTAAAGTGTGTCGCGCAGATTGTCCATGTGGGCAAGACGTCCCTCGCTAATTCCGCCATCATATTTTCCGGTCAGCAGTCCCGAAGCCAGTGGCGACCAGGTGACCAGTCCCAATCCGTATTCTTTCGCTTTCGGTTGGGCATTCGATTCAAATTTTTCTCGTGCTATCAAGCTGTATTGAGGTTGTTCCACCTGTGGTTTGTAGTATCCACCTTTGTCGCAAACTTCCATCGCTTCCTGAATTTGAGCAGCGGTCCATTCGCTGGTGCCCCAGTAAAGAATTTTTCCATGATGAATCAGATCATCCATGATGCGAATAGTTTCCTCAACGGGAGTTTCTTCGTCATAACGATGACAGAAATAAATATCCAGATACTCGGTTCCGATTCGTTGCAGGCTTCTGTTAATGGATTCCAAAACGTGTTTTCGTGAAAGGCCTTTATCATTGATATTTTCGCTCATCGGCCAGAAAACTTTGGATGAAATAACCAGCTCGTGGCGGGGAAGTTCTTTAAGGGCTCCACCCATCATGCGTTCCGCATCCCCTTTCGCATAGACATCGGCGATATCAAAAAAGTTTACGCCAGATTCATAGGCGTGGTGAAGAATGCTGCGAATAGAAGTGAAGTCTTTGACGGAGCCACCGAACGTGGTCCATCCACCCAATGAAAACGTAGAGAGCTTTAAGCCACAATGACCCATATTGCGGTAAGACATATTTTGATTGGACATAAAAAAACTCCCTTCAGTGGAGATCTTCCATCTGAAGGGAGTGAGTGTAAAGCTTAGTGCAGGACAGGTGGTTGTAGGTAGTGGTTGATTTCAACCAGGCGATCCTGATGGCTCACAACGGAGTCTTGGATCTCTACCAATTTCAACATCAGATTGTCCTTTGCCAGTTTGATGGCTTGATAGATGTCACTGTGAACACCCTCGGCTTCGACTTTGGCATCGCCTTCGGTCAGCACAATCGCAATGCGAAATAATTTGCTCAAATCGCGACGATTGAATTCCTTGCCTTCCGTTTCATACTGAAGCGCGAGTTTTTTCGGATTTCGGGCCACAACTGTAACCACTGTTTCCGGAGTTACGAATCCATCAAACTCGTTGATCATTTGATAGATAAACGACTTAACTTCCGGGTTTTCCTCAATAAGTTGAATGGTGGGATTTTGAAGGTTCGTCATAGGCGGGCCTCCTTTTCCTATTAACAGTTTAACAATGGGGCTTAAATTTGTCTGGTCAAGTTGGCGTCGGCATGAAAAATAATTTGAAAACCAATAGGTTTGATTTAGAATCGCAGTCCTAGACTATTGACGTGTGTCATTGTGAGACGGAATTTGAAATGAATCTCGACCGGACTTGGAAATCAAAATTACAAAGCGAACTTGATAAAGACTCAATGAAAAAGCTAACGGCTTTTTTGCAGGCAGAGTCCAAATCTGGCAAAGTTATCTATCCTCAAGGTGATGAGTATTTTGCAGCATTGAATTTGACGCCTCTGGATAAAGTGAAGGTCGTGATCGTGGGGCAGGATCCTTATCATGGACCAGGGCAGGCGCATGGACTGTGCTTTTCCGTTCGTGATGGTGTGCGATTTCCTCCATCATTGCTGAATATTTTTAAAGAACTTAAAAGTGACATGGGAGTTGAAATTCCCAAGAGTGGTTCCTTGACGAAATGGGCGGAGCACGGCGTGCTTTTGCTGAACGCGGTTTTAACCGTGGAAGACGGCAAGGCGGCGGCTCATTCGGGAAAAGGCTGGGAGCAGTTCACAGATAAGATTATCCACGTTCTGAATGAAGAGCGTGAAAATCTGGTTTTTATCCTATGGGGTGCCTATGCCCAGAAGAAAGCGGCCTTTGTGGATCGCAAAAAACATTTTGTGATTGAGTCCGTGCATCCTTCGCCGCTGTCGGCACATCGCGGCTTTTTTGGAACGAAGCCATTCTCAAAAGCCAATGAGTATCTGAAGTCCAAAGGCAAAGAGCCTGTGGACTGGAGCCTCTAGGGCATGTAAACTGGTCTCCTTGAAATACGAGGAGACCGTCTATGAAATCTGTATTCGCACTTTTTATCGTTCTTGCTGCATTCCAACCGGCTTTCGCCACAACCACTGAAGAAGTTAAACAGAAAACTTCCGATGCCGCTGCATCCGCAGTGAACTACTCCAAAGAACAAAAAGAGGCTTTCCAAAAAGAGATGGAAGCAAATCTTGAGGAAATGAAGAACGAAATCAACGAGCTTAAAAAATCCGCCGCTGCTAAAACAGGCGACGCAAAAAAAGAGATGAACGGTCAAATCAATAGTCTCGAGAAAAAGCAAGAAAGCATGTCCAAAGATTTGGCGCAGTTGAAGAAAAGTTCCGGCAAAGCCTGGGGCCACATGAAAACAGGCATGAGCAAAGCGTGGGATTCAATCACTGATTCCTATACAAAAGCTAAAGCTGAATACGCTGAGCAAAAGTAATCCATAGATGAATTCACTAAGCACACTTGTTTTTACGAATGAACTTCCTCCGGCAAAAAAGCTGGGGGAGGAACTTCTGCTGATTTACGATCAGATTCTTGCACAAAAATCCCCGGTCTTTAAAAAATGGTCCCAGTCCATCGCGCTGAAGTATGCGGTGAAAGCGGGCGAGCATTTAAAAGACATCGAAAAGTTTCCTGGTCACATCAAGGCCATCACTAAGTTGACCGAACAGACTTCTGTTAAGAAGCTGACCATCGTGGTTGTGGGCGGCGGCAGTGTGGGGGATTTCGGGGGATTTGTTGCCAGTGTGCTTAAGCGTGGCGTGCGTTTGATTCATATTCCCAGCACCTGGCTTGCAGCCATTGATTCAGCTCATGGTGGTAAGACCGCTTTGAACGTTGGTGGCGCAAAAAATCAAATCGGTACATTCTATCCAGCAGATCAGATTCTGATGGTGCGTTCAGTGCTGATGGCTCAGCCGGAGGCCCGTGCCTTTGAAGGCTTTGGTGAGCTGGTTAAAATCGCGTTGATTCAAGGTGGAAAACTTTGGACCGAATTGGCGAAAGAAAAACATGTGAATGCGAAAACTTTGTGGAAGCATTTGCAGGCTGCGGTTCAAGCAAAATACAAAGTCGTTGCTAAAGATCCGCACGAGAAAAAAGGCATTCGTCATGTCCTGAACCTGGGACATACGGTAGGGCATGTTCTGGAAAGCTATTATGAACTGCCGCACGGAATTGCCATCAACTACGGTTTGGATTTTGCTTTGCGCTTCAGTGTGCAGGCGAAAGTGATGAAACCCGCCGAGCTTACGCGGATTTATGACCAGCCCGTGATGGGTTTCTTGTTGTCGCCGCTTCGGGATGATCTGATTTCTGTTAAAAGCAAGGACCTGACTGAGTATCGTCGCTTGCTTTTAAGCGATAAAAAGAAAACCAAAGCCGCAACTTTGCGCTTTGTATTTGTAGCTAAGCCTGGCAAGACGGTGATCAAAGAAGTTTCCGTGGATGAATTACTGATTGAACTTTGCAGACAACGTGAAGAGGAGCTCCATGGCTGAGTTCCTGTTTCAAGGCAGCATTCCTGGTTCCAAATCCGTGTTCAATCGTGCGTTGATTGTGCAAAGCTATTTTCCAGTTCTGGATCTGCATGGATTCGCGGGGTGTGATGATGTTCGCTTTATGCGTGATGGCCTTAAAGGCATTAAAGAACGCAGCCGCATTGATTGCGGTGAGGGTGGAACCACGTTCCGTTTCATGGCATTGCGTGCATCGCGAGTTCGCGGTGTGCATGTTCTAAAGGGCACGCCAAGGCTGATGTCACGTCCTCAGCGGGGCTTGATCGACCTATTGCAGCAGCTGGGCGTGCAAGCGCAAATCAAGAAAAATGAAATGCACATTGTCAGCGAAGGCTGGAAGAAATTTAAGAATCATGTGATCAAAGTCGACACGACAGAGTCATCGCAATATGCCTCCGCCTTGATTTTGAATTCATGGTTGTTGGATTTTGATTTGGAATTCCAGTTGGTCGGGGACAAAGTTTCTGAAAGTTACTTTCTTCTGACCTTGGAAATGCTGAAGGGCATGGGGTTAAGAATCAAGCAAACCCCTACGGGATTTCTGGTTCCAATGGGACAGCGCTTGGAAAAACTCTCCTATGAAGTTGAAGCCGACATGAGCTCCATGTTCACGATGGCTGCGGCAGGAGTTCTAGCCGGGACTTCAATTATCGAAAATTTTCCTGAGCACACGGAACAGCCGGATAAAGTTTTCGTGGATATCTTTAAGAAAATGGGCGCCTTGATTGAGCGTGATGGCAAGACTTTGACCATTAAGAAACCCGCGAAGCTAAAAGCTGTGGATTGGAACCTGTTCCAATGCCCTGATTTGTTTCCGGTTCTGGCGGTCGTGTGCAGTTTTGCGGAAGGTACTTCCAAATTATTTGGAGCGCCTCAACTGGTGGCAAAAGAATCCAACCGTATTGCCAAAGTCGCCGATTTGTTCAATTTGTTGGGAGTTCGCCATGAAGTGCTGGATGACGGCATGATCATTCATGGAAATCCGCAACAGGTGCTTAAGAAGTCCATCTCCTTTAATCCAGACGAAGATCATCGGATGGTGATGGCCGCTGTATTGATGCGGCTTAAGGGCCACGGAATTCATATTGAACATCCTGAAGCGATCAACAAAAGCTTTCCGGAATTCTGGAACATGATTGGAATCAAACCATGATCACACTCATAATCGGGCATCGGGGCACGGGTAAAACAGAATTGGTCAAGCGCATGCAGCTGACCATGCAGAATCCTGAAGTTGCTTATCTGGATCTTGATGATGAGATCGAAAAACGCATTGGCAAAACCATTCGCGAATTATTTCTTGAACACGGGGAAGCTTATTTCCGGGATATGGAAAGACAGATTTTCCTGGAGGTTTTGCAAAAACCTTATCGCGATATATTTCTGGTTTTGGGTGCGGGGTTCGATGTCACTATCATCCCTTCCTTCGCCGAAGCTTCGGCGGGTAAGTCCGCTCATGAGGTGAAAGTCCTGTGGGTGAAAAGGCAGACGGATTTGGATGGGCGTATTTTTTTAAATCGTCCGCGTCTGGATCCCGATATGTCGCCACTGCAGGAGTTCATTAAGAGGGCCAGCCCCCGTGAAGTGCGCTATCAGGAAGTTGCTGATGAAGTGTATCTGATGCCAGAAGGTATTTTTGAACATCACCATCAGGTTCAGGGATTGGAAAGACGCATTCTCTCCAGCCAGCTGCACGGTATCTCTGGCGGAATCACTGTTGAAACTTCTGTTTTTAAAAAACCACAACGTCTGGAGCTATTTAAAAAGCGCTATGCCGGTCGTGGAGTGGACTACTTTGAACTGCGAGATGATTTCCTGACTGAAGAAAATATTCTGCAGTTCATGAAGGAAATGCCTGACGAAAAATTTATTTACTCCTTCCGCCAGGCAAAGGACCGCTCCGAGTGGTGGGGCTCTGAAAGTGCGCAGTTCATTTTGCAAAAAGCCACTTGGCTTGATTGGCCATTGGAATTGGGCGTGCCTACCGAGATTTTAGAGCGTGTTCCAAAAGACAAGATCATCATTTCGGCGCATGAAAGCGTTCATCTCTTTGATTTGCAAAAACTTGAAAACGAAGTCGGTCATTTAAAATTTGCCCCGGCAATCGAAAGCTTCACGGATCTTTTGCGCCTGCATAAATGGCAGCGAGAGCAAGAGAGCACGCGCAGCTTTTTGCCGCGTTCAAACGACGGTCGCTGGGCCTGGTATCGTCTTTTGCAAAAGGGACGTCAGTTGATTAATTTCTGGCGCGAGGGTCTGGGCAGTGCCGGTGATCAACCCAGTATTTTCTATTGGATGAGCACCGAAAAATCTGTCGGAAATTTTGCAGCTGTCCTGGGTGATCCCGTAGCACACAGTTTTACACCGGTTGAACACTCGGACTTTTTTGCTGCCCGCCAGATTCCCGTTTTTGCTATCCGCATTCCGCGGGAGGAATGGGATTTGGCGATGCCGGTATTGCAGGAGTTAGGTTTGCAATATGCAGCGGTCACGTCTCCGCACAAGGAGCGTGCCGCCCGCTGGTGTTATCATCCGACTCTTCCAGCTGTGAATACTTTGTATTTTGATAAAAAATCCGCAAAGTGGCTGGGAACTTCCACTGATGAAGCGGGATTTGTGGAATTGATTGAAGGCGTGGGGATGCTGGCACCTCTGCAAAAGGAAATTGCAGTGTGGGGCGGTGGCGGAACTTTGCCGATGATTGAAAAAGTATTGCCTCATGCCAGCTACTATTCTGCACGGACCGGAGAATTGCGTGAAGGTTCAGAATCTGCGGAAGGGGTTTCCCCTAAAGTGGTTATCTGGGCGGCTCCGCGCGTGGAGGACACGTACATGCCTCCAGTGGATTGGAAGCCTGCCATGATCTTTGACTTAAATTATAAAGAAGACTCTGTGGGGCGTGAGTACGCGCAGTTGGCGCGGGCCAACTATGAGTCAGGCCTGAAAATGTTTGTGGCTCAAGCCCAACAACAAAGAATGTTCTGGAAAGAGTGCGAGGAAAAAGCATGAGTTCAGCAAATCAATTCGGTTCTCGATTTACGATGACGTCCTTCGGGGAAAGTCATGGCACCGCACTGGGTGTGTTGATTGATGGCTGTCCTGCGGGCGTGCACTTTGATGCTTCCGTTTTATCGCAGGAACTTGAAAGACGCCGACCGGGCCACCATGGCTCGGGACAAATCGTGTCGGGTCGCCAGGAAACGGATCAGCCTGAAGTATTAAGCGGTGTCTTTGATGGTAAAACTTTGGGAACGCCGATTGCGATCATCGTTCGCAATCAGGATGCGCGGTCTCAGGATTACGAGAAAATTCAGAAAGCGCCGCGCGCTGGTCATGCGGATGATATGTGGAAGAATAAGTTCGGTCACAGCGATCACCGCGGTGGCGGTCGTTCTTCAGGCCGCGAAACAGTTTCTCGCGTGATGGCAGGTGCTGTGGCGAAAATGCTGATGAATGAAGTCAGCTCTCGCACGAAGGTGATCGGCTATGCTTCGCAAATCGGTCCGATCACACTTCCCGATGCTGATCGCAAGAATGTTCAGAATGTGAATGTGGATTCGTTTCAAGCAAGATTTCCATCCAAAGCAGATCAGCAAGTGGCGGAGCTTTTAAAAAAGGCTCAGGAAAGCGGCGACAGCTTCGGCGGTATTGCCGAGATTCTGATTCAAGCGCCTCCAGCATCCTTAGGACAGCCGGTATTTCATAAATTGAAATCCGATCTGGCTATGGCTTTCATGAGTGTCGGTGCGGCGAATGGATTTGAGCTGGGTTTGGGTTTTGACTCGGCCCAAGTTCCCGGCACGGAATTTCATCAAGGCGCCCAAGATGTCTACGGAGGCATTCGCGGTGGGATCTCAACCGGCGAGGATATCTTGCTAAGAATCTCCTTCAAACCCACCAGCTCTATTCTGGATGTGGCAAAGAAAGGCCGTCACGATCCCTGCATCGTGACACGCGCAATCCCAGTCCTGGAGGCCATGACATGGCTGGTATTGGCAGACCACTACCTCTGGGCTAAAACAGACAAACTCTAAAAGGGGCGTTTATGGTTTCTGATGTTTTCACACCGGAATGGTGGACGGAAGTTCCTGGCTTTAATTTCAAAGATATTACTTATCACCGCGCGAAAAATCAGGGGACGGTTCGTATTGCCTTTAATCGTCCTGAAGTGCGCAACGCATTCCGCCCACAAACGGTCGATGAACTTTATATGGCTCTTGAGCATGCCCGCATCACTCCTGATGTCGGAGTTGTTCTGATTACAGGTAACGGGCCTTCACCGAAAGATGCCGGTTGGGCATTCTGCTCCGGTGGTGATCAACGCATTCGTGGCAAAGACGGCTACAAGTACGAAGACAAAGAAGCTGCTGGTAAAGCAGATCTGGCGCGCCTGGGTCGTTTGCACATTCTGGAAGTTCAACGTTTGATTCGCTTCATGCCGAAAATCGTAGTAGCCGTGGTTCCGGGTTGGGCTGTCGGTGGAGGTCACTCTCTTCACGTGGTGTGTGATCTGACTTTGGCCAGCAAGGAACACGCGATCTTTAAACAAACGGATCCAGATGTTGCAAGTTTCGACAGCGGTTACGGTTCTGCATATCTGGCTCGTATGGTGGGACAAAAACGTGCCCGAGAAATTTTCTTCCTGGGTCGCAATTACTCGGCACAAGAAGCTTTCGAGATGGGGATGGTCAACGCCGTGATCCCACATAAAGATCTGGAAAAAGTCGCTTTGGAATGGGCTGCGGAAATGAACACGAAAAGTCCAACCGCTATGCGCATGCTGAAGTTCGGCTTTAACATGATCGATGATGGTCTGGTAGGGCAGCAATTATTCGCAGGCGAGGCAACCAGGCTGGCTTACGGTACTGAAGAAGCAGTCGAAGGCCGCGGAGCTTTCGTCGAGAAACGTGAACGCGACTTCTCTAAGTTCCCTTGGCATTACTAAAAACGAACCTGTGGGCCTATTAAAAAACAGGTCTAATTAAGTACAAATTATTATTTAGTGGGAGGAGAATAAAGCCATGAAACGGCGTTATCTTCTCCTTTTTTTTATGGCGCTTTTTATCTCGGGTTGCCCAACCCGGGAACAGCCTAAAATTCCTCCGCCAAAACCTCCTGAACCCCAAACTGAAACTCAGGATCCCCAAAACGTGGGCTTGAATCACCGCCAGTTGAATCAATTGGGCGGGATGGCTCCATTGGTGGGACCTGGCGTCTATTTTTTAGAGATGCTCGCATAGAAAAAACTGCCGAAATCGGCCTTCAACGGCAGTGCAGTTTGACCCGTGGAGTGAAATTAGGTACCACGTTTCCATGACAAATATCTCTACCACGCTAGTTAAGTCTCCTAAGTCTCTTCCACCTTCAGACCAACTTGGTTTTGGTCAGTACTTCACCGACCACATGTTCGTGGCGAAGTATGCTGAGGGCAAGGGTTGGTATGAGGCTTCTATCGTGCCATACGGTCCTCTTTCTGTAGATCCGGGTGCCTCAGTTCTTCATTACGGACAGGCGTTGTTCGAAGGTATGAAAGCATTCCGCCAAAATGACGGCCGTGTCGTTTTCTTTCGTCCTGAATTCAATTATCACCGTTTGGCAGAAGGTGCAGAGCGTATGTGTCTGGAAGCGCCACCTATGGAGCTTTTCATGCAAGGTCTGCATGAACTGACGAAAGTGGACGAGCGCTGGATTCCTCATCAAAAAGGTACGTCCCTTTACATCCGTCCTACATTGATCGGTACGGAAGCGTTCTTGGGGGTTCGTCCTTCCAAAGAAACGACGTTCTTTATCTTGTTGTCCCCAGTGGGTTCCTATTACGCAGAGGGTGCTAAGCCCGTAAAAATCTGGACAGAAGAGCGTTACCTTCGTGCAGCTCCAGGTGGTTTGGGGGCTGTAAAAGCCGGTGCGAACTACGCTTCCAGCTTGAAGGCCGCTTTAGAGGCTAAACAGAAGGGCTATGCTCAAGTCTTGTGGCTGGACGTGGAACGTTTGGGGATCGAAGAAGTGGGTACGATGAATGCGTTCTTCGTATTCAACAATGAAATCGTCACACCAGCGTTGAACGGCAGCATTCTTTCTGGCGGAACTCGTGATGCGATCATTCAGGTTCTTAAAAAGAAAAATCTTCCGATCGTTGAAAGACGTATCACGATTACGGAAGTGATCGAACGCCTGGCTAAGGGCGAGCTAAAGGAAGCCTTCGGTACCGGTACCGCAGCAGTGATTTCACCAATCGGCGTGATTCACTACAACGAGAAAGACTGGATGATCAATAACAACGAAACGGGTCCGTTGAGTTCAGAGCTTTACAGCGAGATTACGGGGATTCAGCAAGGGACAATTCCAGATTCGATGGATTGGATTTCACCGTTAACTTAAATTTACTGAATTCCGTATACCGAATACCGTCAGAATACTGAAATACGGTCTGAATACGGAATACTGTTAACGGTATTCCGTATTCTGAAAGAATTCTGAATTCTGTATTCTGAAATAAAAAAGGCTGAGTTGGTACTCAGCCTTTTTTGTTTTAAAGAATCGCGTTTTCAGCAATCGGCGGTTGTCCCGTGATGCACTTGATGTACTTCGGATTGATGACGACATTCTTTTTGCCGTTGAACCAGCGGATTTCAACACGCTCCTGAGTTTCCATGTGAGTGTAAGTCGCGTGATCACCGTACATAACCATGTCGGGAGTGCGCAGATCTTCATAAGACTTCACAGCCAGCATGATTTCTTTATTATCCAAATCACCAACTACCATGTGACCGTTTAGATCATCAACGATGTGGCCTTCTTTTTGGCCAGCTGCCAGCATGGTATCGAAAGTCTTTTCCAATTTTGAAAAATCAAGAGAGTTGTGAACAACCCAGCCTTCAGCTTGATAGTCTTCAGCAGACGGGCAAAACTCACTCGCAAGAGACGCAGAGCTAGTAAACATTAACACAGCGATAATCCATTTCATCCTGGGACTCCTTGTAAAGTGCGACTACTTTTTCCTGAACCGGAGTCGGAGTCAATTTTGAACAGATTGTTGAAAACAAAATAAAAAAGGCGTCCCTGGGGAACGCCTTTTGGCAGCGGCTTTTACGTGATGCGTGATACTTCACTGAACCGAAGGTGAATTACTTAACAGTGCCTTTGTAGATGTACGCGATGCCGCCTGTTAAGGTCATGTATTCGCATTTCGAAAAAGCACCTGTTTCATTCATCATCGCGACGAATTCATCGCGGCAAGGGAATGCAGCAGAAGACTTTTGCAGATACTCGTAAGCATCTTTTTGGCCTGTCACCAATCCGCCGATTTTAGGCAGAATGTTTTGAGAATAGAAATTGTAAAGAGCCCCGAATACCGGGATGTTCACTTGACCAAATTCCAGGATCAAAACCTGACCACCAGATCGGGTCACACGCGCCATTTCAGCCAAACCTTTAACAGGATTGCCCACGTTGCGGATACCAAAAGAGATCGAAGAAATATCAAAAGAATCATCAGCGTACTGAAGCTGAGTCACATCGGCCTGTTCAAACTTGATATCCAAGCCACGGTTCGCCGCTTTGCCTGGAGCCGGGATCAACATCTCAGCGCAGAAATCTGTACCTGTTACCTGACCTGCAGAGCCCACAGTTTGTTTGAATTCAATCGCCAGATCGCCAGTTCCAGTTGCGCAATCCAAAACTCTGTCGCCCAGTTTTGCGCCGGAAAATTTAACAAGTTTTTTTCTCCAAAGGTGATGAATCCCCATGGAAAGAACGTTGTTGCCCTTGTCGTAGTTCGCGGCAACTTTCGAAAACATGCTGCGGATGATCTCAGGATTTGGAGAGTGCTTTTGTTGCTCAGTGTGCATGTGCTGTCACCTTGTGAAGAGGGCGATCAATCGCGACCAGGATTTTCTCAAGTTTTCTCATCATCATTTCGAAGTCCTGCAAAGTCAGGGCTTGCATACCATCTGAAAGAGCTTCAGAAGGGCGAGGATGAACTTCCACGATGATACCGTCTGCGCCCACAGCTGCTGCTGCGTAAGCCAGATCCGGAACCAATGCGCGAATTCCCACTGCATGGGAAGGATCCACGATCACAGGAAGATTTGTGTTCTTTTTAGCAAACGCTACGGCGTTCAAATCCAAAGTGTTACGAGTCGCAGTTTCAAAAGTGCGGATACCACGCTCACAAAGGATGACGTTGTTGTTGCCACCTTTAGTCACGTATTCAGAAGCTTTAACCCACTCTTCAATGTAGGCAGCCAAACCGCGTTTCAACAAAACCGGCTTTTTTTGGCGGCCCAACTCTTTAAGAAGTTCGTAGTTTTGCATGGAGCGTGAACCCACCTGGAAGCACTCAACCAGGTCGTAAACTTCCTCGATTTGTCTGATGTCGGTGACTTCAGAGATCAGGCTCATGTTCAACTGTTTGCAGACAGATTTTACGATGTCGAATGAAGAAGTTCCCAGGCCTTGAAATGCCGTCGATGACGTACGCATTTTCCAAATACCACCACGAAGAAGGTGAGCACCTGATGCTTTCACTCCCGAAGCGGTCTCTAGAAATTGTGCGTGACTCTCGATCGAGCAGGGACCGGCGATCACTGTAAATTCGGGACCCCCAATGTCGAACCCGCCAACATTGACGATTTGGGTTGAGGGACTTGTTTGCATAGTTTGGATTTCCATATTACGAACTCTCACTGTGGATCGGAAACATAACATATCGCCTCTAGGCATTACAAACTTTTTGGACTCGGGGGCCCTCTTGCGGCACAAGGGGCAATGGACTCTCATTCAGGGCCCTTTTAGCCATGTAAAATCTCCCAATAGTTCAGAGATTTCAGTATTTTGCCCTGATTTCTATGAGCAGGATTCGCACCCCGTGTGGTGGGGGGCTGAACAATTCACTTTGAGTACCCCGGAATTACAGTCCCTAATTGAAAACTATCTGACCGAAAACCCGCGTCCTGAAGGGCCCCTAAGTAAGGCCGAGTGGCAGGAACCGGCGGAATCGGACTTCCACACAGACCTTGCAGAAATCCAAAAAAGAATCTCCAATCATCAGATCCAAAAAGCGGTTCCGGTGGTGTTTGCGCGATCCCCGCAAACGGTCAGTTCGGGCGAGCGCGCGCAGATGATTCTGAATCTCTTGTCGGCTCCGGAGACCTTGTATGTTTTTGGTTTTTGGCAGAAGGGGCAAGGCGTTCTGGGGGCCACTCCCGAAGTGTTATTTGATTACGATCATGGACTCTTGCAGACCATGGCTTTGGCTGGAACCTGTCCGAAAAGTGACAAGGCGGAGCGTGAGTCTTTGCTTCTTGATGAAAAAGAAATGCAAGAGCATCATTTCGTAGTTGAGGATCTTACGAAGCGATTGAGTTCGTGGGGAGAAGTGCAAAGTCACGGGCCCACGATTTTGGAATTGCCTTTGTTGTATCATCTGAAAACTGATTTTCAGGTGAAATGCACGGTGAAGCCGGATTTTCGCGATCTGGTGATGCAGCTGCATCCCACACCGGCCTTGGGAGTTGCTCCCAGATCTGCCGGGTACAAGTGGATGCAGCAGTTGCCAGGACAAGAGGGACGTCGTGGCTTTGGTGGCCCGATTGCTTTCCTGGGCACAGAGGAGGCTTTGTGTCTGGTTGCGATTCGGAATTTGCAGTGGGATCAGAACGAATCTATGATTGGATCGGGCTGCGGCGTGGTTGCAGCCAGTGAATTTTCCAGAGAGTGGCGGGAGCTTTTTCAAAAGCGCCTGTCGGTAAGAAAGATTTTGGGGCTTAAAGTATGACAAACATGGAATTGGCAGCAAAAGTTATTCAGGAGCTGGTGGATACGGGAGTCCGTGAATTCATCCTCTGTGCTGGCGCCCGCAACAGCCCTCTGGTTCACATTCTGGATGAAAATAAAAATCTTAAAGTGTATTCCTTTTTTGAGGAACGTTCGGCAGCGTTTTTCGCCTTGGGCAGAATCGCCGGCTATCGTCGTCCCGTTGCGATTTTCACAACTTCAGGAACAGCTGTCGCTGAACTATTGCCAGCTGCCGTCGAGGGAACTTATTCCTCTTTGCCACTGATCATGGTTACAGCGGATCGTCCGAAACGTTATCGTGGTTCGGGTGCACCTCAAGCGATCGAACAAGTGGGGATCTTTTCTTACTACAACGAAGTGGCATTGGATATCGATGCTGAGAACTCGCACTTGTCGTTCAAAAGTCTGTCCTGGAAAAAACCCATTCATGTGAACGTCTGCTTTGAAGAGCCTTTGATTGACGGACCTGTGCCGCAAATCAAGGTTCCTGCTTCCTCTGAAAGAACCAAACTTCCTGGCCAGTTGCCGATGGGAATGCTAAAGCAGCTGGAAGATTTTTTGAATACGCGCAAGCCGCTGGTTTTGGTGGGCATTCTGCCTGAAAAAGCCTACGGGACTGTTCTGGAATTTTTAAAGCAATACAAGGCGCCACTATATGCAGAGGGCATTTCCAGTTTGCGTGGCCATCCGGAACTTAAAGATTTGCAAATTCGGTCGGGCGAACAAATGATCCATCGCCTGTTGAAGTCCGGCGCTTGCGATTCCATTTTGCGTATCGGTGGTATTCCTACAGTGCGCTTGTGGCGGGATCTGGAAGACCGCTATCGCGATCTTCCCGTGTTCTCGGTGTCCTTCAATCACTACACGGGGCTCAGTCGTCCTGTGGATCACTGTCCTTCCCTGGATCTTTTAGGTCAGGTGGAGTTCTCGTCGGTTCATCGTGAAAACGTGCAGATCGCGGCCGAAGACAACTCTCGCACCGAACAAATGAAGGTGCTGCTGGAGAAGTATCCGAAGTCAGAGCAGGGCATGATCTACGCGGCTTCGAAATTCATGAAGGGACATTCGGTTTATTTAGGAAATTCCTTACCTATTCGTGAGTGGGATTCATGCGCGGATTTGGACAGCGCGCCACTTCGTGTGGCCGCAAATCGTGGAGCAAATGGTATAGACGGACAGATTTCCACCTTCCTGGGATGGGCGCATACAGATACACCGAACTGGTGTCTGGTCGGGGACCTAACGGCAATGTATGACCTTTCCTCACTATGGGCGACCAATCAGCTGGAAGCGCAAAAATTACGCGTAGTTGTGATCAATAACGGTGGGGGACAAATCTTCTCACGAATGTTTAAGAAAGAGATTTTCCTAAACAAACATCAGATTTCTTTCGAGTCATGGGCAAAAATGTGGAATTGGTCCTATCAGCAATGGCATACTGTTCCCAAGAGTGTGGAACTGGACAATCTGCAAATTATTGAGATGGTCCCTGATTGGAATGAAACCCAACAGTTTTGGAAGGAATTGGAATCGATTTGGAAAGAGTGAATCTGTTTTTGTTGCACGGTTTTTTGGGCAGACCCTCTGATTGGGAAGCAGTGAAGGCTTCCTTGCCGCCGGTTACAAACTTACGCATTTACACTCCTGATTATTTCAAAGACGAAGAACTGACTTCCGTACATAGTTTCGATAAGTGGGCCGAGAACTTCAATGACTGGGCTCATGATGAAACCAAAGGCGCTGGCAAGAACATACTGGTGGGATATTCTCTGGGTGGTCGCTTGGCACTGCAGGCATTGGCGCAAAATCCCACACAGTGGTACAGGGCTTTACTGATTTCCACCAACCCGGGCTTTAACGACAATTGCAAACACTTCGATCCAAGTTCAGAACAGCGCAAACAACGCTGGTTGAGTGATTCCTATTGGGCCGAGGAGTTTTTAAAAGCTCCTTGGGATATGGTGATGCGCAATTGGAATGCGCAACCTGTATTTGGCGGAGGCAGTGAGCCGGTACGCATGGAGAAAGACTACAATCGCGAAAATCTAAGCCTGGCATTGACCCGTTGGTCCCTGGCTGAGCAGCAGAATATGCGCAATCTTTTGAGCGCACTGAAGCAAAAAGTTTTGTGGCTTGTCGGTGAAAAAGACGAGAAGTTTGTTTCCATGTCTCAGGCATTGGAGCATGAGACAGGTCTTGAAATTGAGATCGCGCAGGATTCTTCGCATCGCGTGTTGTTTGATCGACCGCGGGAAATTGCTGATCTAATCAAAAATATTTTATCTCAGTTGAAGTGATTTTTCCCTGATCCAGGGCAAGTAATACGGAACGGAAAGATAATAAGAATACGCCGTGCACTGGTCGTGGGGACGTTGTGACCAGTACACTCCGCCAATCACGCCCATAAGATGATAGACGCCTTTGATTTTTACAAATGCGGCTCCACCAGAATCACCAAAGCAAACACCCTTGCCTGAAAGATGCTTTGAAGCAAAAATCTTTTTATTCGAAAAAACACTGAAAATCGTCATCGGAACTTTGCGCAGTCGGCCTGTCTGGTTGCCCGTGCCATTGATTCCCGAAGTGGAGCCATAGCCAAAGGCAGTGAAGGTGCCATTTTCTTTGGTGTAAGTGGTGTCTTTCACCAACGGTGCGGGCTTGAATTCTTTAGGGAGTGAGCCCGAAAAAGAAATCAGAGCCACATCATCGCGATCAAAATTGCTTTTTGCCCCGGCAAAACCGGAATGTTTTATCACTGCGCGACCCGCGCGTACTTCCATGTCACGATCATTCCAGTCTAATCCAAAGCCAATTTCCACAGGATGCGAGGGATTGGCAATGCAATGAGCGGCAGTCAGAATCAGATTTTCAGCGATGATGGTTCCGGTGCAAACGGTTTTGGTTGCCGGCACATAGATGTGTGCCATGTGCTTTCCAAGAGCCTCAAAACGGGTGACCTTGGTGCCACCGGCGATTTCCTCATTAGTGTCATCGATGTTGGATTTGGTTAAAGAGTGCTCTGGTTGGCAGGCAGCCAGCAGACTGAAACTCAATAGCAGCAGGAGCTTTTTCATTGCCGTTATTTTCCGATTTGCTCTTGAAGTTTTCCAGCCGCCAGATTCAACCACTCACGGAAGAAAGACACGTTGGCATAGATGGAATTCACACTGCAGTCAGTGACTTTGGAATTTGCAGAACGGTTGGCAACTCCCCACAAGTACAACTGACCATTTTTCAGCACAAATCCAGGACCACCGGAATCACCGTGGCAAGTGGCGCCGTTGTCAGAGGAGATTTCAATTTCTGAGTTTGAATAGCGGCTATCCACGATTTTGGAATTGGCCTGGCGAAGAGTGCCTGTGCCATCCATTTTGATTTCCACACATTTTTCCAGTTTCATATTGTCCTGGCAAACCACCTGGCCGGATTGAATTGCTCCAATAAGATCAGGATAAGTGTTTACATCAATTTGTTTGGTGGTGATTCGGTTTGCGCCAAAGCCAGCAATGATAACGTTTTGATTATCATAGAGGTCGTCGTCTGTAAGTAGATTCGTCACAGGAACATAGCTATTGGGAGCCGAGCCTTCGAACTTTACCAAGGCAATGTCACCCGTTTCGATTTCAAGGTGAGATTCGTTGCCCCACCAAGCGGTCACTGCCGTCGCCAGACCTTTGCGGCTGACAGTTTTGGAATTGCCATTCATGACATTGTTAAAAATAACGGTAACTGTGACGTTTTCAGAATCAGCCACACAGTGCGCGGCAGTCAGAATCAGATTTCCTTTTAACAAAGTACCGCTGCAAACTTCCTGATCGCCGGTGTGCTTGTTTTCAATCAGCAGGCCGACAACGCTTTTCGAAGCGAGGTCTTTTGCGGTTACGTTTTTTCCGCCGATGATAGCTGGTTCAGATTTGTTCACAGAGATCAGAGGACTCTGGAGTGGTGTGCAGCCACTTAGTGTGCAACCGAGAGCCAGATACAAGAATGGATTCTGTAGCAACCCCAAATTTTTCCCCCAGGAAAAGGCATCACAAGATTGATGCGTTGAGTTATATAACCTGAAGTAACCGCAATTTGGAAGGTGCAAGTTTGGGGTGGGAAACAATTTCTTGGCAGGGTGAAGGTAAAAAATTCACCCTGCCGAGGGCTTAAAACGATTTACACGCGTCTGTGGCTTCGATCAGGGCAGAACGTGTGCCCGGCTCAGCAGCCGCATGTCCGGAATCCGGAATAATTTGGAACTTAGCTTCCGGCCACGCTTTGTGAAGTTCCCAGGCTGAAGTTGCCGGGCAAACCACATCATAGCGGCCTTGTACGATCCACGCTGGAATATTGCGGATCTTATTTACGTTTTCCAGAATCCAGTTATTGGTTTCAAAGAAAGCGTTGTTAGTGAAATAGTGGCACTCAATGCGTGCGAAACTGAGTGCAGAATCCGGGTCATCGAACTCTTCAATCGCGTGAGCATCGATATAGAGCCGTGACGTTGCTGCCTCCCACTTGCTCCAGGCTTTAGCAGCCTCCAACCGAGTTTCGCGATTTTCGTGAGTCAGGCGTTTGTAGTACGCGGTCACCATGTCATGACGTTCATTTTGTGGAATCACTTTTAGATATTCATCCCAAACATCCGGGAAAATTTGCGATGCCCCTTCTTGATAGAACCACTTAATTTCAGAGGGACGACATAGGAAGATTCCGCGCAGAACCAAGGCTTTGACTCGCTCCGGGTGTTTGATTGCGTAAGTTAAAGCGAGAGTGGAACCCCAGCTGCCGCCGAAGACAACCCACTTGTCGATCTTAAGGTGTTCACGAATTTTTTCTGTGTCCGCAACCAGATCCCACGTCGTATTGTCACGAAGCTCAGCACAAGGAGTGGATTGGCCGGAACCACGCTGATCAAAAAGAATGATGCGATAAGTTTTTGGATCAAAGAAGCGACGGTGATCCGGAGACACTCCGCCACCGGGGCCCCCATGAAGAAATACGATGGGTTTGCCAGCAGGATTGCCGACTTCTTCGAAGTAAAGATTGTGAATTTCAGAAACTTTTAAAAAGCCTTTATTGTAGGGTTCAATCGCGGGATAGAACTCGCGAAGATTCTGTTTTTCCATTGTCGTTTCCTTTGTATCTAAGAGTTCTAAACTGTACGCCAACCGACTTTGTGAGTCCACGCCACAAATTCTTCGTGACGCTTCCTGGGATCGGTGGGGTGAAATTCTTCGAGGGGGCTCAGAACCAGGCTCTCCAATGGGGAAAGACCCATTTCAGCTCGGCGCGTATTTAAGTTTTCCGCATCTTCGACATCAGTGACTCGCAAAATACCATTTTCATCCCAATCGGAATTGGTCCCATAAACTTGTTTGCGGCCTTCATAGAAGCGAATGCGGTCGGTCAGCATGGCGGCGTATTGTTTCGGCACCTGTTTTGACGGAACCAGTTCGGTGGAAATCACTTCCATGGCGCGCATAAACTCGGGCCAGCTGATGGCGTGAAGAATAAGTCGCATGCCAGCGATTGCGGCATCGTTGCCAACTTTGTCTATGGTTGGAAAGCCGTGCAGATCAATCAACTCTTTCAAATGCTGGGCATGTTTTAAGTGAACTTTCTCCATTACAGGGGAGTATCCCTGAAACAATTCTCCAGTCTGAGCCAAGGCTTCACGCACGGCCTGGTCTTCACGAATCATATGCATAAGGTCTTCAGCGAAGGCTTTCCAATCAGTGCTCATTAAAAAAGTCCTTCTTAAATTTGTTTTTTTCTGATTGAGGGATGAAGCTTGCTTCGAAAGCAATCTGGTTGCAGCGATTGAAGTCTTCAACGCCAAACGCATGAGTGCGATGAAGGACTTCGTAATCATCACTCAGAGTGGTCGCAAAGATGCCCGGGTCATCGGAATTAATCGTCACCAGCACTCCCGCGTTTAACAGCTGACGAATCGGATGATCCTCGTAGGTTTTAAAAGACTGGGTCAGATAGTTGCTGATCGGGCAGACCTCCAAAGGAATGCGGCGATCGCGTATGAAATTTAAAATCTCAGGATTACGCACGATCTGAATACCATGGCCAATGCGCTCGGCCCCCAGAATTTCGACCGAGTCTTTCACCCAAAGGGCTGCAAGATCGTTCGGTGTTTCTCCGGAGTGAACGGTGATGTGCAGGCCGGCTTTCTTGGCTTTTTGAAACAGGGGAGCAAAGACTTTGGGATCAAAGCCTTCTTCGTTGTCAGCCAGATCCAGAGCGACGAAGCTGTCTTTGTGGGCTATGGCGAAATCCACAACTTTTTCCGCAACGGCAAATGGTTTTACTCTTTGCACGATGCAGATCAGGCCTACCGCGATCGCGAAGTTTTTCTGCGCCATGTGAATGCCCTTCACGAGTGCCTGGTGGATGGAGTCAAAGCTCAGATTGCTGTGTCCTTCTGCAATAAATGTCGGTGCATAACGCAGTTCAAGAAGGCGGATGCCATCGTTGTAAGCGTCTTCGCATGCTTCATAGGCAATTCGAGTCAGAATTTCCTCGCTGGCTAAAACTTTTTGCGCGTTCAGGAACTTATTAAGCACGCTTCCCAAGTCATTCATGGGTTCTGTGATTAAAAATTGATCTTTTTGACCCTGAGAAGTGGGTGCCAATGGAATTCCCACCTGCGGGGCCAGTTCTACCAATGTACTCCAACGCACCGAGCAGTCTAAATGACGATGAAGTTCGACTTTTAAAAGATCGCGAATGTTGTGTGCATAGAGCTTTTGCATTTGAAGTTCCTTGGCTTGGGAAGTAAAACAATATTCTATGACTGAACCTATTCAAATCAAATCAAAATTGGCTGGCAACCCGTCTCAAGAACCTCAATTTAAAAGCTTTGTTAAAAGCAAGGACGGCAGATCTATTCCTGTCGCGGATCCTCGCTCGACGCGCGCGCTTGTGTCCTTGATGGACATGAATGCGGTGCTGGGTGGCGCAGCGTCTCACTACGGCGGTCCTGCGGCATTTGCAGAGTTGATGTCAGCTATGCACGGCCACGTTTTTGACGTAGCCCAAAAAGAAAATAAGCCTTGGTATGATTTGTTTCACGTAGTTAATGATGCTGGTCACTGTGAAAACGGTTTGTATGCTTTAAAAGCAAACTACCAAATGGCTGGTCTGAACCTGAACAGTCTTAAAAAATTCCGCTCCATCGAAAGCGGCCTGACAGGTCACGGTGAAGTTCACTGCTTCCCTGAAGGTGTTTTCGTTTCCAATGGTCCGTTGGGTTCCGCATTCCCGCAAACTCAAGGTTTGGCAATGGGCGAGGCGATCTCTGGTAAAAACCGTGTGACGATCACGGCGATTTCTGACGGTGCCAGCATGGAAGGTGAAGCGCGTGAATCTTTCGCTGCGATTCCAGGATTGGCAGCGACTGGTAAAATGGGTCCTTACGTGATGGTTATCAGTGATAACAACACGAAACTTTCCGGTCGTATCGATAACGAATCTTTCTCGATGTCTCACACATTTGCGTCTTTGAAAACTTTGGGCTGGGATGTGATCTCGTTGCCTGAAGGGAATGATCTGCAAAAATGTTACGACGCTATCGTAATAGCTGTGGAAAAGGCGAAGGCAAATCCAAAAGTTCCAGTCGCGATTCACGCGAAAACGGTAAAAGGTATCGGAACCAAGAAAACGGCAGAGTCTGCTTCCGGCGGTCACGGGTTCCCACTGAAAAGTCCTTCTGAACTTCCGGCGTTCCTGTCTGAAATTTACAACGGCGAGGCTTTGCCGGCAGTTTACAACACTTGGATCGAAGAATTGAACAAGTGGGAAGCTGATATCAAAGCCAACGCAGTCAAAGACACGGGCGAGAAAATCCAAACAGGAATTTCTTCCGCAATGATCCGCGCACGCAAAGCGGGCTTGCCAGTATTGAGTGTGACTTCCGATCTTCCGGGCTCCACAGGTGTAGCGGGTTTCAGAAAAGAATTCCCGGGTGATTCCTTTGACGTGGGTGTTGCTGAATCCAATATGATTTCGACTGCGGCTGGTTTGTCGAAGCTGGGTTACATCCCAGTTGTTGATACCTTCGCACAATTCGGTGTTACTAAAGGCGCATTGCCACTGACGATGGGTGCTTTGTCTGAAGCTCCAGTAGTTTGTGTGTTCTCTCACACAGGCTTCCAGGATGCTGCTGACGGTGCTTCCCACCAAGCCTTGAGCTACATGGCGATGGTTTCTTCCATCCCGCACGTGGATGTTTACTCGTTATCTTGCAGCGAGGAAGCAGATCAAGTGATGTTCACAGTTCTTGAAAACTTCGCGAAAGATCGCAAAGCCGGAAAAGTTCCAAACAGTGCTGTCTTCTTCCTGGGTCGTGAGAACTTCCCTAAATCCTACGTTGCTGGTGCAAAGTACGATCTGAAGAAAGCCCAAGTACTGGCTGATACAACAGCTGGTAAAGCTAAATCCGTAACGATCGCGACGACTGGTTCCTTGGTGCCACAAGCACTGGAAGCTTCTAAAAACTTGGAAGCCCAAGGCATTGGTTCTGTCGTTGTGAACTGTGTAAACGTAAATCACGTGGACGTGGATACTTTGAAATCCGCTTTGGCAAAAACGGGTGGTCGTATGATCACAGCTGAAGATCACCAAGTGATCGGCGGCTTCGGCCAAATGCTTTGCCACGCACTTCTACAAGCAGGAGTAGAATTCAAAGTAAAATCCCTAGGGGTTCACGGCGAATTCGGCCAAAGCTCTTACACAGCGCTTGAACTCTACAAAAAACACAAAGTAGACGCTTCAGCGATCGTAGCAGCCGCAAAATAGGGTGCTAATAAAATATTAGTGAGTGACAGGGGAGGCGAAAGCTTCCCCTTTTTCTTTTAGGGAAGGCACGATGAAGGAAGTGGGCAGAATATTTTCTCCCATGCACTCATCGTCTTTGCACAGTTTCGGCATTTGACAGCCCTCTGCAGTTTCTTCCAAATCATTTTCTCCTGAATTGATAATTCCCACCAGTTCGTGAGTTTTCTTATCAAATACCGGACCGCCAGAGTTTCCGCCGTAAACGTCAAGGTTGCTGATAGCAAGGATGCGATCAAAACCGCGCACGAATCCATCAGCGTATTTTTTCGCAGTACCCAGTGGGTATCCTAACGTGTAGATCGTGTCGTTCAATTCCATTGGAGTGGATTTGATTTTTACCGGAGTGATATCCGGGACCGCGCGATCCAACTCAACCAAAGCATAATCACTTAAGTTGCCCTTTTCGAAAAATGAAAGAACGCGAATCTGTTTGCAAAAATAAACTTGATCCTTCGGCATGGTTGCCGTGTCTTGATTGAAACCAAAAACAAAGGCGGCATCGGCACAGGTGTCTTTTTTGTAGTTCATACAGTGACCCGCAGTAAGTATCAGATTAGGCGCCACCAGGACAGCAGAGCACTGAGCCGGATTCTGGGATTCACTCAAACGAAACTGAGTGCAGGTTTTATGCGAGTCACGCACGGTCTTGGTAGGCAAAACGAACCCTTCGGGGGTATCGGTCATGTCGCTTCGGTATACCATCGCGACACTGGCACTGACGTTGTTTTGAAACTGTTCGGAGTCGGCAATCGAAGTTTCCTGGGGAAGCGCCACCGAGTCCTCGCCGTAAACGACGGCATCACTTTGGTTTTTATCCAAAGTAACGATATTTTGGGGGGCTTCAGAGCAAGCCGCCAGAACTATAAGTGAACACAGGGCCCACATGATTTGCTTCATGGTTTTTCATATAGCAAAAAGGGGACTGTCCTTAGAAAAAGCACAGAACATTTGAGCCATTTTTGCTGTCAATCTCTTGAACAGCTGCCCTTTGTGGCCCCTTCGGTCAGCAGAAAAGTAGTGAGACCCTAACATTTTCTTGTGCTATAGATACGGCGTCAATTCATTAAGTATGGAGACTCCATGGCAGAAAATATTCCGGGTTTGTGCGTAAATCCTGACGCTGAAACTAAAAAGTACGTATTCAATCACACGATGTTAAGAGTGAAAGACCCAAACGCCTCTTTGGATTTCTACACGCGCGTCCTGGGAATGAAGTTAGTGCGCAAACTTGATTTTGCCGAGTGGAAATTCTCGCTGTTCTTTTTGGCCTATGTTCCAGAAGGAACACAAGTTCCTACAGAAAACGAAGCCAATGCTAAGTATACTTTTGGTCGCGAGGCGGTGCTGGAGTTGACTCATAACTGGGGCACGGAAACTCAAGAAGCCATGCCATATCACAACGGCAATACCGAGCCCCGTGGTTTCGGTCACATCTGCGTGACAGTTCCAGATATCAAAGCTGCCTGCGAGCGGTTTGAAAAACTGGGCGTGAATTTCCAAAAACGTCTGGGGGAGGGCGGTATGAAGAACATCGCTTTCATCAAAGATCCAGATAACTATTGGATCGAAATCGTTCAAGCGGGTCTTTTGTAGGAGAATCTGGAGCCCCACGTCCTCTAAGTCGAGCCAGGTTCAATTAATTCCCTGTATTTTTTGTAAAACCGGTCTGAGGAGCCCAAAAACATGGAGTTTTCGGGCTTGCTCCAGTAGGGTGCCGCGAGTATATACAACCGAAATTACTTAGGAGTTTTAATGAAAGCGATTATCTGTGCTTTGGCTTTGGTAGGTCTTACTTCTCAAGCGCAAGCTGGCATCTATAACATGTCTTGTGGTCAATTGGCTGATGCAAAAGCAAGCGTTCAAGAAGGCATTTCTGATGTTAACGCGAAAATCAAAGACGCTCGTAACGGTGACACTGTTGCTTTCTTGAAAAGCGAAAGAGCAGAACTAGTAAACGCATTGGTTCGTCTTAATTCTGAAATCCAAGATCGTTGCATGGGCGACGATTACAACGACTAATCGTTGAGATTCGAATTTAGAAAAAGAAAAAGGCACTGATGATCTCAGTGCCTTTTTTATTTTGAACTTAACAAGCCACTTGGGCCCGAACCATTAAGCAGCTTCAGAGAACTCTGCCATTTGGCCCATTTGATCTGAAGAGAACGCAGCGACGATATCAACAAGGATAACGACTCTGTTGTCCACTTTACCCATACCACGCACGAAGTGCATGGAGTTATGGTTGCCCAGAACTGGAGACGGTTCGATTTGGTTATCTTCCAAATCAACAACCTCTTTAACCGAGTCTACGATCATGCCGACTTGACCGATTTCAGTGTCGATCACGATGATGCAAGTGTCGCGCGTTTTATCTTGTGCATCCATTCCAAATTTCACACGCAAGTTTACAACTGGAATGATTTTTCCACGCAAATTCATGACACCCTTAACATATTCAGGTGTGCGTGGAACCGGAGTGATTTCACCAAACTGGTTGATCTCGCGAACGGTTTCGATCGCAACACCATATTGCTCTGACATCAACTGGAATGTCAGGTATTGACCAGCCTTTGCTTTCGTAGACATTTCACTCATAGTTATGGCCTTTCAAATTTAGTAGCTTCCTACTATTCGCCTGAATTGGGGAACTACTTAAGGTCCTGTTAAAAATTATTGTTAATTCGCTTTTTCGTATCAGATTGGTCCGTGCACTGGCCCTATGACCAAAACCCCGAATCTGGTGGCTTCTCTGGACCTTCGCCGGAAGTAGCAAAAGTGCTAAGTCGCCGATAATTCAAGCGAATAGTTATACCATGTTTCCATTGGAGAGAAATAATGAGCGATGATAATGCATTCTTTGAAGAACTGCAGATGGATTTTCTTAACGAGTCGCTGTTCATGTTTGAGCAGTACGAAGAATCCATGATGAAGTTAGAAAATAGCGAGGATCCGGCCAAGGATCTGACAGATATCTTTCGTGTTGCCCACTCGGTAAAAGGTGGTGCTGCAGCAGTAGGGCTTACTGAACTCTCCAAATTCGCCCATGTTGCAGAGGACCTTCTGGACCTGCTTCGCTCAAAACCGGAACTGGTAAATTCCAATGTTATTTCTTTGCTTCTGCAAGCTGGCGACGAACTGAAAAACCGCATCTCTTCATTGCAACAAGGGCAGGATGGTCCATGGGATCCATCTGAACTAGTTAAACAATTGGTGGAAGTGACAGAAGGTCTTTCCGGGAAAAAATCTTCTCATACAAAAGCAGCGGAAGCAGCGGCGAAGGCCGCAGCCCTGGGTACAACTGAAGAGAAAGTCTCTGTTCCTGATGACTTCTTTGAGAATGTGGACGCTGCGGCGGCAGCACCGCAAGAGGCAGTGATGGTCATCCCTGAACCAACAGACGATGTCGTGAATCACGACTTGCTGGCAGAGTTGTTGTCGCAGCTGTCTCCTGAAGACCGCGCTGAATTCGAAGCCAAAGAAGCTGCAGAAAAAGCAGAACAGGAATTGATCCAGGAGCTTGAGCAGGCGGCGATTGAAATCCCGCAGGAAACTGAAGCGCCCTTGGTGGCGGCAGCGGAACCAGCACCGGTAGTGGCTGTAGGTCCTTCCGTTTCTCCGGCAGCTACGGCATCGCCAGAGCCGGTTGCAGCAGCTCCAAAATTGAAAGTTGCAGCAGAGGCGAAAGCTTCATCAGATAACGGTGGCGGCGGCAGCGCCAAAGCTCCGGCAAAAAATCAAAACAGCACAATCAAAGTGGATACAGGCCGCGTTGACTCGGTTCTGGATGCAGTCGGTGAGCTTGTGGTTTTGAAAAATCAGTTGGTTCATGACGAAACTGTGCGCAGTGGTGAAAACCTTCGCCTTGAAGCTATCGTCGATCAGTTGGATAAAGCCGTGCGTGAGCTTTACGAAAAGACTCTAAGTATCCGCATGACTCCGCTGAAGTCCATGTTCATTAAAATTCAACGTATCGTGCGTGACGTATCTTTAACCTTGGATAAACCCGTTGATCTGCAATTGATCGGCGAGGAGACAGAGGTTGAAAGAACAGTCTTTGAACTTCTGGGGGACCCTTTGGTTCACTTGGTTCGAAACTCCATGGATCATGGCGTGGAGAAAAAAGAGATTCGTCAAGAGCGCGGCAAGCCTGCAGTGGCGAAAGTTATGGTTTCTGCAAAACAAAATGGTGGTAACGTTATCATCGAAATCATTGATGACGGTGGCGGTATCAATCGTGAAAAAGTATTGAACAAAGCTATTGAGAAAGGCTTCGTTCCAAAAGGCGTGGATCCATCCACAATTCCGGATGAGTCTGTATTCCAGTATATTTTCTATCCAGGATTTTCAACGGCAGACAAGATTTCAGATCTTTCCGGTCGTGGCGTGGGCTTGGATGTTGTTAAATCCAACCTTGATAAGATCAACGGTAAAATCAACATCATGTCCAAGGCGGGTCAGGGCACAACATTCCGCCTGACAATTCCTTTAAGTACAGCAATCACAGACGGTATCATCGTTTCGTTGGATGGCTCGCGCTATATTTTGCCGATTCATTCCATCCGCGAGATCGTTCGTGTTCAGCCAAAGGATTACACTAAGATTTCCAACGCAGGCAAAGTGGCAAACATTCGTGGATTGCTGTTGCCGGTGATTGATGTGTCCCGCACATTGGGCACATTGAATCAGGCGCTGACTGGGGCGGACGTTGCAAAACGTGATACGCTGAGCTCCCGTCGTGAAGAAACGATGTTGGTGGTTATCGAGTCAGTGACGGGCCAGATGGCTTTCCCGGTGGACGATGTCTTGGGTCAGGCACAGGTGGTGGTAAAACCAATCGTGACGGGCTTTGATATTCCTGAAATCGCGGGTGCTGCAATTCTGGGTGACGGTCGCACGGTTCTTATCCTGGAGCCGGGTGCATTGCTTCAGTCAGTTTCCAAAGCTTCTGAAATGGCGGCAGCATGAGCGCATTAAAAAAAGTCGATCCAACAAGTGCACTTTACGAGTTCGAAGACATTCAGCTCACAGAAAAAATGTTCAACAAGTTTGCCAAGCGCATGTATGACCTGGCGGGCGTGGATTTGCCATTTTCTCCAAAGAATCATGCCTTGATCCGCAATCGTATAGTTAAGCTTTTGCGTCGTCATGGTTTGAAGTCCTACGAACAGTATTGGGACATGGTCGAGCACGGTAATCAGCAGATTACCTCAGAGTTCATTTCGGCTCTGACCACGAACATGACCTCGTTCTATCGTGAATCGAATCACTTTGATTTTCTGGCGCAACATCTGCCGGAGCTTTATAAAAAGTTTGGTGCGGATATTCGTATGTGGTGCGCGGCTGCCAGTACGGGGCAAGAGCCTTATACTATCGCAATCACAGCCCAAGAGGCTATGCAGCAGGTGACGGGCATGAAAGCCCGCCTGCTTGCGACCGACATTGATCTTCAGGTTCTAAAGAAGGCCTCTAGTGGTGCCTATGAAGAACGTGAAATGCAAGGGCTGCCTCCGGCAACACGTTTGAAGTACTTTGATAGAGTTAAAAAAGGTGAAACGGAGTTCTGGAGAGCGAAAGATAGCATCCATGATATGATTCGCTTCGCTCAATTTAATCTGATGAATCCCAAATACGAATTTCAGCACAAGTTCCACGTTATTTTTTGTCGAAATGTACTGATTTATTTTGATGAGGAAACGACGAAGAAAGTTGTCGACAGTCTGACTTCTTGTCTGGCTCCGGGTGGATATCTGATTCTGGGTCATTCTGAATCTGGCAATATCAAGCACACTCAACTGAAGCCGCTTTCACGCGCTGTTTATCAGAAACTATAGAAGGAATTATGGGTCAAAAGATTAAAGTTCTTATCGTTGATGACTCTGCCGTGATTCGTAAGTTGCTGGAAAAGATTTTTTCTTCAACCACGGATATTGAGGTGGTTGGTACTGCTTCGGATCCATATATAGCGCGCGATAAGCTTGTGGCGCTAAAGCCGGACGTGATGACCTTGGACGTTGAGATGCCTCGCATGGACGGCATCAGCTTCCTTGAAAAAGTTATGCAGCACTTTCCCACTCGAACAATTATTTTTTCGAGTTTGGCAAAGACAGGTTCTGAAACATACCTGCGGGCGCTGGAAGCGGGAGCAATTGAAATTATGGAAAAGCCTTCCATCGACGTATCACAGTCATTGGAAGTTCTAGGACGCGAAATCGTCGAGAGGGTTCGTATGGTAGCGCGGGCGCGGATTCAGGTAAAAACGAAAGTGGTTGCTCCGACCGCTCAGGTTGCAAAAGTGGATCGGACATCATTGGCCCGAACCACACATCAGATGATCGCCGTGGCTTCCAGCACCGGGGGGACCGAAGCATTGAAGGTCTTTCTTTCAGGAATGCCAGCGAATATTCCCGGGACAGTGGTGGTTCAGCATATGCCACCTGGATTTACCAAGTCCTTTGCGGATAATTTGAACGCCATGTTCCCCTTTGAGGTTAAAGAAGCTCAAGAAGGGGATCAGGTGGTTCCGGGTCGTGTCTTGATCGCGCCAGGAAACTTCCACATGGAAATCACCCGAAGTGGTGCCTTTTATTACGTCAAACTTCACCAAAATCCACCCATGCACAGTGTCCGCCCGGCGGCAGATTATCTAATGAAATCAGTAGCTAAGTATGCTGGTAAAAATGCCATGGGTGTGGTCCTTACAGGCATGGGTAAAGACGGTGCCGAAGGCCTTTTGGAGATGAAAAATGCGGGCGCCTTTACAGTTGCTCAAAACGAGGAAACTTGCGTGGTTTACGGTATGCCGGCCGCGGCAGTGGCTTTAGGTGCAGCTGACAAGGTTATGGCCCTCGATCGCATCTCTGGCGAGCTCTTGAAACAATTGGATTTGAGAGAGGCCGCTTAAGCAATATTACAGAATTTAAATGGAACATGTAAAACAGGGAAAGTGCAGACTTTCTCTGTTTTATTTTATGTCCCTGTGGGAGAATTCGAACACTAGTGCGTATATGAAGAATAATGAATTGCTCGAATTAGAAATTCGAAAAGTGGACCTGCTTTTAGGGCAGAGTTACACAGCGTTGGTGGCAGTTTTGACCACCGCTTATTTCTATACGTATGTCGCTTGGAGCACAGTCTCCCACAAATTCCTGGTTTTCTGGTTTCTGACAATCAACATCTATGCAGCAATCAGTTTAGGTGTGGTGCCTTTCTGGCGCGAAGCCATGACCAAGATTCAACGACCTGAACAACTTACCGTCTGGAAGATTTCAAAGTACTGTCTGCTTTTCGTTTCCGGCTGTTGCTGGGGGGCGATGGGTTTTGTGGCCCCTGGGGCTGGTACCAGTGTGCAGGTTTTGACGGCGATGTTGATTGCTGTGATGAGTGCCGGCGGAATGATTTTGTACGCCGCTAATCGCATTGCCATGTTTTGTCTGGTTGGACCAACAGTTTTGGGTTGGGCCATAGGTTACATCGTGTCTGGACAGGCTCATGCATATCTTGTGAGCTTCGTTATGATCGTATATATGGGACTGGTCATTTCGTTGGGAAGGTCGCTGAATCAATCGATGTCCACGCTGTTTAGTCTGGATAAAATCCTGATGCGCAGTGAAGAGCGCGTGCGCATGGCGATGGCTTCGTCAGAAGCGATGACTTGGGACTGGGATATTCAACAGGATATGATTTTCCGGGAAGGAAATCTTTCCCTGCTTCCAGAGCAAACACTTCTAAAAGATATTCTAAGAGCCCAGTTCAATGAAAACCGCGAATTGGATTTTGAATTCAGTTTGCTCAACGGAAAAAATGGATCCCGTATCCTTGCGTTTCGCGGAAAAATCGAGCGCGATGACGAACAGCAGGTATTGCGCACGACGGGTATCGTCTGGGACGTGACAACTAAGCGCCATCAGGAATCCCTGCGCCGCGAACGTGACCTTCATGAAGCTGCGAATGAAGCGAAGTCCTTTTTGTTGGCGAATGCCAGTCATGAAATTCGCACTCCATTGGCGGCGATTTTGGGGTATGCGGAGGCTTTGTTGGCGCATCCAAACCTGGAGGCTTCCGTCTATCGGGATCTTCATTCCATCCAAAGACAGGGCAAGTTCATGACGTCCCTGGTGAATGACCTTTTGGATCTTTCGAAAATCGAAAGTAAGAAACTGTTTTTACAGAAGGCTCCTATGAGCCCGGTGCGCGAAATCGAAGATGCAGTTTCCGTCATTCGTACGGTCATCGACAGTCGTCATAAATTGAAATTAAATTTTCTGACTTTGGTTCCGGATGAAATCCAGATGGACTCGGTTCGTTTCCGTCAGGTATTGATCAACCTGCTTTCCAATGCGGTGAAGTTCACTCCGCAGGGTGATATTCAAGTCACGGTTTCCCTGGGATTTGATACCAATAATCAGGGCACTTTGCGTATTCGTGTTGCCGACTCCGGCATTGGGATGAATGAGCAAACTCAGAAAAATCTTTTCCAGCCCTTCATGCGCGGAGAAGGCGTTGAAGTACAAAAAGTTTCCGGTTCCGGGCTGGGCTTGGCGCTGTCACAGCGCTTGGCGCGTTTGTCAGGCGGGGAGTTGAGCCTGATTGAATCTGTCGAAGGCAAAGGCAGCGTGTTTGAATATTCTGTGGAGTTGGGTTCCGTATCAGAATTGAAACTGGTCGAGTCGCATTTGGCCGGCCGATTGGTTCAGGAAAGAAGTTTGCAAAGTCAGGCGCGTGAGTATCTTAGAGACTACCGCATTCTGGTGGTGGATGATTCCGAAGACCTGCGCAATCTGATGCACAGATATCTGCACCGTCATGGCGCCGTTGTGGAAGTTTGTGAAAGTGGTCAGGAAGCCCTGGAAAAAGCCACACTCAACAGCAGTTATGACGTTATTTTGATGGATATCAAAATGCCGATCATGTCTGGTCATGAAGCGACTCAGGCTTTGCGTGGCCGTGGTTACACCAAGCCGATCATCGCCATCACAGCGCAGGCCAGTTCTGAAGGCGAAAGCGAGTGCTTGAATTCCGGTTTTGACGGTTATTTAAGCAAGCCTGTCGACGTATCAATGCTGGAAGAAGTGCTGGTCAAAGCACTTCCGGCCAGAGGTCAGATTTAAAATTTTTAGTGAGTGGTCGGCACCTTTGCGCCGTTGAACTTCTCAACCTGTTGCATCCAGTAGTGGATCTCGGCAGCGGTCAATGAGAAATCAAGCAGGGAAAGCTTCATCGCAAGTCCAAAGGCTTCATTTTTCACAAATGCCATCTGACGGCGCTCACCTTTGCGGGAATAAGTGTCGATTTTTTTAAGTCCCGACATCAAATGTAACGCCTTAAAGAACACAGCTGCTTCTTGTTTAAAGATGCCCATTTCTTCGCGGATGAAATACGCCAGTTTTGGATCATCAGCGATTTCATTTTCCCATTGGCCTTCGCCGTACTGCGCTTTCATGAACGAGAACATGAAACCCGCGAAAAGCTCCAATGGATCATGAGGGTTGATGCCCACCTGATTGATGCGCGCTAGGTGAAGTTCGAAAGTTTCCATTTTAATCGGATCGACGAAAACAGAATGCAGGCCTGGCAGAATTTGCTCCAGGATGTGCAGGTCGAACAACTCCATAAATGCCAGATGCGGTTCATTCAAACGCATGAACTTTAGCCACTCTTCACGACGACGGGGTAGCACGGATTTTTTAAGTTCCGGTGCACACTCTGCAATCGCATGGCGCATGGTGGATTCGATGGAGAAATGCAATTTATGGGAAAGACGAATCGCGCGTAAAATACGAATCGGATCCTCGATGAAGCGATCTTTCGGATCACCAATCATACGAAGAACACGGTTTTCAATATCCTGAATGCCGCCACAGAAATCGATCAGCTTGTTATTGGCTGGATCGTAAAATACAGCATTGGCAGTGAAGTCGCGGCGTTTGGCGTCCTCTTCCACTGTTCCGAAATAGTTGTCGCCTTCAACGGTGTCCTCTTCAGGAGTTGTAGCGAGTTCTTCGGCACTGACATTTCTGCGGAAAGTGGCAACTTCGAATTGCTGATCCCCGCGTTTGACCAAAACCAGTTTGAATCTGCGACCAATGACATAGGCATTGGGAACTTTCTTACGAACCTGGTTGGGGTGAGCGCTAGTGGCAATGTCGAAATCTTTTGGATGAATTCCCACCATAAGATCGCGTACGCAACCACCAACAAGATAGGTTTCAAAACCGGAATCTTGCAGGTTTTTGACAATTCTTAATGCGTAAGGATCAATCCAGTCTTCGTGAAGCTGGGGCTTTTTGGTGAAACTCATTGTCGCTGAATCTACTCCCGTTCGAACTAAAATTCAAACTTGAAATACCCCTCTCGTGGGCGCAGGATAGGGGCCGTATGGCATACTTGGATAATTTCAATTACCAGATCTATGGTCCAGAAGATGGACGAAAATGGGTGTTTATTCACGGGCTTATGGGCTACGGCCAGAACTGGCGCCGGATTATTTCGGGCCTGGAGGCGACCGAGCGTTGCCTGGCCTACGATCAAAGGGGCCACGGCCGGTCTTTTCAGCCGGAATCAGGTTACTCGCCCGAGGATTACACCAACGATCTTAAACAGATCGTGGACGAACTGGGCTGGGACAAATTCATTTTGGTAGGGCACTCCATGGGCGGACGCAATGTTTTGGCCTTTGCTTCCATGTATCCGGAGTACGTGGAAAAGCTGATCGTGGAAGACATTGGGCCCGAAGCGTCGGCAAAAGCCTACGAGTACTATGAGTATCTCTTGAATCTTGCCCCGACGCCGTTTGCTTCGAGGGAAGAGGCGCGCAAGTACTTCATGGAGGACTTTGTCAAAACCGCCAAGACCCGAGAAAAAGTCGAAGTCATGTCTCAGTACTTTTATTCCAATATGATTGAAAAACCAGACGGGACTGTTGATTGGCGGTTCTCCAAGTATGGTATCATCGAGTCAGTGAAGGCCGGACACACGCGCGAGCGTTGGGACCAGGTCCGTGACCTTAAAATGCCAACCCTTTGGATTCGGGGAGAGAAGTCTCAAGAGCTAAAACCTGATATTTATCAGCGAATTTTGGCCGAGAACCCGATGATTAAGGGCGTCGAAATACCTGGGGCTGGACATTGGGTCCATTCAGATCAGTCTCAGACCTTTATAGAGACCCTAAAAAGCTTTGTTGGTGACTTTTAAGGCACCGAAAAGTAGGTTTGGGGCTAAGAACCGGAGTATACGAAATTGAAATTCTCAGAGATAAATTTAGATCCCGCGCTATCATCTGCAATCCAAAAAACAGGTTTTGACGATTGCACACCGATTCAAGCGCAAGCCATGCCATATATTTTGGATGGTAAAGACGTCGCCGGCCTGGCACAAACAGGCACCGGCAAAACAGCAGCATTTGTTCTGCCATTGATGGAGCGTATTTTACGTGCTCGCCCAGCTCACGGCGAAATTTCTGATTCAGAAAAAGAAATCATCGAAAAGCGCGCATTTAAGGACTGGAAACCACAAAACTTTATTTTGGTTTTGGTTCCAACGCGTGAATTGGCAGAGCAAGTTCAAGACAACATTATCAAGTTCGGCGTGGACAGCGGCCTTAAAGGTTTCGCGATCTACGGTGGTACTGGATACGACAAACAAAAAGAGGCGCTTAAAAACGGTGTTGAGTTCATCGTTGCGACTCCAGGCCGTTTGATCGATCTTTACAAAGAGCACTTGGTGGATTTGAAGCAAGTTCGCGCGATCGTCTTCGACGAAGCCGACCGCATGTTCGACATGGGCTTCAAAGACGACATGAAATTCATCCTGCAAAGAGTGCCTCGTGAACGTCAGTTCCTGGTGTTCTCTGCAACTTTGAACTTCGATGTGTTGAACACCGCTTACCAATTTGGTTCCGAGCCGGTTGAAATCAACATCAGCCGTGATCAGGCTAAAGCAGAAAACGTGAAAGATCAGATCTTCCACGTGGGCAACGCTGAAAAACCTCAGCATTTGCTATCATTGTTGAAAGTGCACAATCCAAAGCAAGCGATCATCTTTACGAACTTCAAAATGAACGTCGAGAAATTGACAAAGTTTTTGGTTGATAATGATGTGCCAGCGATGGCGATCTCCAGTCTTTTGACTCAAGCTCAGCGCAACCGCGTGATCGAGCAGTTCAAGGCAGAGAATCATCTGAACATCCTGGTGGCAACAGACGTTGCGGCTCGTGGTTTGGATATCAAGGGCGTAGACCTTGTGATCAACTACGAATTGCCAATGGATTCTGAATCTTACGTTCATCGTATTGGTCGTACCGGCCGTGCGGGAACTACAGGTCAGGCGTTCTCGATGGTGGGCGAAAAAGATATCGAATCTTTGACTCGCATCGAAGACTATTTGAAACACAAAATCGAAGTGGGCTACTTGGAAAATGATCAATTGATCCAAGAGTTCAAACCATTCCCAGATCGTTTCGACGGTCACTATCCGAAATCATTGGATGGCGAGCGCGGTGAACGCGGTCCTCGTCGTGAAGGTGGTCGCAGTGGTGGTGGCGGTCGTGATCGTGGTCCTCGCCGTGAAGGCGATCGTGGTCCACGTCGTGAGGGTCGTGACAGCAATCGTGGTCCGCGCGGTGAAAGCCGTGGCGAAAACAAAGGACCACAAGAGCGCAAGGGTGCTACAGCTCAGAAGGCTGATGGACCTCGTCCAGGACACGCGAAACGCGCTGAACATGGAGCAAAACGCCCAGAGCACGGTCATCAAAAACGCGGTGACAATCGTCACCCGTCTCAAGGCGGTAACAAACGCCACGAGCCGCGCAAAGGCGCAAGTGCCTCTCACAGAAAATCGGCACCGAAGCAAACAATCGGCAAAAAGATTTCAAGCTTCATCAAAAAATTGTTCTCTTAAAAAGAAAAACCCCGGCGATGACAATCCCCGGGTTTTTTTTTCGTTTGAGCTCGCTGTAGATCAGCGGAAACTTTCGTAACCGTTATTCGAACTATTTTACCGTCTATTACCAATGAACGGATTACCGCTCTCGCGCGTCCTTTGCAAAGTACTGTTGGGTTACATAATTTGACATGTAGCTACAATATAGGTACACTGAATATGACAGGACTCACGCGAAAACGGTGGTATTTCTTTATCTGGGATGAGCATAACGAAGAACATCTCGGCCTTCACAAGATCCAACACTGGGAAGCTGAAGAAGTTTTCTTCAATAAGTATGTAATCACTCCAAATAAGAAACACCACGGTCCAGAACGCTACATGATTGTTGGGAAAACCAACTCAGGACGAAAACTTAGATTGGTCTTTGAGGACTTGGGTCAAAACACTGCTCGAATTTTTACCGGTTGGGACATATGAAAAAGAAAACTCGATCAAAGAAACAAAAGCTGGATAAGTATAATCCCGACGAGTGGGATCAAAGTAAATCCGTCTCCGTAAAACCAGAAAAGAAGCCGATTCAAGGCATTTCCACGAGCATTCGTCTTCCTCACAGTATGGTTCAAAAACTCCGCAAAATTGCGCAGAAAAAGGGTGGCATCGGCTATCAAACTTTGCTGAAAATTTGGATTGCAGAGCGCTTGGAGCAAGAGTCCGCTTAAGATGCGGGTGTGGCTATTTTGATTTCTTGGACAAAAGAGACGTGATCGTCGGGTTATTTAGTTCCTTGGAAAGGTCCAAGGCGTTCTTGCCGTCGTTGTTTTTTACGGAAACATCAGCGCCATTCTGTACCAACATTTTTGCGATGTTGGTGTAACCAGCCAAAATAGATTCGATCAAAGCGGTGTTTCCCAGGGCATTTGTTTGATTGATGGTCTTTTTGTCTTTAGCCAAAATCAGCTGAGTCGTTTTTTCGCTGCTCTTGGCAGCTGTGATCAACAAAGTGTCTTTGTTTTCAGAAAGCACGGGAATGTCGACTTTCGCGCCCGCTGCGATCAGCATTTTTGCAGCTCCATCCTGGTCATTGGAAACAGCAAGGGCCAAGGCCGTGTCGCCGAATTTGTTGGTTTGCTCCAGGTTGGGTTTGCTGTTCAAGATCAACTTCAAAGCCGTGGTGTTGCCATTCATGGCAGCCGCCATCAAGGGAGTCAGGCCGTCTTCATCACCTTTAGCAGGATCAAAGGACTTGCTTTGAACATGCTTCTTAACTTCAGAATTTTTTTGCAGCTCAATGGCTTTATTTATGTTCTCGACGGACTCTCCACCACGGGCATTGATCGGTCCAAACGCCGTGAAGAGTGCTACCAGAACATAAAAAATCCAGATCGCCACATTGATCATTAGAACATTCCTAATTTAGGTCCGTAATCCAGAACCAAAGCCGATCCTTTATCGAAAGGAAGTGCGCTGATTTCGGAGTAATCGATTTTCTTTGATCCATTGTTGATCGTAAACAATGCGCGGATGCGATTCTTAATGGCGTTGGCCGCGGAGCCGTTTTCACCAGAGGAATCCTTGTGCATCAGGATCACAAAATAAATTGTCCCGTTGCCAGTGGAAATGGTGCCCGCAAGTGTTTTGGCTTTGTCCACTGTGCCGGTCTTTCCGACCATGGCACCTTCCATAGGTCCACCGTATTTTGCCACAGTGGAGTCAGTGTCAGTTCCAGCGACAGCCATAACATCTGTCAAAGCCAAACCTTGAGTACCCAAAACTTCGTTCAGGCGAATCAAGACTTTGATCATCGCGGAACAAGTGCCTTCGTTGTAGTCGTACTTTTTCTTGGAGATGTAATCAGCGTTGTTACCGGATCCCAGGTTGAACTGTAGATCACGGTTGTCCATCTTTAGATTCTTTTGCAGGAACTCGTTAAATGCAGGTGTGTCCCCTAAGTTCCAGTACAGATGATCCGCAATGTAGTTGTTGGATCTGTTGTTCATGTTCTTGATGATTTTGTGCAAAGGAGCCGAGCGGTACGTGTACGTTAGGGCTTGCGGATCATCCTTGAAGTCTTGCTTAGGCAGGAATGCAACATTGTTGAATTTGATGTTGGGTTTGGTCTCAGGCAATTCAATACCAACAGACTTGGCAAGGCTGCGAACATATTTGTAGGAGTTGTCAGCGACCGGAGTAATGAAGCCGTTTTCCAGTTCATGTTTTACATGAGCTGCTTGAGCTGCCAAGTCTGGATAGAATTTCGTGTCACCAGCGATGGCCGTTGGTTCTTCGACATTCCACTCCATCAAAAAGTTTTCGTCGAAAGTCAGAGTGTCGACTTGTTTGATGTTTAATTCACGCATCGCCATTTGCGCCAGGATAAAGTATCCCACGCTGCGACCAAAGATAGGATCTTTGCCGCCTTCAATGTGCATATCGAAAAGGCCGTCAGATTTTTTTGTTACGTGAATTTTGGTGGTGAAGCGGTACTTGGGACCCAGAGTTTCAATAGCCCAAAGGGAAGTTACAAGTTTGGAGATAGAAGCGAGAGGGAACTTTTCATCTTTGCTGCCATTGCCATCAATACTTTTCGAATTGGCTTTCATGGTACAGGCTGAATTCAAATAAACTTTTGCGGAAGCAGAAGTGGTGAAACCCACGATCAGAGCAGCTATTACAAGATGTGCTTTTAGTAATGACACTATCGTTCCCCTTGGTCTTGCAGTAAATGAGCTGGTCTACTTAGCAACTAGGGTTGGATTAATATACTTAAAATCCTTTAATCTAAAGAATGTTTTGAGGTCAGGACAATGTTTTCCCGGTGCTCGTGGGGATTCGCTGGGTATTTATTACAATTTTGCGAAATGATGGCGGATTTCAGCAGGATAAGCTCAGGAATCGCTCACAAAAAATACCAAAAAAAAGGGCCCCTGATGAGGCCCTTGAAGTGCTCTATGGTTTTTTGCTTCCGCCGGTAGTGTCTGTTACCAGGCGCAAATCGAAGGAACGATCGTTGATCAGGTTTTGGATGTACAGCAGGGATTGATACAACTGCTGTTTTTCGAAGTTACCAAAACGGAAATTGATCTGATCCACTTTGCGGCCCGTGAAAGTCATTTCGTAAGTAACCAGTTGTTCAAACTGATTGTCTGGCAAAAGAGTCAGTACGAAATAAGCACCATGATCACGCCACATTGCAATCTTTTGCAAGTTTCTGAAAGCCTCATAACGAGCCTGATCCGTCATGTACGGCTGAAGCAGGTAAGAGAAGTTTTCAGAGATCTTGGCGATCTTGTTACGGCGCAATTGATCCAAATCCTGATCTTCAGATTTTAAATAAGCCAGGAACAATTTTTTAACCTGAGCTGCCGTATAGTTCGGAAGAGTGTCGTAGGCTTCAGGATGGATGCACACCTGGTGACGGAAGTAACCATTTACAACGTCGCCATTTGAAAAGTCCCAGCGCTTCCAGTCGATTTGGCGATAGATCCATTCTGGCAGAATCTCCATCGCACGGTTTTGCATTTTGCCGTAGTCTTTTTTAGAGACGTTTCTCATGCGGGCTTCATAGAAATGCGATGCTGTTACGAAAGAACCCGGAGTCCATTTTGGATTGGAATTGAAGATAATGTGATCACCTTCAGTGATCTTGTTACCCCAGATACCATAGAAGATTTTGGATTGTGCGGATTTTTGGTAAGTATCCAGGATGTACTGCTTTTCAACGTTGTTAGAATCGAAGTTTTGCAGTTTGTTTTGCGAATACATCGTGTTTGCTTCCAGGCGCAGGATGCTCATGGAAAGCTTGTAGCGGGACATGACGTCCACAGATGTGTTGGAACCTTTAAAGACGCGATCAATGCGACGTTGCTCTGCTGGCAGATTGTGATCAGCCATGTACATGTCTTCAACTTCTGACATGTCCGTCATCAGCTCGTTTTGCAGTTCAGGGCGGGAAGCTGTTGGATCGATCACTTTCAGGTTTTTGAACTTCAGTTTTTTATTCATGAAGTTATCAAACGCTGTTGCAGCCTGAGCATTCTTAAGATCGAAAACGTAATCCAACATGAATACGTCATTCATACTCTTACCAAAGTTCAAAGAGGCGGGTTTCAAGTCAATCCAACGCTCCAGTTTGCGGTCGATAACTCTTAGACCCACGACTTTTAATTTACCCAAGTAATCGATGCTGGCACTTGCGCCCACACCACGACGTCTCATCGTGATTAGCTTTACGCGGATTTTATCGTCAGCCATGCGATACAAGTGGATCATGAAGTCGCCGGCCATGAAAACGTGAGTTGATCCACCCAGCTCGATTGTTGGGTTCAGATCGGTTGCTCCACCTACTGAGAAAACGATATTCAATTTTCCCTGAAGTGCGACGAAGTCGCCGACTTTCAGGTTCTTGATCGCTTTTTGAGCAGTGAAAGGAATGTGCTTGATGGAGTAAGGAATCGCTTTAAGTGAATCACCTTGAGTTTTGAACTGACGGGCGAAATAAACTTCAGTGCCGTTTTCCACTTCCAGACCAAATGGAGTGTCGCTGCCATCAATAAGGTCGCCAACGTTCAGCTCAGAAGTCAGGACATACTTATCAAGACGAGTGTAGTAACCATCAAGATAAGATGGTTCGGATTTCGCTTTGTACTTCAAGGAAACATGAAGTCCGTCTATGATGTCGCCACCAAGACCGATGGTTGCACCGATATCTTGTTTTGCGATTTGTTTGCGGATTTTTTCGACCACTTTTTTGCCGGGTTCAAAAATATCCAAACCTGCGTGGGACTGGACGGGACCAGACAGAACAAGGGCTAAAGCAATCAGCCCCGCTTTCAAGGATGTTGTTTTCAAAGTTGCTACTCCTGAATAGTTAGGACTCCAATACTAGTCAGGATTTGTCATATAGCAAAGCGCAGCGGGTCAAATTAGAGTAAGAATTCAAACCTGGGATTCGATCAAACGAGCGAACTGATTCACCCATTTTGAGTTCACGTTCACGCAAGGAACCAAGTGATAGTCTCTGCCGCCCGCGTGATGGAAAGTTTCTTCTCCACCAATGCCGATTTCTTCCAGGGTTTCGATGCAGTCGGCAACGAAAGATGGGCAAAGTACGGCGATACTTTTCTTGTCGCCAAGTTTAGCAATTGTTTCTTCAGTCGAAGGCTTTAACCATTCATCACGCCCCAAGCGAGACTGATAAGATAAGCTCCATTGGTCTTTTGAAAGTCCTAATTTTCCTGCGATAGACGTCGCAGTCGCAAGACATTGCGCACGGTAGCAAGGCTTGTCGCAAGCGTTGGGTTTCACACAGCAGTCTGGAGTTGCCAGACATCCCGCATTCACTTTCACATGGCTTTCAGGAAGACCATGGAACGAGAACAGATAGTGAACGACGTCTTTGCCGTGCAGATATTCCTTCGCGATTTCCACAGTGGGATCCACAAAGCTGGGGTGTTGATAGAAGTCACGGATGCTTTTCACATTGAATTTCAGATTCAATTTTTTAATCTGGCGCTGCACTTCGCGCAGCGAGGAACCCGTCGTGGCATCGGCATATTGTGGGTACATCGGGGATAGCAAAACATTCTGGATACCCGCAGCAGCGAACTCTTTCAGAGCCGTCGGAATATCCGGACTGCTGTAGCGCATTCCCACTTTCACCAAGTAGTTTTCGCCAAGGTTCTTTTGCAGTTTTTCGGCAAAATCAATCGTGTACACAGTTAAAGGAGAACCGTTTTCAAGCCAGATCTTTTTATAATTTCCAGCAGAGATCGGACCGCGTTTAGGGACGATCAACAAATTAACCAGTGGCCAGCGCAGGATGAAGGGAAGATTGATCACTTCCTTATCCATCAGGAAATGCTTAAGATACCTTTTTACGTCAGGAACCTCGTAAGATCGAGGACTGCCGATATTTAAAAGCAAAACACCTGTTTTAGCTGCCATGTTGACTCGCAATCTGTTCACAAAGACGCTCACTGCGCTCTAATATTTTGCTTAGACCAATTCCAGAAAGATAGTTTCCGTGTAGGAAAATGTCAGTTGCAGCTGATTTTTCAGAAAGTTCTGTCTGGATCTTTTCAAGTTCCAGATCATAAACCGGCAAAGCGCGATCCCAGCGGAAAATCTTTGCATCCAGGATGGTATCCTGGCGCTTGAAAATGGTTTTTCGCTCTTTACTGATAAAGTCCATAAGGTCTTTGTCTGAATAGTTCAAAAGATCCTGATTGTTTTTGCCACCCATGATCCAGGTTTCATTGTAGGTCTTGTTACGACCGGCAAAAATATAGGGAGGCATCAACACGCCAAAAGTGCGCAGTTTCAGGCCACGCGGGATCAGGCAGCCAAAGCCTTTGTACTTGGTTTGGGCTTTATCAAAAAATACAGTAGCACTGATCAATGAAGACATATTCACGCGGGCTAAAAGAGCGGAAAGCTCTGGCGCGCGTGTTTTCAGAATATTTGCAGCAGCTGAGGCTGAGGTTGCAATCACCACCGGGCCTTCAACTTTTGAAACATCGAGATCTGATTCAAGATAAATTTCCACATCCAGCTGTTGCAGAGTCGCATGCAGGTAATCAACGATGTCCTGCATGCCTTGCGGGCCGCTGATGGTGCCGCGGAATTTTTCGCGGTCTTTTTTAAACAACGGTGAAATGATCAAGGAAGCACTTAGATCCTGGGCTTCATTCGCGTAAATGCCCTGCATAGCTGGTCCCAACAGGTAACTGGTGGCAGCTTTGCCAAGGCGACGTAAACCCCAGTCTTTCAGGGTTTCACCGGCCTGCGGTTTCAGAGTTGCTTTGGCAAACAGTACCCGCGGAATGACAGTGAATGCGACTTTCAGAATTTCAAATGGACTTAAGGGCATCGCTTTTGGAAAACCACGGAAAATAAATCTTTTCTTCGAGGATTCCAATGGAAAGGCCAGATCCAGGCCGATTTCCTTGAACAGCTTTTCGGAACGATCGGTCAGGATCATAGAGTTCGCGGCTCTTTCGGCCATTCCGTACTCGCCATGTTCAGTTCCCAAAAGTCCGCCCAAGCGAGAGGACTTTTCGTGAAGATGAACCTTAAATCCTTTTTGGGCCAGCTTCAGGGCGACAGTTAATCCCGCGAAACCAGCTCCAATGACCGTGACCTTTTTCATATAGATTGAGAGAAGATCTTGGTTTGAGGTTGTTTGGTTTTTAAGCGCTCGTCAAAGAACACGCAAGCATTGCGCAGGAACGGACGGCCCGCTTCCAGTACTACCAGCTTATGATCTTTGATGACCAGAAGATTGTCTTTGATCATTTCTGTCAAAAACTCTGTGGCCTTTTGTTCCTGATCTTCGCTTAGGAATTCGACTTCAAACTCTGTCATCAATTTTAGAATCTGACGACGACGAATTTGGTCCTCTTCGGTCAGGATGTGGCCACGCATTGTGGGAAGCAAGCCATCGTTGATGGCTTGCTCGTACAACGGCAATACTTTTTCATTTTGATGAAAGCTGTAAGGCGTTTCAGAAATCGAAGAGACACCCAGACCCAAAAGAACATCGGTTCTTTGATCGGTGTAACCCATGAAATTTCTGTGCAGACGTTTTTCATCCATAGCGATGCTTAGGTTATCTGTTGGCAGAGCAAAGTGATCCATACCCACTTCCACGTAACCGGCTTTTAGCAGGATGCCGCGGGCGATTTCGTACAGTTCACGCTTTTCAGCAGCCTTTGGAAGATCTTCGTCTTTGAACAGGCGCTGTGCAGGCTTGATCCAAGGAACCAATGCAAAACTGTACAAGGCAATACGATCCGGGCGCAACTTTACTGTCGCTTCCGCGGTTTCACGGATGGATTCGGCAGTTTGTTTTGCCAGGCCATAGATCAAATCGAAATTCACTGAGGTATAACCCAGTTCACGGGCCGCTTGTGAAAGCTCTGCTGTGATTTCTAAAGGCTGAATGCGGTTTACCAGACGTTGAACTTCAGGATTGAAATCCTGAACGCCCATGCTGACGCGATTGAAACCCAGTGTGCGCAAAGCTTTCAATTGATCAGGCGTGGTTCTGCGGGGATCAACCTCGATGGAGCCTTCAAAGTGTTCTTTATCCAGATTGCAGTCATTCACAATCGGAGTCAGAAGTCTTAGCAAGGATTCCGCAGACAGGAACGTCGGTGTTCCCCCACCCAAATGGATGTGTTTCAAAGGGGCTTTCAAAAGTTCTGGAACCTGTTGTTTGTATAGATCCCATTCTTTGATCAGCATGTCCACGTAAGGGGACTCTTTGCTGTGACTTTTCGTGATGATGTTATTGCATCCACAGAAAGTACAAAGAGTTTCGCAGAAAGGAATATGCACATACAAAGACCAGCCACCATCGCTTTTTTGCAAAGTCGTTTTCAGGTGGGACACCCATTGATCACGTGTCGGATTGGTTTCCCAATAAGGCACGGTCGGATAAGAAGTGTAGCGGGGCGCCGGGACGTCGTATTTCGCCAGAAGATTTTTAATCATGAAAGCACCTCCCGAACTGTTTCGATGAATAGTTTCACGTTTTTCTCGGGAGTTTTAGGCAAGACACCGTGACCAAGACCGCAGACCCAGCCGGCGCGTGCTTCCAAAGGCATCTCTTTCATTGGAGCCAGGAAGTTTTGCACGGCTTTCTTGAAGTCCGCGTCATCCATAAACAGTAAACTTTGATCGAAGTTTCCTTGAACGAAGCCTTTGTTTTGAACTTTGAAGCATTCAGGGATGTAGCAACGGTGATCGAAACCCTGACCCGCCCATGGAAGCTCTGCGAATTCTTTATTGAAGAATGTCGGTTGAGTGCCTTTTGAGTAGTAACCAATTTTTCCTGGGAATTCTTTTGCAAGAACAGAGATCACAGGTTGGATCCATTCTTTGAAGAACAACGGAGACACTTCGCCAGCTGCTGTATCAAAGATCATAACAAGCTCAACGCCGCCATCCAATTGAAGCTGGATGTTCGCTTTCAAAAGCGGAAGCATCTTTTCCAGGAATTTCGGGAACATATTGATCAAAACTTTAGATTGAATCAAAGAACCCGCGTGAGAGCCTTCAACACCATAAACGAACAATGTCCAAGGACCACCGACAAAGCCAATCAAGCTTTTGTCTTTAGGAAGCACTTCGCGAGTCGCGATGACAGCTTCTTTTTGGAACTTCATGAATTCGATCGCTGGTTGAACTTCGCCCAGATTACCGATCGTTTCAGGATTTAACTTAAAGCCCAATTGCGGACCGTGAGCATCTGTGTATTTCAAGCCCATGCCCAAAGCTTCCAATGGGAAAAGGATGTCAGAGAATAGGATGGACACGTCGAAATCAAATTCAGCAACAGGACCGCGAGCTACTTCAGCAGCCAGTTCAGGTGTTTTGCAAAGCTCTTCGAAAGAGTTTTTCTTTCTCATGCCTTGATAATGCTGGTGATAGCGGCCAGCCTGACGCATGAACCAGATGGGAGGAGTCTTCTGGGCTTTTCTTTGAAGAGCGTTGTGAAAAAGTGTGTTCATGTTGGTGTTTCCTCCGTGGACCATTGGTAGCCGATGCCGCGCACAGAACGAATATGCGCATCGCCGTCTTCGCCCAGTAAGTGGCGCAGACGAACAATGATATTATCAATCGTTCTGTGGCTTGGGTTCTTATCAACACCCCAGATTTCATTCATGATTTCGTCACGACTTAAAATCCGTGGTGCTTTATCAATTAATAACTGCAAAATCTTCATGTCGGTGACGGCTGGATACTCGATTTGACCTGAGTTCCTGCGCACAGACATATTGGTAAAATTAATTACGCACGTCGAAAGTTGCACTTCCTTCAAAGGGGCGTGTGCATCCAGAACGTGCTTTACGCGGATCAAAAGCTCTTTCAAATGGAAAGGCTTTGGGATGTATTCCGCGGCGCCCAGTTCAAACCCTTGCAGGCGGGATTCCGCATCTGCCTGAGCCGTTAGGAAAAGGAAAAGAACCTGGGTGAGTTTCTTCATCTTGGCAGCAAGTTCAAAACCCGTCCCATCAGGAAGTCCCACATCCAGAATCACCAGATCGAAGTCTTTTTCTTTGCTGAAAATAGACCAGGCTTCGGCAACGCTTTTGCCCCAAGTGACTTCGTAGTCCTTGCGCAGGCGTTCAGTCAGCGTTTCACCCAGGGAAAGATCGTCTTCAACCAGAAGGACTTTTCTCATTACAGTCGACCCTCCATGTGCAAGACGGATTTAAACCCGGCGTTTTCGGTGGATTCGAAGCGGATGTCTCCGCGCATCTTTTCCATCAGACGTTTGGTGATCAAAAGTCCGATGCCATTGCCGCGGGAATCTTTGGAATTTAAAAGTTCCGAACCCAATTTGCCGGTTTCGCCTTTAAAACCCAGGCCGTCATCAGAAAAGATCACTTCCAGACGGTTGCTGCTCAGGGCGCGAACACTGATTTTCACAGCCGTGGCTTTGCCATGCAGGACTGAGTTTTGTAATAGGTTTCGCACGACACTCATCAGACCGCGACGATCACCATTAATACGAGCATCACGTTCCAACTCAACAGAAAGATCCGCGAACTCCGTGCGCAGGCTTGCCAGCAAGCCGCTCAGGGAAATCTCTTCATGCAGAAGGGGACTTACCTCAAGGTTTGCAAGTAACAAGGAATTCTCAAGTTGCAAATCCAGTCTTTGGATATCTGCGATCAGGCGTTTCATAACCGGGGGGCTATTGCCCTGAAGGTCTTCTTCCAAAACTTCGGCTTGCAGTCTTAGGCGTGCAATCGAGGTTTTGATGTCGTGACTGAAGGTTGAAAAGAAAAAGCGCAGACGATCATGGCGTTGTTTATCGCGGAACGTGAACACGATCAAAGCGATGCCACCAATCAGGATGGAACCCAAAAGGATCGAGCCTTCCCAGGCGATCATACGATGCTGACGGGCGCCTTCCAGTTCCAGAAGGAAGAAGATCCACCACCAAGTCACAAGTGCAAACGTGAACGCGAACCAGAGGATCGCGAGCACTGTTTTCAAATGTGACTTAAGGAAGTTCTTCATTTTCGATTACTCCGCAGAACCTACGATGATGCTTGCAGCTTCAGCTAGCAACTCATCGGTGTGAGCCATGGACACGAAACCAACTTCGTAAGCATTCGGTGCCAGGTAAACACCCTTATCCAAAGCTTTTAGGAACAAAGTTTTGAAAGTGGAACTTTGGTTCGCAGGGATTTGCTCGATGGTACGGATTGTTTTACCGCTTGTATCGCCGTGGATCCAGAATAGAGAAGAATGTTGTTCTACTTTCAATGGAACGCCTTTTTTAGCGAAACCATCACGCAAAGCTTGAACGAATTTCTGAGTGCGTTTTTCAAGCACGTTCCAACCGTCCAGACGCTGCATTTTTTTAAGAGTCGTAAGACCCGCGCGCATACCGATGGGATTCGCTGACAAGGTACCGGCTTGGTAAACGTCACCGCTTGGTGCAACCATGTTCATAAGTTCAGCGCGACCACCGTAGCAACCCACTGGGAAACCACCACCGATGATTTTACCGTAAGTCACAAGATCCGGAGTGATGCCAGTTTTGCCAACCATGCCATTAAGGCCTACGCGGAAACCAGAGATCACTTCGTCAAAGATCAACAAAGAGCCGTTCTTTTTGCAGATATCAGAAACTTTTTGCAGGAATTCCTGGCGTTGGATCAAAAGACCATAATTCGCAGGAAGTGGTTCGATGATCACGGCAGCGATATCTTTACCTTGAGCCGCGAACACTTCTTCAAGTTTCGCTTCGTCATCAAGAGGAGCCACAACAGTCGTGTTGGCTACTTCAGCAGAGATACCCGCTGAAGAAGATGCCGCGGCACCCGCAAGGCCTGAACCCGCCTTAACCAGCAAGTTATCCACGTGACCGTGATAGCAACCTTCAAACTTCAAGATTTTGCTACGACCTGTAGCCGCGCGTGCTACGCGAAGTGCTGACATAACTGCTTCAGTACCAGAAGATACGAAGCGAAGTTTTTGCATGAATGGCAAAGTTGAAGAGATCCATTCTGCCAATTCCAAAGAGTAAATTTCAGTAGCTCCGAAAGTCCAGGCTGTGTCCACCATGCGGTGAACTTCTTCAGCCACTTCTGCATCACGGTGACCCAGGATCAATGGTCCAAAGCTTTGGCAGAAGTCGATGTACTTTTTGTCTTCAACAGAAGTCAGGAAAGCACCTTCAGCTTGCTTAAAGAAAACCGGTGCACGATCCAAACCTTTAAAAGAACGAACAGGGGAGTGGACTCCACCTGGTGTTACTTTAAGGGCGCGTTGGAAAAGTTCTTCAGATGTTACTTTGTGCATAGCTGTCTCCAGTTATCTTGATCTAGATAGATATTTAATTTTGATTCAGTGAAGTGACCTTGCTCTTGCAGATACTGGCGGATGATTTTGAAAGTATTGCCAGGACCACAAGCATGGTGCTTGTTCAGAACTTCAGGATGTTTTTTCGCTGTATCCAGGAACTGACTGCCGCTGCTCCAGAAGAAGCATTCTTTTCCAGTCACAGGTGTCGCGTTGTTTTGCTCACCCAAAGTGTAAGTTGCTACCAAGGGCATTTGACGTGCGCCTTCTTCGTAACCTGTGTCGTGAGTCAGTTTTGCCCAAGACATAGATTTGCCAGCCAGGATGTCGATGCGGGATTCTTCCTGCTCGCCCAAACCTTCAGAACAACCGTGAACCCATACACCTTTTTGCGCCATAGCTTTCCAAGTGCGAGTTCCCGCAGTCCAAACGAATTGATCGAACTTCAAAGACTCAGGCCAGGATTCAGAGCGAGATACGTAAAGGGCATTCGTGCCTGTTGGAACTTTCCAGTCGCTTAGAGGTTTTCTTTCCGCGCGAACTTCTGACGACCACATTTGATCTGCAGCAAACTTAGGAGAAACGACAGATGGTTTTAATTCACGTTTATCTAAAACAGTTCCACCATCGGTCAGGCCTTTAAGGATCGTGATCTCACCGTAAGGACGGGACAAAACAGCCACGCCGATCTTTTGATGGCAACCGCCACCAAAGCTCGCCAGGATGTCGCGCTCTTTTTGTGCGCATTGGAATGTTGTCGGATTGTCGATTTTCGCCAGCAAGGCTTTTAGATCTGCACGGTCTGCTTTGATCTCAACCGCCAAAGCACCTTGAGCAGCGGCATTCGGATTGATGCTCAATGGAAGAGCGGCAAATTCAACTTGATCCAGGTAAGAGCGAAGCAGGCCCTGAACTTCTTTGAATTCAGGTTCTTTTGCCGTCAACAGGCGATCCAACGCCGCTTTCGCTACGATCAAGCCGTCTGTTTCGGGTGCTTCCAAAAGTTTGCGAATGCGAGTAGGGATATTCCCGCGCACGCTTTCAAACTTTACGGATTCCAAGTTGAAGGGAAGATGTTCTTTAAAGAAGTTCGTCAGATTGTATTCACGACGAGGCGAAGAACTGAACACATTCATTTTCCTGGACGTGCGCAGTTTTTCAAAGTGCGACTTTTTAACCAACAACAGATCACGTTGATCGGCGCGAGGCAATGTCGCCGCAATCACGGTCTCTGATTTGGATTCAGTCGGAAGGTCTTTCCAGGAGTGGACAACCATGTCGGTTTCACCCTTGATCAACTCGCCAAAGAAGTCCTCGGTGAAAACACCTTTCTCGGGGATTTGCCAAAGAGGTGTGGTCAGGTTGATATCACCCAGGGATTCCTTGAACTTGAATTCGATTTCCAGTCCTGGATTTTTTTCTTTTAAGATTTCGCCAACCATATAAGCCTGGAGGCGGGCTAAGTCACTTTTACGAGCGGAAATTCTCAGGCGCATATATCGTCCCAACCAAGTGGACGAAGCTCTGTTCTTTGTGCGAAGGCCAAGGCTTTTTCGAACAAGAACGCGCGGATCTGTTCGATTTTGGTTTGCCTGTCTTTTTTGGTCTCTTCGATTTCAGCAAAAAACTGTTGAAGGGTCATGACGGTCACGTGAGGGAACTGTTTTGCAATGAGTGCTGGTAAATTGTTTTCTTCACCGCGCAGATCATAAATCACATGCGGACGGGTGTCCTGCTTGCTGATCAATTCCAGGATGCGAGCATCAGAAAGAGGTGCGGCAATAACCATCGCCTCTCCATGAACATAAGCTTCGTTGTAGTTTACAATATTCAGATTATCGTATTTCTCTGCGAAGCTGCGCATCTTTGTGCATTCACGGCAAAGAACTTGAACGGATTTTTTATGGGCAAGCCACGGAAGGATTTCCTGCGCCAATTGTCCGGAACCACACAAAGTGACGGATTCCATATCCTTGGAGTAGCGGCGCAAAAGGCTGCCATAACTTTGTGAACCGATTCCCACCAGATGTTCGGAACGCGTGCGTTTCACTTCAGCCATTACGAACTTCAACCATTTCTGGTTATCGCTGAACAAAGTGTCGCCAGCCGTTTTACGAGCTTCAATGAAGTTACGGAATTGACCGAACACTTCAGTTTCGCCAACGATCGGGGAGTGCAAGCCACAAAGAATTTCAAGTAGAAGACTGAAAGCTTTCTCGCCACGAAGAATCTGATCATCAGATTCCAAAACATCCAGCATTGAATTTACGTCGTCTTCGCGGCAGAATAGAATCTGACGCAAACATGTTTTCCACACGGCTGCGTCCTGCAAGGACTCTGCAAAATTTTTGCTGGATTTTCTATGAACGAGAAGTATATCTTCCATCTTGATTATTAGGTTTATCACTAAACTTTCATTAAAGTGTCATTGAAATGTCATAAGTGTGGTTTTCCCAAAGCGAGACGCCTTACGACATACGAAGCGAGGTTCTATATGAAGTTGACACAGAGGCCCAGAAGAAATCGTCGCACTGAAGCTGTGCGCCAAATGGTTGCGGAAACTGATCTCCGCCCCTCTCAATTAGTCCTGCCTTTGTTCCTTGTTGATGGCACCCAACAAAAGCAAGAAATTGCCTCAATGCCGGGCATTTTCCGTATGAGCCCTGATTTAATTTTAGATGAGGTCGCACGCGCTGTTTCACTAGGAGTGAAAAGCTTCGACCTTTTTCCGGCTCTACCTGAATCCAAAAAAGATCGAATGGGAACAGAGGGATTGAACCCAAATGGTTTAATGCCCACAACCCTGAAGAAAATTCGCGACAAGTTCCCAGATGTGACGCTGATCACCGATGTGGCGCTCGATCCCTACTCCTCGGATGGACATGATGGCGTAGTGAAAAACGGTCTCATCTTGAATGATGAAACGGTAGAGATTCTCGCAAAAATGAGTGTGCTGCATGCGAAATCAGGAGCTGATATTGTGTCTCCATCAGACATGATGGATGGCAGAGTCGGTGCCATTCGTGAAGCGCTGGATGCGGAAGGTTTGATCGACACCGGCATCCTTTCTTACTCGGTAAAATACGCTTCCAGTTTTTACGGTCCCTTCCGTGAGGCTTTGGATTCTGCTCCCAAATTTGGTGATAAAAAAACGTATCAAATGGATTTCCGCAACACGCGTGAAGCGATTCGCGAGATCGATCTTGATGTGGCAGAGGGTGCTGACATCGTGATGGTGAAACCAGCGTTGTCTTACCTGGATGTGATCGCGAAAGTAAAAGCGCACACGAACATTCCAGTCGCTGCTTACAACGTCAGTGGTGAATACGGCTTGATCAAACTTGGCGCGAAGCACGGTATGATCGACGAAACCCGCGCCATGGTGGAAACTCTGTACTCTATCCGCCGCGCTGGTGCCGACATCATCTTCACATACTTCGCTCTGCCAATGGCCGAGTGGCTACAAAAGAACAATTAATTGTTTTGCGTCCGCCTAATGTTCGAGGCGGGCGTCTCATTTTGATCCAGTCATAGTTTCATAGCGAAAAATCATAAGTTTCATTCGGTAACTGCCGAAAAGTCCAGTAGGGAATGTTTAACCAAGGACTGCCAAATGAAGCACATGAATAAGATTCTTGCTGTCGGACTTCTTGTCGTAGCTTTTCAAAACTGTGCACCACAATCTCTTGAATTCGCAAAATCCACGCAGGTATCGCAAGCGGTACCTCCCGAAGAGGAAGTGTTGAATTGCTTTGGTCGCACTGAAGGAACCACTTGGTGGGTGCCTTCCAATGAGGTGATCAGTGAAAATGGTGTCTGCGAATTTGGCGGAGACTTGAATTATTCCTATTCCAAAAATGTCGAGTTGATTTGTACGAACGGCAACGCTGTTTTAACGGGTCAATGGCAAAAAGGAAATTTGATTTCTACTGCCGGCGCTTGCTTGCCGGCAACTTGTAACGGCAAGGTTTCTGGCAGTACTTGGAGTGTTCCTAACGGCACTCTTTCCGAGCCAAAGAACTGTCCATCAAGTTCTGTGATCGTGAATGCCATCTATAATAAAAACGACCTTTTCATCTGTGAAAACGGCAAAGAAAATTTTGTAAAATCAGAAAAAGGTTCTTACATCGGTTTGGATAAGTCTTGTCCTTCTCCGGATCTGAATGCCTCGTTCTCTTCGTCGACAGTGGCGATCAATGGAACTGCAGGATTGATCACAGAAGGTTTCAACGTTTCGACAATGGCTTACACTTGCTCTGATGGTCAGACAGGGTCATTGCCAGTGGCAGCGACGTCTACAAATATTAAAATCACGCAGGATCTGGCTTGTACCGTGAAGGGCACCAACGCCATTGGCGAGTCGGTCAGTAAAACTGCTTCGATCTCTGTTACGTGTGGAAGCAATGAAGTGAAATCGGGTGGCAAGTGTATCGTGTATGCTTGTAAATCCTTCGTCGAAATCACTTCATTCCCAGTCGTGATTCCAGAGCGCACAGAAGCAGGCGTTTGTTATTATGCCAAACTCTTTAATAAGATCGCAGCATCCGCTTCTTCAGGCGATCGTTTAAGTTTCGTTTCTGCACGCAACCACAGTGGTTCGCCAGGGGCCAGCGGTACGGCGGTGACCAACGTAGCGGCTCCGTATGTGATGGGTGCCTTCACAAACAAAGTGACCTTGCAAGGTGAGCGCTCCGTGAAGTTGTCAGGCTCCAGCAATGCGTTGACTTCAATTTTGGTGGATAACTTTGTCCTGATGGGAAGTCGTTTGGCTTCAAGTACGGCGGCGATTTCAAATTACCGCGCCTTCGGTTCCGCTGATGCTGCAATCGGTACGACAGGTAAGATCAAAGTGAATGGCAACGATGTGGCCTTGCAGGCCTTTGAATCCGGAGGCACGGCGACCATCGGGACCTTGCTGCTAACGAATGATTTCAGCGTGGGTAAACAGTACGAGCTGAATGTGAATGCCCTAGATTGCGGTGGCTCGAAAGCCCTGTCAGATATTTATCTAGTCTTCCAATAGGCAGCTTTGCCTTTGCTGGAAGACAGTCGGAAATGAAAAATAGTCGAACGGTACGGACACACTTTTGGTAGCAACAGCGCACAAAAATGAAAAAGGCTGGAGAATATCCAGCCTTTTTTTCGTACCATTGCTACCAAAAGTGTGTCCGTACCTTTTACTCACTGGCGCGACGTTTTACTTTTTAAGCGAAGGTTTTTCTTCAGGAGTGACCCAGGAAAAAGTTTTTATGATCTGATTGCATTGCTGCAGTGATTTCGCAAAAGTGTCCTTGTTATCCAAACAAGTCATGATCGCCACTTTGTCTTCGTTTTTCAAAACAACCTGACGAATCTGTTTGTTCTTGGCTCTTGAAAGCATATCCACGATCAGTGCCGGGCTGCCATTTAAATTGAATTGCTTGGTTGCCAGGACTTCAAAGCCATAGCTTGGGTAGTCGCGCATCCACTTGCGGGTGTACAACTCCAGGGAAGCATTTTTAGCAACGCGATCCGTGCGTACACTCAATGAAGCGGCGTCAGGAGAATTTTTATCAGCGAAGCGAATGGTTTCCAGAAGGCTTTCTTCAGAAAGCGCCACCGGCATCCAGCTGCTGCCATCCGTTTTTACGGAAAAACCTTTGTGCAGAAAATAAAGTCCTTTTTCCGGAGCTGTCAGCGCAGAAGTGCTGGTCGCAGGATAAGGTGCTGCAAAGCTTGTCAGGGGACTTAGAAAAAGAAAGGTTAGTAACGTTCTCACCCTTTTAGATTATCAAGGGCCTGGGAGGGCAGCAAGAGCAAAGGTCTTTATTTCACAGGTGAAGGCGCAGGAGTCGGCGATTCGACAGAAACTGGACTCGCTGCCGGAGTTACCGGGGGAGTCGCTGTCGGGGCTACAGTTGGTGTGTTCTTCGGTGTTGCAGCTGGTGTTTCCACTGAACTTTCAACAGGAGCTGGTGTCGGAGTGGTTTCCGGTGTCATGACGGGTGCCACAACCGGAGCTGCCACAGTTTTGCGTTTTCTAGGTGGTTTCGGGGGTGGAGCAGGAGTCGTCGTTACTGTTGTCAACGCAGCGGCTGGGGGTTCGGACTTTTCACCGTTGCTAGAGCTGGAAGCGTCGGCAAGGCAAGGTCCCAAATCCGTTGGCAGATCGACCATGTAAATTTGCTTTTTTTCCTGAACAGTTCGTGTGAAAGCCAGTCTTTCAACAGATTCATTGGAAACCGCTGGATACAGAAGATCGTCTTTGCCTTTGAAAACCACTTGAGTGCATTTAGTTTCCAGATTGTAGACTTCAATCTGATACTTTTTGTCGCCAGATCTCTGAATGCTATAGAACAAACGTGAAGGAGGGCGCGGGGCAAAGAACAGATCACGATAGTGACCCTCGCCAGATTTAAGCAACGCAGTTTGCTTGGTATGAAGATCCACCAGCTGCAGACTTTGTTGTTTTGATTCCAGGTTGGTTTCTTTGAACGCGACCCGTGACTTTTCCGGAGCCAAGGTGGGATATCTGCGGTCTTTACCGGTTTCGGAAGCCAACAGCGATACAAATCTGGATTTCAAATCCATGCGGTAGATCCCCGTTACGTCACCGCGACGGGAAGTGAAAATGACCGAGGGCTTCGTCGGATGGGCCATCATGAAAGCTTCGCCGTCGTAACCAGGCTGAACGGTCACGCGCAGAATATCCGAGCCAAAGCGGTCACTCAGGTAAAGATCAGATGGCGGAAATTCTTTGCTGGGATTGCGATTTAAAAAAGGACTTTCTTTAATTTCATCTGTCGTACTTGCGTAGATGATTTCCATGTCGTTGATGTAGTCGGCATCATAGGCGGCTCCATCAGCAAAGGTCACGCGACGTTCTTTGTTTCGAATCAGGTCGGTTTCGTAAACTTGCAGATCTTTTCTGTTACCGCGATTTTGACTGGAATATATTAAGCGTGTGCCGTTGGCAGAGAATCTTGGACGTTCGTTGTCACCTTGAAAGGTGATTTGCTTTACATTTTTTTGAAGCAGGAAATCTGGAGTCAGAAGATCTTTTGTCGGGCTGTGTGTGCATCCAAAAAGGATGGCGCCCAGTACGATGATCTTCAGACTCAGTTGCTTCATGTTTCTACCTTGTGCAGTACTTTTTGTAATAGTGAAGACGGGTTGACCTTTTTGAGGTTTTTGATTTCAACCCACTCCACATTTCGGTCGCTCACCGATTTTTTATGAGCGATTTTTATGAAGATATCATGATGAGTGATGTTGTGTTTAGCATCATAGTCTTTGGGCTTGTCGTCATTTTGAGAAATCGTTCCTGGAAAGATCATTTGTCCTTTAAGAAACGGAGCGTAGTCGTTGCTGACCAATGCGACCTTACCATTTTTTATTGTTACAACAGGTTTCCAAACCCAGACTTCACTCTGCTTGCGTGGTTTTTTCAGAGGTAATTTCTCGACCAGATTCTTTTCGCGTGAAACGCAATCCGCGGACCATGGACACATCAAGCACATCACTTTTTGTGGAGTGCAGACAGTCGCGCCCAGCTCCATCAGGCCCTGATTCACAGAATCTGAACTGCCAAGAGCAGCCAAGGTGTCTGAAATATCCTGCAACTGCTGACGGCCTTTGTTATTCCACCATTCGATTTTAAGACCGTATCTTCTGGAAAGAACGCGAATCACATTCCCGTCCAGAACTCCGACTTTTTCGCCGAAGGCGATGCTCGCCACCGCACGTGATGTATAGGGACCAAATCCGGGCAGCTCTAAAAGTTCTGCGGCAGTTTTAGGAAAACCGTTTTCTGCCAGGGCTTTAGCTGCCTTGTGCAGATTGCGCGCGCGGGAGTAGTAACCTAGACCAGCCCAGGACTCCAGGACGTCGTGTTCAGGTGCAGAGGCTAGGTCCTGAACTGTCGGAAAGTTTTTAAGAAATTTTTCGAAATAGGGAATGACCGCAACCACAGTTGTTTGCTGCAACATGACCTCAGAAAGCCAGATTCTGTAAGGATCTTTATTTTCGCGCCATGGAAGAGCGCGGCGATTTTTTTTGTACCACTGGATCAGTTGTTTTTGGTCGCGTTGATAGTCCATCCGCGGTAATGTAGTCTAGATAATTGAGGAGTCAATAATGGAATACAAACCTCTGAGTGGCCGTGAATTTCCGCGATTTTCTGCGATTAAAACCTTCTTCCGTTTGCCCTATGTGGCAATCGACGCGGACTATGAAGTCGGTATTTTTGGTATTCCCTACGACGGTGGCGTTTCCTATCGTCCAGGCGCTCGTTTTGCTCCGGCAAAAGTGAGAGAGGTTTCGGCTCTAGGGCGTGGTTTCCATATGACTCGCATGGAAAATTTCTTTGAAAAACTGAAAGTCGCTGACATTGGCGATTGTCCCACAGTGCCTATCGATCAGGGACAGACTTACGAACGCATTGAAAAGTTCGTGGGTGAAATTCTTCAGCACAATAAACGATTTGTATCGGTAGGTGGTGACCACTCCACAACTCTTCCGGTGCTTCGTGCTTTACGGAAGAAATATGGCAAGCCTTTGGCGTTCATTCATTTTGATGCTCACTTGGATACATACCCGGCGGCATGGGGTTGTGAGTACCACCACGGTGCTTTTGCCCGCCATGCGGTCGAAGAGGGTTTGGTGGATCCTAAGAAGATGGTGCAAATCGGAATCCGCGGCCCCTTGGCTGGCGGAGACGATTTGAACTTCGTAAACAAACACGGCATCCGCGTGATCACGGTCGACGAGATTCGCAATCAGAACATTGGTGAGTTTTTGAAAACGTTGCCTGTGTTTGACGACACTCCAACATACATCAGCTACGACATCGACAATTTAGATCCAAGCTGCGCCCCAGGAACGGGAACACCCGTGCCTGGCGGTTTGACGACATACGAAGTGCAACGCATCTTCCGCGCTTTGAAAATCCCAAACCTAGTAGGTTGCGACGTAGTAGAAATCTCGCCACCCTTCGACCACGGCGACATCACAGCCTTGGCAGGAATGGACGCCATGTTCGAAATGCTCCACCTATTCAAAAGCAAATAATCCACGGAACTTCCGGGGGGGCGACTACCATTCGCCCCTGAATCCCTCCGAACCTCCCAGGTTGTTTCAACCCAACCCAACTACTCCGGGGGTATCGGTCATCCCAATCACACTCTGATCCCTCTGTGTGAAATTAAGGGGTATCGGTCAACCGACCTAATCCTGCTCTGAGACCAATTTCTCCCAAAAAGAACTTCCCCACCAAGCAATGCGCAACCTGACGTCCACAATACGGACTGATCACCATTCAAATTAATTGTCATCCATCTGAACCAAGAACTTCTTTTGCACCTGATCTGCTCACCTTGGGGGTATCGGTCATCGTCACTCCGCAAGGAAGGAGTCGCGAATGAAACAACAAACATTCTCAAATCTGCAAACGCACTGGAAGTTTCGCTATTGCCATGGCGGAACATTAAGAAAGTCGTCAAAGGGTCGCGGTGCCCGGCCTCTTTCCAGTAAAGATCCGATTCATCTGGTTTTTAAAGTGAACAAATCCGCCGTGACGAAGGGACTGCGTAGTGCGCGCAGCTTTTCTTTGCTTAATATCTTGCTCAAAAAGTACGCCCGGAAGTTTTTCGTGCGGATCGAGCAGTTTTCGATTCAGTCGGATCATATTCACATCCTCATCCGTGGGGGCAAACGGTCGGCGGTGCAGAGCTTTTTGCGGGTGGTGGCCGGGCAGTTTTCTCAGTGCTTGACCGATACCTTCACGAGGCGGCATGAGGGGGAGAAAGTATGGAAGCATCGGCCCTTTACCAGGGTTGTAAAAGGGTTTCGGCCATACATTGTCGTGCGGGACTATATTCAGTTGAATGAATTGGAAGCTTTGGGTCGTCCGTATTCAAAAACAAGATTGAGAGGGTTGTCGGAGGAGCAGTTGCGGGAGTTGTGGGCGTGACCGATACCCCCGCAAATCTAAAAGGAGGGGAGCGGGAGAGTGAGGGCGCAAGCGAACGGGTTAGAAGTAAGAGTCGCCCCAGTCGATGAGTTGGCCGCTGATCCAGCCGATTTTTTCTTGGGCTGTTAGTAGGCGGCTGCGGCTGAGGTAGCTTAGGACTTCTTTGCGCAGATCACGAGCGGTGGCCTCGTGCAGGATCAGGGCACCGCTTTCGGTGTCGTGGATGAAGCTGCGGCGATTTAGATTCACGCTGCTTAAGAAACTGAGCTTACCATCGATCACCAGGATTTTGGCGTGCATGATGGAGCTGGAGTCCGTCCACTCGTAAATCATAATGTTTTTCAAATGGCGATTGATGCCTTCCTTGTTCACTTCCTCGGCGATCTGTGGCGTGCCATCGCCCGCCAGATGAATACGCGTCACCACTTTGATATTCACGCCGCGAGCGTGGGCACGGTCCAAAGCCGCGCTGATCGCAACGGACGGTCGGAAGTAAGGAGTCGTCAAAAGAATTTCCTTTTGTGCCGAATCCAGCATTTCAATATAAAATCTTTCCAGCTGATAGCCGTCAAAGTAAGGCAGGGACATGATATGACGTACTACCGGCTTTGATTTTGGTAAAGCAGTCAATTTCTCGACCATATTCTTGTCAGCATCAACCGGGATATTCACATTCGTCGACCGAAAGCGGTGAGTATCAGGTTCCCGATTCCAGAAATTCACCATTTGCGCCAGTGTGTGCTTCACAATGTCTGTACCGCGCAGCTCGATATCAAAATCATTGTAGTAGATGTATGGCTCTTCCCCATCGCCGTAGTTCTTCAGATGCTTGTAGGCACGATAAACCGGTGTCTCTGGAAAAATATAAGAATCGCGGATGTTGCGACCGCCCGTGATCATGAAGTTCGCAGCAGGATTTTTGGCGGAGTATCCCAAAAGCAATTTCGTGTGATTCACGCGATGAAAACGATCAAACCACGTTCCATCCTTGTCGTCGGTGACGGTGTACTTGTAGTACTGAACTTTGACGTTGGGAAGATCACGCATCAACCAGGTCACAATCTCGCGGTCTTTCTTGGTCATAGTCACCTGAGGCACAAGAATACGCACCTGAGTTCCGCGTTCAGCATGATAGCGAATCGCGCGGGCTGTGATCATCCCGGAAAAATCGGCAGAGAAATTCAAAGAAGCCACCCAGATGATGTCAAACTGGGGGGCTTTCGAAAAATTCAACGTGGCCATCGGATTCTTTTGTTCGAAATCCCGGGTTAACAAAGGCGAACCCGTCAGCGATAGAACACGGCGATTCATGGCGACAAAGGGATTGCGCAAATTAGTGTATGTGTCGAAGGATTCAGGGCACGTGTTGAAATTGAAATCCTGCGACCAGAAGAACCCCTCGGGATTCTTGCCCATTTCGTTAGTCAGCAAAGGACAGACATCTATCTGTTGCGCCATTTGGATCCATTCGGGCGACAGCGAGTTCAAACTGGCCAACGGAAACCCGTTACTCCAGGTGGAACTTTGTTCAGGATCATAATAACGGAATTGGCATTGCGAAACCCCTGGAGAAAACTGCACAGAGATAGGCGGACCATTTTCCTTGGCAAAGTGCCAGTCAAACTCGAAAACACGGGTGCGTTCGCCACCACGCCAGAAGTACTTCGAGGGAGTGATGATGTCCCCGTTGCATTCCAGTCGGGCCTTCAAATACTTCTTGCGAATTCGATCGTCCTTGTCTTTTGCAAAAACATCAGAGCTTGTCGGAATTTCATTTTTAAAAAGCACCGAGTAGTTCGCAAAAAGCCGGTGCTCCAAAGGAAAAGGATTGATGGCCGTTCCATCCAGTCGGAATTCGTGCAGATCCCTGATGCTGATGACTTCCTGCTTTTGAAATAGAGGTCGGCGGAAGGTTCCTTGAAACCAGGGGCCAATGCCGGACCAGCTGCGATTCTCAAATTTATCACCTAAGGAGTCGCGCAAAGTCTGACGTTCATTCATCAATTTTTGAATCTGGGTGCGCACAGAGGGATCTTTGACTTTTGCAAGATCAAAAAGTGGAGCACTGGAAGTCATGACCTTGGAAGGCGCCACCTGAAATAATTTTTGGCTGTAGCGCCAGTCATTATTCCAATATTGTGAAAGCTGCAGGTCGATTTCCTGAATACGAACGATGCGATCTTCATCAGTCTGAATGGAACTTGGCGAGCGCTGCGCGCTGGTGCAGGCAAGCATCCCCAAGGTCGTTGAAATGATGAGTGAAATCACAAGTAAGCGCATCAGTTTCTAATCGGATTGGCTGAAATAAAGTGAAACATTCCGGCGGGATGAAGGTCCTGTTTTCCCACGAAATATAAACAAAAAAAAGCGGCGAAGATGTCTTCGCCGCTTTGTTGTCTCAATTGGAGATTTAGAATTAGAAATTTGCCGGATTGATATCGTTCGGAGGAGTCAGACCTTTCTTTTTGATCTTCTCTACCAACGTGGTTCTGTTCAGTCGCAACAAAGCGGCTGCCTGGTTGCGATTCCATCCTGTTTTCTCAAGGGCTTTCAGAATCAGGTTGTTTTCAAAGTTATCAACCGCTGTGTTAAAGTCCATGCCGCTGTCTGGAATTTCAAGCTGACTTGCATCCAGGGACATCACGGGTTTCAAAGACTTGTACTTGATCGGCAGGTCAGTCATTTCAACAGTGCCCTGACCTTTTAGGATCGTCATTCGCTCGACAAGATTCTCCAGCTCACGAATGTTTCCAGGCCATGGGTAGTTGGACAAAGCATCAAGGGCATCTGCAGCGATACCGGTTAAGCCACGTCCTTTGTTCTTATTGAAGATTTCCATGAAATGATTCAACAACAAAGGAATGTCGCTTTTACGTTCGCGCAAAGCCGGGACGTGTATAGGAATCACGTTCAAACGATAGTAAAGATCTTCACGGAAATTCCCTTGTTCAACGGCTTCTTCCAAATGAACGTTGGTTGCTGCAATCACACGGACATTGACGGAGACAGTTTTTGTCGAGCCCACCGGTTCAAAACTTCTTTCCTGAAGAGCGCGAAGAAGTTTTACCTGCAAGGACGGTTCAAGATCGCCAATTTCGTCCAGGAAGATCGTACCACCATCAGCCATTTCAAAACGACCGATGCGATTTGCGATGGCGCCAGTAAAGGCACCTTTCATATGACCAAACAGTTCACTTTCCAAAAGTTCGGAAGGAATGGCGCCACAATTGATTGGAACAAACGGAGCTTGCGCACGAGGAGAGTTGTAGTGAATCGCGCGGGCAATCAATTCTTTACCTGTGCCGGATTCACCCGTGACCAAAACAGTTGAATCAGAATCGGCAACACGCTCGATCAGACGCAGAACATTTTGGATAGGTTCAGAAGAACCCACGATCTGATCGAATTTGTATTTCTTGTTCAGTTCAGAACGCAGCTGTTGATTTTCCTGCTGAAGTTTTTTGTGAGTCAGAGCTTTTTCAATCAAACTCATCAGCTCTTCAAGATTGAAGGGCTTGGTCACAAAATGGAAGGCACCTTTTTGTGTCGCACGAATGGCAGACTCAATAGTGGCGTGACCAGTCAGAATAATAACTTCAGTTGCAGGATTCATGGCTTTCAGGTGAGACATGAACTCGATGCCATCACCATCTGGAAGATTCAAATCAACAATGGCCAAATCAATAGGAGTGTCGCCTTGGGAAAGGGCTTTTGCTTCCTCGATTTTGTTGGCAGTGATGACGTTTAGGCCTTTTCTGTCGAGCACTCTGAAAAGAGCGGTACGCAAAGAGGACTCGTCATCCAGAATAAGAACACGTTGTGAACGCATGAACCTTCCTTCCATGGTGGGTTCGAAAAACACCGGCCGACGTGCATGTCAGCCTTGATAAAAGGATATGGTATTTTTGACGGGCCTGTCAAAAAATCCGCGCCCAGACTGCGTTTCAGGACCTTAAAACTGGACGGTTGAAGGAAATTTTTGCCACGTTTTCCTGGTCTGGACCTGTGAAAAATTCGAGGTCTGCCTCGTGATCGCGAAGGATCTGGGAAGCGACCGGAACACCTAAACCTATGGGAAGACTTGGATTTTTCTCTGGGGTTCCATTGTCTTTGATTAAAATTGTGGCAATACCTTCGGCGGAGGTGATTTCAATGTCGAGGGATGCTCGGAATCCTTTAATTTGTCGACTGCGGTCTGTTAAATGGTCGATGGAATTTTGGATGACGTTCTTCAAAGCCTGCGCCAATAGATTCAAATGACCTTTTACGAATATTTCTTCAGCAGGAGTATGCAGACGAACTTCAATGCCCTGGGATTTGGTTTGCAGTTCAACAATCTTAAAGGCGCGCTGACTGACTTCTTTCAAGCTCACGTCACCTTCCTGATCTGAATTAGGATTGCGAGTGAAACCCAAAAGATTTTGCACGATTTCTTTACAGCGTTGAACGCCGGCTTCCATCTCCAGAATATCGGGATATAGTGGATGATCGCCAGGCATGTCCATTTTAATCAGCTGAGTGAATGACAAAACACCACCCAAGGGGTTGTTCAATTCATGCGCGATCGAAGAGCCAATGGTTCCCAGTTCTGCCATCTTTGCAGATTCCAGGATTTGCTTTTCCATTTTCAACTGTTGAGTGATGTCGTGATAAAGATTCACGAACACCGCAGGCTTGTCAGTATCCAGAATAAGACTTTGGCTGAAGACATCATATGTGCGCGCGGAAGGATCCTGAGAGCGCACGCGGAAATTACGTCCGCGTTGGCAGCCCGGGCAGGGTTCTTCACGATTGTATAAAAGAGCAAAGCACTTGCGGGTGTTTTGCGGATGCTCGCGCTCTTTCAAACGGACTTCGGCAGCCTTGTTGGATTGGATGATGTCGTAGTTCTGATCAATCAGTACAACTGGATCCGACATCGAGTTGAAAGTCGCCTCCCATTGCTCCTTCATGGACTCTGATTCTTGCAGTTTCTGAATACGATCCAATGCCAGGGCGACGGCCTCTGCCACGCGAGTCAGAAAATCACTTTCTTCTTTGTTGAAAGGATGATCCGGGGCGCGCAGAAAAAATACAGAGCCAATGCGATCATGTTGTTTAAACAAAGGCACTTGCAACTGGGTGAAGCTGAGCTGAGCGGTCACCTGACTTGAAAAGTGCTCGTCCTGGGGGCTAAAGAAAATACGAATCCAGGATGTTTGAACCGTGGTTGTCAGGGACTCATTTAATAGCTGTTCAATCTCAGTTACGGAACTTGCCTGGTGCACCGCCATCAGCGCGACTTTGAAACCTTCAATACGGGAATTCGTTAGATAAAGTTTACGTCGGGCCTCGGTCAGGAACTTGGTTCTTTTCTGAACACGTTCTTCCAGCTCGATTTGCAGGCGCTTTAGTTTCTCGGTTTGCTCACGAATCAAGACTGCCAGATTTTCATCCTGCTTTCGTTGGTTGGCTTCTTCAAGCGCCGTGAAAAGATGAGTTTCCAGATCCGTGTCGTTGAAGCTGTGCATGACTCTGATAAAGGAGTACTCTTCATGCAGGCGGCTCAATTGGTTGGCTGAAAAATCCGGGGGGACAATAGCAATAAACTGCGTGGCTGGATTGTTTCTCTTAATTTCCTGATAGAATTCGGGAAAGCGTTTTCCTAATATGACAGTCACAGAGACAGCCACCACATTGTAAGTGGAATCCTGAATCCAATGCCAAGCCTGCTGCAGATCCGTGGCGATGTGCGCCCCCAGTTCTTGCAACCTTGAATCCCAAGGTCCAATCAGCAGAAAGCTTGCTTTTAAAGTCCGCATACTTTGATCAGATCCTTGTGCTGCGTGATTGTGTAATCGGGAGTGTCTTCAGGAAATACGGCTTCTTCACCCACGTGCTCGCCATGCGCAAAGTAGCAGGTGGTGGCGCCGACTCGTTTGCCATCGCGAATTTCGCTGGACAGGCGGTTGCCGATGCTAAGCAGCTCAGCCGCGGGATGTTTTTCCTGCGCCAGTATATCCAGAAAAGCCGCTTCTTTTTTCTCGCCGATAAAGCCGTTCAGGACATAAATTTTTTTAAAAAACTTTTCGATACCCAAAGCCTTGATTTTTTCGACTTGAGCATCAAACGATCCCATCGTGACCAAGTAAAGATTGTAGTGATCTTTCAGGTGAAGAAGATTTTCGGTTGCTCCCGCCAACAAAGGCAAAACCGAAGGCACCTCGGGATTATAAAATTCCTCGAGGGCATCATGCACAGCTTTGCCTGGCTGATTGGTTCCGAATTGATTGACGATCTTTGTGAAAATTTCAGTGTGGGAGAGGTTTGCAGCCAACTCTTCACGAATGGTCATGCACTCTTCCAATGAGACGCAAACGCCAGCCGCGATCATCGCTTCACAGGCGCGTTGCGAAGCCATCGGCACCAGCAGACCTGATGTGTCTACCAGTGTGTCATCCAAATCGAATGCGATGGACTTGATCATGGACATCTAAACGCCTTTTCCTGTGAGTAACATTTGCAGTCCTGCTTTGAAATGAGGCCACACCAAGTTCAGATCCATTCCGCTTTGTTCCTCAATGCAAACAACCGGAGTTTTTTTATCGATCCAGCCGTACTGTCCCAAACTGCCGGGGGTGGGGTAGCCAATATCCTCGCGGTGTTCATAACCGGTTCCTGTTGCCAGGATTTCAGCGGCCTTTTTACCGGGCTCGCCCGTATAAACAACGCAAGGCTCCCATGAATGAAAGTGTACTATGAGATGTGGCTTTTCGTCCTCAATGAGTTTTACCAAAGCCTGTACTTCAGGCTCGCTTCCGGGCGAAGGGCCGGGATAGTATCTGGGAGCTTTGGCTTCGGGGCTCCAGTCGCTGCTGGGAAAGTTGCGATTCAAATCCACTCCAGAGCCATTGGTTCTTTGATTCTGTGCCGAACCATCTGGATTTATATTGGGAATTAGAATCCATGGACGAATGTTTTCGCCTTGGGAGGTTTCATTTTCCTTAAGCCATTGCAGCAGTTCCTGCGCCAGGCGCACCCCTTCGGGTTCGTCGCCATGAACGCCGCCAATGAAAAGAATGGGCCGTTCGGAAAAGCCGCTTAAGCTGTGTGATTTTTTATACAGCTCGATACTTGTTCCCAAAGCGGACTTGGCCCAAGAAGATTGATGAAAAATTCTTTGTTGCATGCGATAATTAAGCCTGTTTTTTTAACGGAAGAAAAGCATTTAAAAGGAAGATTCTGAATGTCAGCAAATGCCACTACTAATACTACCGACAAGTTGACTGTGATTGCCCTGGCCGCTGGTAAGGGGACGCGTATGAAATCGCCTCTTCCAAAAGTTCTTCATCCGGTTGCGGGTCGCCCTATGATTGAAAAAGTCATCCTTGCTTCCAAAGGGGCGGGAGCGACGGAAGTCCGCGTGATTGTTGGACATGGTCAAAACCTGGTCCGTCAAGTGGTGGAACCAATGGGTGTTTCTTGTTACGCGCAGGATGAGCAATTGGGTACTGCCCATGCGGTTCGTTGTGCGAAACCAGAAACCATCGAAGGCGATGTTGTTATCATGAACGGCGACCATCCTTTGATCGAGTCCACGGATATCCAAGAATTCCTGCGCATCTTCCGCGATGAAAAATGTGATCTGGCGGTGGTAACTGCGGAATTGAAAGTTCCAGGGGAGTTCGGTCGCATCGTGCGCAATCGTGGCGAACTTGTGGCAATCGTCGAAGCGAAAGATGCTTCTGAGGAAGCTTTGAAAATTCGCGAGATCAACACAGGCATTTATATCGCCAAAGCTTCGGTGCTGGCGGAATACCTTCCTCAAATTAAAAATAACAATGCGAAAAAAGAATTCTACATCACGGATCTGATCTCTTTGTGCATCCAGGACAAATTGAAAGTGCAAGCCATCAAGTCCACACCGAAAGTGGCGGTGGGTGTGAACAATCAGGTGGAGTTGGCGAAAGCGACTCGTTTGTTGTTCAAAAGAAAAGCCCTGCGTTTGATGGAAGAAGGTGTGTTGATGATTGATCCGCGCACGGCTTACATCGAAGAAAGCGTTCAGATCGGTGCGGGCACTGTGATTTACCCGAATGTGTTCATTCGTGGTCGTACTAAAATTGGCTCTTTCAGCGTGATCGAGTCGAATTCCTTTATTTCTGATACAGAAATCGGGGACAGTGTTCAGGTTCGCGGTGGTACATATCTTGAGAGTTCCAAGCTTCATAACAAAGTTTCCGTGGGGCCATATGCCCGTCTGCGTCCTGAAACAGAGATCTGCGAAGAAGCCCATGTTGGGAACTTCGTGGAAATGAAGAAAACGAAATTTGGCAAGAAGTCCAAAGCGGGTCATTTGACGTATTTGGGCGACGCTGAAATTGGCGAAGAAGTGAACGTGGGTTGCGGAACTATAACTTGCAACTACGCCGCGGATAAAAAGAAATATAAGACTAAAATTGGCGACCGTGTGTTTGTTGGCAGCGATACGCAGTTTGTAGCACCTATCGAGGTGGGCGCAGATGCTGTGATCGGTTCGGGTTCAACAATCACGAAGAACGTGCCGGCCAATGCCCTGGCGGTGGCTAGAGGCAAACAGTTTACCAAAGAGAACTACGTGGCAAAGGCCCCGGCAGCTCAAACGGAAACAGAGAACCAGTAAAGATTTTTGGATTGAAAGTTAAAAGGTGAATTTATGTGCGGAATCGTCGGTTATTTGGGGCCTCAAAGCCCGAAAGATATTATTATCAGCGGTCTTAAAAAATTGGAATATCGTGGCTATGACAGCGCTGGTATCGCTATTTTGGACAAGGGTGTAACCAAGCGTATTCGTGCGCAAGGCAAGCTGAAAGCCCTTGAAGACAAGCTGGTAAATGAAAAATTTGATGGCCACCTTGGCATCGGTCACACGCGTTGGGCGACTCACGGTAAACCTTCCGAGCGTAATGCCCATCCCCATCAAGTTCGCGGCATCAATCTGGTTCACAATGGTATCATCGAAAACTATCTGGATATCCGCGAGGATCTTTTGGCTCAAGGGGCGGAGATCACGTCCGATACGGATTCAGAACTTGTGGCTCACTTGATCGCCAATGAAATCGAAAACACGAACAATTTGTATCAAGCGGTTGAAAGAACCCTTGTGAAATTGCGCGGGGCTTTTTCAATTTTGGTAATGTGGGATAAAGAACCGGATCATCTGGTGGCCTTCAAAGACGGCCCTCCATTGGTTGTAGGTTTGGGCAAAGACGAAGTCTTCGTAGCCAGTGACGTTCAGGCTTTGATTCAGTACACAAAAACTTTCGTGTATTTGGATGACCGCGAGATCGCAAATATCAAAGGCAGTAAAGTTGAGTTCTTCTCTGCAAATGGTTTCCCGATTCAAAAGAAAACTGTCGAATTGAACTGGAATCCTGAGATGGTGGAAAAGCAGGGCTTTGCTCACTACATGTTGAAAGAGATCTACGAGCAGCCTCGCGCAGTGGCTTCGGCAATTGAACCCCATGTGAATCCTGAAACATTCTCAGTGGCTTTGAAGAACGTCGGCTTCGGTGGACATTCCGTTCAAAAGCTTGAAGAGCTGGATTCCAAAGCAGACTGGGCAAAAACTCAGGAGATTTTTAAAGGTATCGAGCGCGTATTTATCATTGCCTGCGGAACCAGCTTCTATGCGGGGCTTGTTGGTAAGTACTTGTTGGAGCAACTGGCGCGCGTTCCTGTTGAAGTGGATATTGCCAGCGAATTCCGTTATCGCAACCCGGTCATCCCGCCAAAAACTTTGGTGATGACGATTTCTCAAAGTGGTGAGACAGCTGATACATTGGCTGCGATCCGTATGGCCCGCGAGTTGGGTGCAACGACTTTGAGTATCTGTAACGTGCGCAACTCTACTATCGACCGCGAAGCCCATGGTCACTTGTACATGAACTCCGGTCCTGAGATCGGTGTGGCCTCTACAAAAGCCTTCACCAGCACATTGGCAGTATTGAACTGTGTGGCTGTGGCAATGGCACGCACACGTGGTGTATTGGATGCGAAAGAGGAAAAAGATCTTGTTCAAAGCTTGCTGGCGACACCAAGTCAGATGGAAAGTGTGTTGGCTTTCGATAAATACTTTGAAGAAGCTTCCGCAAAATTGAAGTTGTTCCGTGGCTTCCTGTATATGGGCCGTGGCACAAGCTATCCGATCGCAATGGAAGGCGCTTTGAAATTGAAAGAGCTGGCGTACATGCACGCTGAAGGTTATGCCGCAGGTGAAATGAAGCATGGTCCGTTGGCCTTGATCGACGAGCGCATGGCGATCGTTATGGTAGCGCCGACAGATCACTGGTACGAAAAAACGATCAGTAACCTGGAAGAAGCCCGTGCCCGTGGTGGTAAAATTATTTCCATTGGAACAGGCGAAAATGAAAAGCTTCGTGGTATCAGCGAATACTATTTGGCAATGCCGAAGGCGCACTGGACAGTGAATACGATTCTTTCAGTGATCCCGTTGCAGTTGATGAGCTACCATTTGGCATCCAGTCTGGGTTACGATGTGGATCAGCCTCGCAACCTAGCGAAGTCGGTAACTGTAGAATAAAGAAAAACGAGATTCGAAAATAAAAAAACCCGCGACACCATCGCGGGTTTTTTTATTTGGGCGTAGCCGCCAGGAAGTTTTTGTTCGGGGTTTCCCGTCCCGACGTCGCGCGCTTAAGTGCGGCAAGAATCAGAATAAAACCCAGGGTATTTGTCGCAAAATGAAAGTTCATAAAGTAAGCCCACTCCTCGCGCAAGGCGTAGACATCGCTGCCGATGGTGTGGGTCATCGAAAAGCTGCGAAAAATCGTGTTGATTCTGTAGTGTCCCAAATAGGACAGAAATATTTCTTGGAGAACGCAAAGAAAAGATCCCAGAATAAAATAGAAATCCACCATGCGATAACGGTTTCGCCAAAGTAATAGCCAGCTGCCAATTGAAACAGCCATCACAATATAAATAACCAGGACATTTCGATCGAAGGCAGTTTTATCAAAGCGGAAAAACTCCATAGAAATTGCAGGTGGGATTTCACGAAGCGAAGGGCCGAAGGAGATTGCGAAAAAACCAGTGAATCCCGCAAACAATCCTGTCGAGAGAACAGCAGTAAAGTAAATAATTTTGCGGATCAGGTTTCCAACGATCATCAAAAAAACTTTAACAATATTTTTTGATTTTGAAGAGTTACATCTAGCCAGCAGACATTAAGCTATAGAAAGACTTAACACGTTCAACGAATTCGACAGTCTCGTAACCACGAGCATAGCCGTACTCCAATTTTTCCGTGTAGTCAGGGTCTGCCAGCAGGGGCAGCACTTCTTTCATATGGCGCCAAGAGTACGGATCACGTCCCATGCTTTCAGCCAACTTTTGCGCATCTCTTAAGTGGGCATAACCCACGTTGTACGCAGCAAGGGCCATCGCCAGACGATCTTTTTTATTCATTGAGCGTGGCATCTTGTCCAAAAGATAGCGCAGATACTTCGAGCCACCCCAGATGCTTTGAAGTGGATCTGTGCGATCGTCGATCCCCACGTGCAGGGCCGTGTCTGTCGTCAATTGCATCAAACCGCGAACGCCTGTGAAGCTTCGGGCATCAGGATTCCAATGGGATTCTTGATACGCCACCGAGGCAATCAATTGCCACGGAAGTCCATGCTCAACGCCGGCGTCTTTAAATGCCTGGCGGTATGTCGGCAGAATTTCTTCGATGTTTTGAAAGAAGCGGGAAATATCGGCTTTGTCCAATTGGTTCAAAGTGGTCTTATAGCGATCCATGATGCGCATGATACTGTCTGAACGCGACGCTGATTGGTACCAAGCCTGCATCAAGCGAGCAAGATCCTGGCTGTCAGGGGTCAACAACCAGCTCAGGGCATAGGCATCCGTGATCGTTGTGATTTTTTCGATATTCTTGTGGAAGCGAACATAGAAGTCACCGCTGACGTTTTCAGTGATAACACAATCCATTTTCTTGTTGTTCAGTTGTTCCAGTAGATCTTGAGTGCGTGCTGTGATCAGTTGGATTTGGGTCGTTGGGGAAAGTTGAGTCAGTCTTTGTGAAAAGCCCGCGTAGTTGTCTTTATGAAGAATGCCGACGGATTTGCCAGCCAAGTCTTGAATATTTTGAATTTGTGATTTGCGCTGGCAGTATAAACTTAAGGCTGTATCTTCATAAGCCGGGCCCGTTAAAAAGGCCGAGCGGTTTTCCGGAGTCCTGATTCTGGCGGCGGCCACGTCACCTTGTCCCTGAGCCAGCGCCTCTAAAACAGCAGACTCATCTTTAAGGACTTTGTATTTAACTTTAAGACCGTAATGCTTGGCGAAGTTTTGGATCAGGTCGTAATCGATGCCGCTGATTTCGCCGCGATTGTTCTTACTATATATAAGAGGATTCTTGGTGGTCAGAACTGTGATTTCGCCGCGACCTTGGACATTGGCTAAACTATCCTGTTCGTTCCAGTAGATAGCATCACAACCATTCATAAAGAACGTCATGGCTGCCAGTCCACTCGCAACGAAGAACTGGTTTAATTTCTGTCGAAATCTTAAATTCTTACCCATAGTGTTTGGGCTGAGTACCCGATGGCGCAGCGCTTGCGCAAGCATTAAGCACCCGGTTTGGGGTTTTAAATGTGAAAGATTGCCATTTTTAGCCTCGTTTCAGAAAAAAATTCAGTATCCCCAAGGCCTTAATGCGCGCGGAAAACAACGCGGCAATCCCTCAGTTTCGTAATGCAATGCAATCATTTGACAGTTTTTAGCGCCCATTCGATGCTTTGGCGGCGTCTTTTGAGGGGATATTTCGTGTCTGAATTTTCGTATGTTGTGACCCGTGGTTGGATTGAAGTGATTGTTGGCTCTATGTTTAGCGGGAAAACGGAAGAGCTGATCCGCCGTTTGCGCCGTGCCGAGTTCGCGCGTCTGAAGGTTCAAGTTTTTAAACCTATAATAGATAAACGATATAATGAGATGGCCGTGACCTCTCATAACTTTACGACAATGGATTCGCAACCGATCGAGGACGCGGAACATATTTGGGACCATTTAAAGCCGGATACCAAAGTTGTCGGTATCGACGAAGGTCAATTCTTTTCAGACAATCTGGTTCAGGTGGCTCAGGATCTGGCCGAGCGTGGTTTGCGAGTCGTGATCGCGGGCTTGGACACTGATTGGCAGGCTAAACCTTTTGAACCGATGCCAACCTTAATGGCCATTGCTGAAAACGTCAGTAAGCAACATGCGGTGTGTGTGGTTTGCGGAGCCCCGGCCTGCAGAACTCAGCGTACAGCGGGCGGGGACGGGAAAGTTCAAATCGGAACTCATGAGGCCTACGAGGCACGTTGCCGTACTCACTTTAAACCGGTCGTGGACGCTCCAACCCTGGATTGGAAATTACAAACTTCAGAAAAAACTACGGAAGCCTCCGTATAGTTTGCCTCTATTATATAGATTAGCTAAGAAGGGCTCATGAGAAACATGATAGCCCTTCTTTTCGTTTTAACTCCGCTCTATGCCAATGCAATCACTTGGAAGGTGATTGGCTCTTGTTCTGAAACGCCTCTGTACCAGGGGACGGCGATAGCGGATTTGCAGAAGTCCGTGGGCGACAACACCATCCAGATTTTTGATTCCAATAACGTGAACTACATGGGTGTGGCTGAAGGTATCAGCTCCATCAACGACACTCCGGTAGGATTGGATGCGGTCGAGGTCGTTTCTGATACGTTGATGCGTGCTTATGGCTGGTGCTTTACTGTGAACGGCGAAATTCCTTTGGCGATGCCGCACAAGGTTTCCTTCAAATCACAAAATGACGAACTGGTTTGGTTCCACGCTTATTCCACCAATGATAAAAACCAATGGTTGGATATGTGTGTGCCGGGCACGAACATCAAGCCTGATATGTTCTGCAAAAAATAGTTCTGAATTGATTTAAAAACCAAAAAGCCGAACCCCAGAAAGGTTCGGCTTTTTTTATTTCCAAGATTGCATCGCTGTTCGGGCGATTTCGATTTGCTTTTTCTTCCGAGTTTCTTTGTCTCGCTCTTTTTCGGGAAGCGGGGGAAGGAGGGCCATATTGATATTTGTCGGTTGGAAGTGTTCAGCACGGGTTTCATCCGTGATGGCCTCAAGCAACGAACCAAACGCAGACGGACGCGGTGGAGGATTGAACGTTTCATCTTTCAGTTTTTGATTGATGAAACGAGCCACCATCAAACCCACGCACGTGGATTCAAAGTAGCCTTCAACACCAGTGATTTGTCCGGCAAAGAACAACCACGGATCATTCTTGGAGGAAAGATCCTTATTCAATCTCTTTGGTGTATTGATGAACAGGTTTCTGTGAATGGAGCCTAGCTTTAAGAACTCTGCGTTCTCAAGGCCCGGGATCATGCGGAATACGCGAACCTGGTCTGCATAGGCCATGCGAGTTTGGAAGCCCACCATGTTGTAAGCGGTGCCTTCCTTGTTGTCCTGGCGCAATTGCACTACGGCCCAGGGATAACGGTTCGTACGAGGATCATCCAAGCCAATCGGTTTCATCGGACCAAAGCGCAATGTCTGTGGACCACGATCTACCATAACTTCGATCGGCATACACCCTTCGAAGAATTCAGTTTTTTCAAAATCTTTAGGTTCGATTTTTTTAGCGTCAGTGACCGCTTGGATGAAATTGTTGTATTCCTCTTTGTTCATCGGGCAGTTGTAGTAGTCGTTCGTACCTTTGCCCCAACGATCCGCCTTCCACGCGATTTCAGTGTTGATGGATTCAGCGTCAATGATCGGCGCGATGGCATCAAAGAAATACAGGAACTCATCGCCGAAATGTTTGCGCAGATCTTCCGCCAATTCGTCATGAGTCAAAGGGCCTGTGGCGATCACGGCCGGGCGGGGAACGTCGTTCAGGGATTTAATCACATCATTGCGAATTTCAATGTTCGGATGATTTTTAACTTTATCAGTGACTAGTTGGGAGAAGACCTCGCGGTCCATACCCAAAGCCTGTCCTGCCGGGACAGCGGCTTCCTTGGCGATTTTCAGGATGTGCGAACCCAGATGTTCCGCTTCCCATTTCAACTGACCTGGAGCAGAGATCTCGTTCAACGTACCAAAGGAATTCGAGCAAACCAGCTCGGCAAACTTGTGAGTTTTGTGCGCTGGTGTCATGGTTTTATCGCGCATTTCGAACAGAACGACCTTATAACCCATGTCCGCAAGCTGCAATGCGCATTCAGAGCCCGCGAGCCCCGCGCCAACGACAGTAATTTTTTGATTTTGCGTGAAATTGGTCATCTTTTTGGTATTCCTTTGCTAACTTACGGGAAAGTATGAATTCAAACGACCCAAACCACCCCAAGAACAAAAAGCGAAAGCTCACTCTAGGATCCGAAGTCCTACAGAGTCTTTTTGAAAATGGCAAGTCGCCATTGTCAGAACAGTTCATGCGTTGGAAATTATGGGCGAAATGGGAAGAAGTTGTGGGTCCCACCATTGCAAAAAATGCAGAGCCGGTGGGATTTCAGCGAGGCGTTCTTTACGTGTGGGTTCGTAACTCATCCTGGATGCAGCAGATGATCTTTTTGAAAGATCAAATCCGCAATACCATCAACGAGAAATTCGAGAATAACTTTGTTCGCTATATCAAGTTCACCCTGGATCGCCATGAGGTTCCTCAGGACGATCAAACGGGTATCAGGGAAATGATCCAAAGACTGGCTCCGGATAACGAAGATTAGTTTGCCGCTGCTGGTGGAAGAGTGGTCTCGGCTTCCGCCGTCGCCGGTTTTGCTTGTGCAGGAATTTCTGACATCAAAGTCAGTGTCGTCGCTTCAACCCATGGTTTGAATTTAATCAAATTCACGTAAGCTCCGCGGAAGCTGCAATGACCTGAAGAGTCTTCGCTTTGTCCTTCTGGAGCAATAGTTTTGCTGGCAACACCAATCACATAAAACTTCGAGCCATGCTCAAAGAATGCGGGACCACCGGAATCACCCTGACAAAATCCTTTGCCTGCAGACTGATCGACTAAAAAGCGATTCTCAGAAAACTGATAGGCGGAAATTTTCAGAATAACGACGCGTAAAACTCCCACGCCCTCTTTAAGATCGGATCCTGCGGCGTTTGTGATGGCGTCTTTGTTCTTACCATAACCGGCAGCGATCAGATCCAGAGTTTCCAAATCCACTTTCATATCCGGATTGGGGATGGAGACAGTGATTGTGTTTTCCGGAAGATCTTCGCCCAAAAGAACCAATGCTAAATCCGCTGTGGGATCTGTTTGATATTCATCAATAGTCACACTTTTAACAACGGGGATTGTTGCGACAGTGACGCCGGAATTCAATTCGATGTAGCTTTGATTGTCGGCATTCAGGCAGTGAGCAGCGGTCAGCACCACTCTGCGAGTTAAGGCAGCTGCTGTACATTGAGTGACGACAACATCCTGGCTGCCCACTTGGGAATCAAGGGGTTTTTTCAAGGATTTAAATGAAAGAACCGTACGGGAAATATCGCTTCCTGGCTTAACATCCTCGCCACCGATTATCGAGGTGTTCGAAGTATTTTTTGAGGTTTTGTTTGCATCACTTTTTGAAGTTGCCGGAACGTACGTTCCGGCGGCATCAAAGCCACCATCCTGACACGCCGTTAAGAATAGAAATGCAAACAGGAAAGTAAGCTTCTTCACTAGTTGCTTCCCTTCTTTGTGATTTCTGCGACAACAAGAGTCCATAGATCTTTAAGAACGTCGTCGTGTTTTTCTTTAAAGAAGTCGTCACCTTTATTCCAAAGTACTGCAAACACGATGGCTAACGCGACGCGAGTGTAGTTTCTATTGATATGCTCGTAAGCGCGGAAAAGTTCCTGGTTTCTTTGATACTTCTTTTGGATCTCTTTGCCCTCTTTAGAATCAAGTCCGCGCAGTAAAAGTACGTTCATGTCCTCGGTGGCAATCTTCAAATAGGCTTCAGGTAAAAAGATGGGCATACGGCCGTTTGCAAAACCGATGGCGCCAAAGACAGCAGAGGAATAATTCGTCAATGCCGCGCGATTGAAGGTTCTGATTTTTGAAACCAAAGTGGACTGGTCCAAAAGGATTCCGTTTTCACGGAAATAGTTTACCAATCCCATGTGGGTTACGCGCTCACCAATAACTCGCGCCAGATCCTTGGTGGTTCGTTCCTGCGGTGTCAGTCTTACGTAATCGGAAATTTGATAGCGGCGACCTTCTTCTTCACGATAAATTTTCTCAACGATATACAAAAGATCTTTTGAAGACAGACCATCATAGTCGCTGAACTCACGCACAGACTTAGTCAGGGCGCGGTCCATGGCGATATCATAGTAGGGAGCAAGGTCATTACGAGCTGTCGTGGAAAACACCTGGTCACAGGCCATAACCTGCCCCTGGGCCGATAAAGACGATACAAAGGGGATAATGAAGGCCATAGCCAAACGCAGGCCCGTGTCCAATTTTAAGACACTATGACAGCGCTCGCGGTTCTTTGGGGGCTTAGCTGGCATATATTACTCCTGACGACATAAAGTGTACGACAGGGAATGCTAGTGCAATCCGGGGACCCAGATCGGATAAAGAAAAAGGCACAGAATTTATGTTCTGTGCCTCCTATTGCGAAGCAGTACGAAAAGGTAACTGTTACCTTTATTCTTCTTTTTCGATGGATGTGCGTAGAAGGCTTTTTACGTTGTTTTTGCGTTGAGTGCCGCCCAATAGGGCTTTCAACTGATTGTGGATGCTTGGATCGTTGATTAAAGCGCCCAGGGTGCCTTCGCCGCGGTCTACTTTGGATACGATGGCATCAAGTTTGTTGATTGTTTGTTTTAGCTTCTCGCCGCTGTTGCCTTCATTTAGTTTGGTCATCATTTGCGAAGCTTCGCCGCTGACTTTGCTTAAGTTCTTGGAAGTGGATTCAAAATTCTCCATGATTTTACCCAGGCGGTTGCCGTCGTTCATGGATTTTGTGATTTTGTACATTTCATTGATCACGTCGAATAGTTTTCCTGCCTCACCACCACGCTCTGAAATCACACCGATCAGGTCTGTCGGTTTTGCAACTTCCAGAATCTCGCCGTCTTTGATTTCAGGATTGCGGGGATCACCGGGAATGATAAAGACAAACTTATCACCCAAAGCACCTTGCGTGCGGATTTCCACCTGGGAGCCTTCGCGGATTCTTCCGGTGAAGGTTTTGTCGACTCTCATCACTACGTCCAAGGCGTTCTTTTCAGATAGGAAGTTGATTTTTTGCACGTTTCCGATCGTAACCCCGGAAAGGGAAACCACACTGCCCTCTGCCAAGCCTTGAACCTGATCAAAGTGGGCGTGAAGGTGAACGTAGGATTTGAAGATGGATTTTTCGCCGCCAATAAAAAATATGGAACCGAGAATAATCACGATACCAATGGCAAGAAAGATTCCGACTTTGACTTGTGTGCTGTGTGAAGATTCCATTACGCGCTTTCTCCGTTGATAAATTCTGTCATGGCGCCGCTCGGTTCTTTTTTCAAAGTATCGATGGTGTATTGTTCACTGATACGCCCGTTTTGTAGAAGTGCGACTTTATCGCACACCGCATAGACCGTAGGCATATCGTGAGTGACCAAAATGGAGGTCATCCCTTTGGATTTCAGTTTCAAAATAGATTCTTGAATCTTTTTAGTATTATAAGGATCCAAACCTGCCGTGGGTTCATCGTACAAAACCACTTCGGGGTGAATCATCATGGCGCGGGCCAGGCCCACACGTTTTTGCATACCACCGGAAAGACTTCCGGGATAAAGCTTTTCGGTGCCCGGAGCCAGACCGAACTCTTCAAGTTGCGCTTTGATCTGCGCTTCCACTTCTTTTTCCGTGAACTTGAAATGTTCACGCAGTGGGTAGGCCAGATTCTCATAAACGGTCATCGAGTCAAATAAAGCACCACCTTGAAAGGCATAGGCTACTTTCTTGCGGATTTCGACCAGTTCAGATTCCCGCATGCCACCGATTTCAATTCCGTCCACAATCACCTGACCCTTGTCAGGTTTTTCCAGGCCCACCAAAGTTCGCAGTAAAACAGATTTTCCAGTGCCTGATCCACCGATCAGGCCCAAGCATTCGCCTTTGCGCACGTAAAAGCTCACGCCCTGGTGAACTTTTTTATCATCAAAGGTTTTGTGAAAGTCGATAACTTCAATAAAGGCTTGTGGTTTTTGTGTCATAGGAATCCCTCCACAATCCAGAAAAGTTTCGAAAGGAAAAAGTCACCGATCAAAATCAGGATAGAGGACACCACCACAGCTTTTGTAGTGGCGATACCCACTTCTTTGGTTCCGTTCTTAACGTTCAAACCAAAATAACAAGCAGGTATAGAGATAAACAGAGAAAAGAAGAAGGTTTTGCCGAATCCAGAAACGTAGTCTCCCACGGAAGAGGTGGAAAGGACCTTCAACAGGTAAAATCCTGGATCAAGTTTAAGTTCAACTGCACCAATGAACAATCCACCAGCATTGGCCACAACGTTGGTGACAGCGCATAGGATTGGTAAAGTGATCAGGCAGGCAAGAACCCGGGGAATAACGATTTTGCGAATCGGGGAGGTGCCCAACGCGCGGATCGCATCCACTTGCTGAGTCACGACCATAGAACCAATTTCACTGGCGATACCCGCACCCACGCGGGCAGCCAACATCAGGCTTGTGAACATCGGACCCATTTCACGCAGTATCGTGACGGCCAATAATTTTGGCACATACATTTTGCCACCGAATTTTTCCAGACCCAATCCGAACTGCAGGGACATTACAGCGCCAATCGTAACTGCAGTTACGACAATCAACGGGGCAGAGCGAATGCCGACTTGGTAAATTTGCTCGCCCAAAAGACGCCAATAGATTTTGGATCCGACAAGCTCGCGGTAAATTTCACGCGTCAACAGACCAATACCACCCAGAAAATGGAAGATCTCGATCGTGAAATTAGTTAAAGGTAAAAGTGCCTGATGCATCTAGGGTGCCTTAAAGTCAGCTTTGAACTTCTCAAATACTGGAAGCTCAGAGTTGAATTGCTTTTCCACGCCACCGTAGCTGAGCGTGTAGTTGCAGCCGTTCTTTTTAAATACCACCAAGGCCAATGCCACTGGAACACCGTCAATCGTACCTGCAGAGATGGTTTGGCGGGACTCGCGACCATTGAAGGTCTTGGTTTCTGTTTTCAGAATTTCAAGTTTGTTGATGGCGCTTAAGGATTCTGTTTCCAGTGTTTGCAGACTTGGGTCTGCATTACTGCCACACTCTGAAAGAAATGAAATCGTGTTGCCAGTCTTTGAGCTCTGCCATGCGCGGTCCGCATTCTTGGATTTGAATGATGAATATGGCGAGCCGGGTTCAGAGAACTCCACGTCTTTTGCGGGCTTTGTTTTTCCGGATGGAAGCTCCACAGATACGCAACTGCCAAGAAGTAAACTCATGATGATGTATTTAAGGTGGTTTCTCATATCGCCTATCTATCGGAATCTTCTAAGGGAAAATTCAGTCATACAAATTCAAACCAGACCTAAGTCGCTGTCATCGCTTTGTCAGGCCTGACAATAATTCTATGAAACATTTTGCCCATCTTGAACATATTTGCCAATAGACGTTTGCAAGGCTGGCATCGTATGTGCAAAAGCACAACGCAGGGGAAAAGGGGTTCTAGGAGTGAACACTTTGCGCAACGTAATTTTGGCAGGATGCCTCTGCTTTGGTCTAGTAGCCAATGCAGTAAATAACAAAGTCAACGGCTTCATCAACTTCCAGGGCGATACAGTGCATTTGGAATTGTTGGGACAGCAAAACTGGGACTATGACGTTAAACGTTTGGATGACAAAGGCCAGACGATCGTCCGTATGACTGTACCTGCACTTGATGAATCGACCATCAAGTCATTGAACACATTTAAAAGTGACATGGTGACGAAAGTTTCTGTAGATCCTCAGGGCGCTGACGGCAAGTCTGTGGTTTCCTTTACCCTTTCTGGCGAAAACATCGAAACATTTGATTATCTGACAGATCAACCTTCGCGCTTGATCATGGATTTCTATTTGAATCCTAATATGGTGAAAGCAGCGAAGAAACTTCCAGCAAAAAAGACTGAACCGACTGCAAAAGATGACGAAGCTAAAGCTGTAAAAACAGCGGCGAAATCTAAAACTGGAGATCGTAAACCAGCCACGTCAGATGCCTTGGCGATTAATAGTGCCGGCCCGGTTGTGGCGCAGGCTGATCAGGTTCATGCCGGAATCTTTGATGGTGGCGATCCCCATTACGAGCGTTTTTCAATCAAACCTTATGATATTAAGGAAGACTCCATCATTCGCGCTAAGGACAACTACTATATTTCATTTCCGATGCTGGAAACTCCGGTGGCCCACTGGGAAAAGTTAAAAGTGACGCCGACAATATATGAAGTCACTCCGAAACCGACGGATGAAAACAAGCAGGCCCGATTGCTTTTGACACTGTTTGAAAAGGAACGCTATGGCGTGTTCCTGAAAACCCGTGATTGGTTCCTCGAGAAGTATCCAAAATCTGAGTACAATGAAATCGTCGATTTCATGACGGGTGACGTGAACTTGGCTTTGTACAACAGCAGCGGAAAAATCGAATACTTTGATGAAGCGATTCAAAAGTACAAAGAAGCTATCGAGAAATATCCAAAATCTCCATTAGCTGAAAGAACGTCATTGAAGATCGGCTATCTGACTTTGGATCGCGGTGACAACCTGGCGGCTTTGCGTCTGTTCAATGAACATATTGAAAACAAAAACTTTGGTGGCAAGGATTCCATCTCCAAGGATCTTGCACGAATGGGAATGGGCTTGGCTTACTCTCGTATTAGCAAGTGGGATGATGCTGTCGCTCAATTTAATGAGATTGAAAAGAGCTCTAACAATCGTGACCTGAAGATCGAAGCGGCCTTCCGTCGTGGTGATGTTTGGGTGCGTGCTAAGAACTACGCGAAATCCATTGAAGAATATAAGAGTGCCCTGAAAAAGTATCCGGAAGGACAAAGCGTCTATCCGAGTGCTTTCTATAATCAGGCAGAATCCATGTTCGGTCTGAAGCAATATCCACAAAGTTTGGACATGTACCGCGAGTTTGTTAAGAAGTTTCCATCTAGTGACCATGCTCCATATGCGATGACCCGTCTGGGGGAGTTGCTGGATATTCTGGGGGCAGATAAATCCCGCGTGATGGGGGCTTATCTTGAAACATACTTCCGTTATGGTGAAACGCCAAGTGCGGTCATTTCCCGTCTGCGTCTGTTGAGTGCACGTATGAAAGGCATGAAACCCAAGGAAACTGCAAACGCCGTGAAAGAGATCATGGAGCTGGCAAAGAAAGTGGATTTGCCAAACATGGAACAATTCGCGACGGTGATGGTTGCTGATGGTTATTCCCAGCGTGACGAGTTTGATAAGTCCATCAATCTGTTGTCAAAATACTATCAGGAGCACCCGGGATCAGTGGATGTGCCTTTAATCACGGGCCGTATCATCAGCAACATTAATGCAAAACTGGATGGTCAGGTTGAAAAAGGTGAATTCATTGGTGCATTGAAAACACACAGTGAATACTCTGACAACTGGCTGAAAAACTCCCATCGTCTGGATACAAAGTACAATGTGGGACGCGCGTTTGAAATGGCCGGGACTCCGACTGAATCAGCTCGTTACTATAAGGATGTACTGAATCGTGTCTATGCGATGGCCGGCACTCAGGAAGCAAAAGAAATCAACGTGAAGGAACAGGTTCCTTCGGTTGAGGAATTGAATCTGCGTTTGGCTGCAGTTTCCGAGGCGGATCAAAAGTACAATCAAGCGTATGAATATCTAAAAAACATCAAGAATCCGGAAAAGCTGACAGAGAAAGAACAGATTGAACGCGTGGGCGTGGCTGTTCGCCTGTTGGAAAGACGCGGCGACACGGACTCTGCAGTTCGTTACCTGGGTGAATTGCTAAGAACCTGGAAAGGTCAGCCGGAACTGGTGGCTGAGCCTTACTTAAGACTTTCAGAGCTACAACTGAAACAGGGCAAAAAAGAGGACGCTCTTCAGGCACTGAACATGATCGACAAGTTGATGGTGGATTCGAAAAAAGTTTCCCCAGTCGTGCATGCGAAGGCTTTGGAAATGATGGGCAACACCTATCTTGAATCCAATCAAAAGGACAAAGCGATTTCTGCTTACGGGAATCTTTTGGAGCAATACGAAGACAAGCGTCCGCTTTCTTCTATTCGCTATAAGTTAGGTCAGATTTATTTTAATCGCGGCGATGTTCAAAAAGCAGCGGAAGTTTGGAACGAATTCAAAGGTCAAAAAAGTGGCTTTTGGAAAAACCTTGCGCAGGAGCAGCTGAAGAACTCCGAGTGGCGAGACGGTTATAAAAAGTATATTCAAAGAATTCCGGCAATGGCAGCGGACAAGCAGGATAGCAAGTAGGAGTAGGGACAGCATGTCGTATTTTGATTTTGATGCTTTAAACATCGAAGACAGAAAAATGAACGAAGCAAAGCAACTGGGTTTGCAGCTTGCGGCCACGCAGGCAAGTCTTCTGGTTGTGGGTGAAGCGGGTGTGGGTAAAACCAGCCTGGCTCGATATATCTACTCGAAAAGCCGTGCAAATAAATTGCAAGTGCTGGAATGCAAAAATGCCGGAGGCTTTAATTTTGATAAAGTCGATGGTGGCACTTTGCTGATCGAGGATCTGGATTGCGCATCATCACACGTGCAGGCGGAGTTGATGAAGCTTGCCGAACGAACTGATGGCACTCGCCCGCGTTTCATTTCTACATCACGGCGTGATTTGCGCGCGATGGTGAAGCAGGAACAATTCAGACAGGACTTGTTTTATAAAATTGCGGTAATTCATTTGGAAATTCCCCGCCTGGAAGATCGTACCAATGACTTCCAGGGGATTGTGAGCTTTATTCTGGAAGTAACTCAGATCATGCATGGTCGCAGGGGATTGAGCTTTTCGGTCGACGCTTATGCCCGTTTGAATTCCTGGAACTGGCCTGGAAATATCCGTGAGCTTGAGAATGTGATCGAGCGTGCGGTGGTGTTGACCAAAGGCCAGATCATTGAAATGCAATCTATTCAATTTGAATCGGTAAAGGACGAAACGGCAGCAGATTTTGCTCCGGGAATGTCCCTTTCTGCTGTCGAGAAGCGTCTGATTCTTCAGACCCTTGAGCTGACGGCACAGAACCGCACGCGTGCGGCGCAAATGCTTGGAATCAGTATCAGAACCTTGAGAAACAAACTCAACGAGTACAGGGAAGAAGGTGTCGCATGAGTGGTGATATTTTCGATAAAACGATAAACGGCCTCGCAACGTCAATGCGTATGAGGCAGCTCCGCAATAACATTACGTCTTCCAATATTGCGAATGCGGAGACTCCGGGTTATCACGCGAAAAAAATGGACTTCGAGGAGGCTTTGTCCCGCTCGATGAACATGGATGGCATGAATGCCCTAAGCACCAGCGCCGGTGATCACTTTTCACTGGGTGGTGTTTCTGTAGCCAAGACTCGACCAGACATTTATGAAAATCCAGAGGGTGCAGTCAACAATGACGGCAATACTGTGGACTTGGAAAAGGAAATGTCGGCGTTGTCAGAGAATGCCATCATGTACAAAACCGCACTTCAGCTGATCAATAAAAAAATGGCAGCATTGAAGTACGCAGCGTCTGAAGGTCGTTAGTAATTTTTAATCACGAACAGGATGTTCGGGAGTAAATCATGGCTGATTTTTTAACCGGTATGAGAATTAGTAGCAGTGGTATGGCAGCGCAAAGAATGCGCATGAATACCATTGCCAGCAATATCGCCAATATCAATACGACCCAGACCCCGGAAGGCGGCCCGTACCGCCGTAAAGACGTCGTTTTTGAAAGTATGCCCGACGCTAAGAATTTTGGCGAAATCGTGACAGGCACAGACCCTATGGGAAATATGCAACGGGTCCAGGTCACAGATATTATCTCGGATCGCAAGGCGCCGTTGTTGAAGTATGAGCCGGATCATCCTGATGCAAATCCAGAGGGTTACGTCGCTTATCCCAATATCAATCTCATGGAAGAAATGACCAATATGATACAATCGTCGCGTTCTTACGAGGCCAATGTATCGGCAATGCAGGCGTCAAAAGATATGGCCATGAGTGCTTTGGAGATAGGAAGATAGTTCCTAGACTAGGTTGAAAAAGCAGGAATTTTTTAAACGTATAGCTTACAATTTTTAGAGAGTACTCAGTACAAGGAGAAGTGAAGCCATGGAAGGTTTTACAGTATCAAATGCAAACAGATTTCTCGAGACAGGCAATCTGCGTGATTCCAAATCACTGTCTATCTCGGGCGCAACGACACCACTGAATTCAACATCTGAATCTGGCAAGAGCTTTGCTGATACCTTGAAGGATGCCGTAAGTTCTGTGAATGAATTGCAAAAAACTTCAGACAAGTTTGCGCAAAATATCGCCACTGGAAAAACGGATGATGTCGCGGGTGCGATGATCGCCTCCGAAAAAGCCGACATCGCATTGCGAGTCATGGTTCAAGTACGCAATAAAATTATCGATGCGTACCAAGAAGTCATGAAAATGCAGGTTTAGTTTTTAGTTTATTTTTACTGATACATGTTTCGTTAGATCGCGTGCTTTGGCGGAGTCAAAGCGTAAGACCGGAGGGATTCTTTGAACAAAATTTTTGGTGGATTGGTTGTCCAGTTCCGTGAGTTCTTTAAAAATCTGGGTCCAACCAAAAGACTTTCAGTTATTGCCGTTACCTTAATCGCGGTAGTAGCTTTATTGACGATGATGTTCATGGCGTCCGGCAAGGACTATGTTCCTCTTTTTACAAACATTCCAACTGAACAGGTTTCCACGATCGTTGCCAAACTGAACGAAAAGAATATTCCGTTCCAGCTGCGCGATGGTGGTAAAACAGTAGCGATCCCCAAAGAGCTTCTGCATTCAACGCAAATGACGATGATGGCAGAAATTGGTTCCCCAAAAATGGGTTCTATCGGCCTGGAGCTTTTCGACAAGCAGGATTTCGGCGTAAACTCTTACGCGCAAAAGATCAATTATCAAAGAGCACTGCAAGGGGAGTTGATGAGAGCCATCAACACATTGACGGCGGTGAAACAATCCAAAGTCATCCTGGCTCTTCCAAATAAAAAGACATTCCTTGAAGAAGGCGGTTCGCCTTCAGCATCCGTTGTAGTTGAACTTCACCAGGGTAAAGAACTTTCCCAGGAACAAGTTCGCGGTATCCGTTACCTGGTTGCAAATGCAGTTGAAGGCATGGATGCGGATAAAGTCGCGGTCCTGGATGAGCGTGGTAAAGTACTGACTCGTGCCTCTGATGGTACAACCGGTGGCTCCAACGATTTGTTGGACCTGAAAGCCAAAGTGGAAGGTGATTTCGAAGATCGTATCGAAGACATCCTTTCCAAAGTAGTGGGTCACGCTAAAGTGGTGGCTAAAGTGGATGCCACTTTGAATCACCGTGTGATCTCTTCAGTCGAAGAATTAGTGGATCCGGACAAGACAGCGATTCGCTCCCAACAATCCGAAGAGGAATCTTTGGATGGGGCGCGTACCAATCCTTCTGGTGTTCCAGGTTCCCGTTCCAATATTCCAGGTGCTGAAGACGGTTCCGGCCAGGTGGGTTTTAAACAGGACGTTAAAAAAGAACTTAAGACAATCAACTACGAGGTTCCTAAAACAGTCCGCAATATTCGCGAAGCGGCTGGTAATCTGGAGCGCCTGAGTGTGGCGGTTGTGGTTGATGGCGTTCATGTGACGACGAAGAACGCAGACGGCACGACGGAAAGCAAATGGCAGCCTCGTTCTGTGGAAGAAGTTAAAAAGTATGAGGATCTGATTAAAGGTGCCATTGGTTTCAATGCCGCACGTGGTGACTCGGTTAAAGTTGAATCCATTCAGTTCCAACCGGAAGACTTTTCTGAAGCAGAGAAAATACTGACGACGCTTGAGCGTAAGAAGCTGATCCATGCATTGTTCAAATGGGCATTGCTGGGTTTCTCTTTGGCGCTGTTCTTTTTCATCGTGGTTCGTCCCTTCATGCAATGGATCACCGACAGCTTCCAGGATTCTGTTGAAGAGATGTTGCCAAGAACGATCGAAGAACTTGAAGAACTTCAATCTGTGGATAACACGCTTCCTGGTATGTCAACGGCCCTTCCTGTTCTGCAGGAATCCATTGATCCAGAGAAAGCTGAGTCTGAATTATTGAAAGACCGTATCATGGCCACAATGGGTCGTGACGAGGAAAAAGCGGCCAATGCCTTCGGCATGTGGTTGGTTAGGAAGGATCCGTAATGAAACTGCATAAAGCCGAACATATTGAGTACGAACAGCTCAAAGGTTTCGACAAAGCGGCGATACTTATCAATTACCTTGGTAAGGATGCGGTGAAGGTCCTCTTGCGTCGCATGGATGATGCGGATATTCGCAAGCTGATCAATCAAATGAGTAAATTGCGTGTCGTTCCGGTTCATGTGACAAAACGTGTGCTGGAAGAATTCTATGAAATGATTTCTGAGACTGAAGACTATATCTTCTCTGAATCCATCTCTGCGAAAGAAACAATCGTGGATGCATTGGGCGAGGAACGTGCCAGAGGTATCCTGGGTGGTTTGAATATCACAACAGGTGGCTCCCGTTCATTGGAATCCCTGGAGATGGTCGATGCCAAGTCATTGGCGACCTTCCTGGTGAATGAACATCCGCAGACAGTTGCGGTGATCCTGGCTCACTTGGAGCCGGAGAAAAAGGGTGAGGTTCTAAAACGTCTTCCAGAGGCTTTACAGGCAGAGGTTGTTCTGCGTATGGCCAATTTGGAACACGTCGATCCTGAGCTTATTGCCGAGATCGATCGCGTATTAAAAAATCAATTGTCCAACACTGCAACCGTGGAACAAGCCGCATTGGGCGGGGTTCAGCCGGTGGCGGAAATGCTCAACGTTATGGACAAAAACACGGAAACGGCGATCATGTCCCGCTTGGAAGAAAAAGATCCACTTCTTGCCGAAGAGATCCGCAAACTTATGTTTGTCTTCGACGACATCATCAAAATCGACGACCGTGGTATTCAGGCGCTTCTCAAGGAAGTACCGAACGACAAACTTTTGTTGGCACTCAAAACTTCCAGCGAAGATATTCGTGTCAAAATCTTCAAGAATATCTCCGCTCGTGCGGCCGAGATGTTACGCGAAGATTTGTCGAACATGGGACCTTCCCGTTTGTCCGACGTCGAATCTGCTCAGCAAGAGATTGTCAATGCGGCTCGCCGCTTAGAGGCGGAAGGCAAAATCCTGATTGCAAGAGGCGGTTCAGAAGATGCAATGGTCTAGTAGCGGCAAACAGGGCCCTGGGGCTCACACTAAAGCGGTCCTTAAAAAGGATGTGGCTGAAAAAACAGTCCTGGAGTTCGTACCAGCTAAATTTGAGTTGGGCACTCCCTCTCAGGCCATGGACTATTTGACGCAAAAGAAGCGTGGTTCTGATTTCCGCATGAACGATGCGATCCGTATTCAAACGGGTGTCGATCAGGTTGAGAAAGTTGACGAGCAAGAGAAGATCGAAGCCGCAGCTTTGGATAAACTTAAGGAAATTCAGGAGCAAGCTTACCAGGAAGCCTACAACTTGGGACTTGAAGAAGGCCGCAAAGAGGCTTTTGAAAAAGTCTCTGAAGAAATCGTAACCCGCATGCAGGGGTTGGATGAATTATTGTTGGGCGTGAAAGAACTTAAAAAAGAACTCGCAGCTTTTAATGAAAATCACCTGGTAACACTTGCTTATAAAATGGCAGGTCGCCTGGCGAAGGCAGAACTTTCCACTAATAATGAAGCCATGGTGCAAATCTTAAGAGATGCAGTCAGCCTTGCTCAGGATGAAGAGCAAATCACAGTCCATGTTTCTCAGGAACAATTTGAGTTTTTGGAAGAACTGAAAAAAGAAACAGGTCGTGATCTGGAATTCACAAAAAAAATCCGCTTCGAACCAAGCACTGAAATCATGGCTGGCGGCTGTATTGTTGAAACAAACTACGGTGAAGTCGATGCCCGCGTGGAACAGCGCTTGGAGCAATTGTGGTCTGTGCTTTCCGAGAACATGCCCAAAGTAAAAGATAAGGTTGCAAGTTAATGAGTGAAATGTCTCTTGATCTGGATAAATATTCCGACCTGGTCAACTCCATCCATTTGACCCGCGATAGCGGCAAAGTGACGGAAGTGAACGGGATGCTGATCAAGGGATACCTGCCGGGCGCCAGCGTCGGCAGTATCGTGCAAATCAATCCCACAGGTCTTGATCGCTCCTTCCTTGCGGAAGTGGTGGGATTTAAAGACAAGCACGTATTGATGATGGCCCTCAATGATATGAGAGGCGTCGCTTTAGGTTCCAAGATTATTCTTTCCCGTCAAATTGCCACTGTGCGCGCTGGCGACGAGCTATTGGGTCGCGTGGTGGATGGTTTGGGTCGACCTTTGGATAACAAAGGCGAGATCGAAAATTTCCGTGAAGTTCCTTTGTACAGTGAGATTCGTAATCCCCTTGAACGACAGCCAATTCGCGAGCCCCTGGATGTGGGTATCCGCGCGATCAATGGCGCATTAACCGCAGGCCAAGGCCAGCGTGTCGCTATTATGGCAGGTTCCGGTGTGGGTAAGTCCGTGTTGTTGGGTATGATGGCCCGTAACACCAGTGCCGACGTCAACGTGATCGCCATGATTGGTGAACGTGGTCGTGAGGTGCGTGAGTTTATCGAGCATGATTTGGGTCCTGAAGGTATGGCTCGCTCCGTGGTTGTCTGCGTGACGAGTGATCAAAGTCCTCTTCTGCGTATGCGTGGTGCCTATGTGGCAACAGCCATGGCAGAGTACTTCAGCGCTCAGGGTAAAAATGTTTTATTAATGATGGATTCGGTGACTCGTTTTGCCATGGCTCAACGTGAAATCGGTTTGTCGACGGGCGAGCCACCTTCTCAAAAAGGTTACACGCCGTCTGTATTTGCAACTCTTCCGAAACTGCTGGAGCGCGCCGGTAACTTTGAAGGCGAAGGCAGTATTACAGGTTTCTACACCACTCTCGTAGAGGGTGATGATATGAATGATCCAATCGGGGACTCTGTTCGTTCCATCGTGGACGGACATATCGTGCTTTCACGTGCCCTGGCAGCCCGTGGTCACTATCCTGCGATTGATATCATGCAAAGTGCATCGCGTGTTATGAAGGCTGTTTCGTCCTCTGAACACGTGCGACTGGCGCAAAAGCTGAAAGAGACTTTGGCAGTTTATAAAGATGCAGAAGATTTGATCAATATCGGGGCTTACAAGCCGGGTTCCAATCCCAAGATCGATAAGGCTGTGAAGATTATTGATCAGGTGAACGACTTCTTAAAGCAAAGAGTCGAGGATCCCACCAATTTCAACAATACCGTTCGCATGCTTCAGCAAATCCTGATCAACGCTTAATCGGGGGTGATTCGTGAGATTCAAATTTCCCCTGCAAAAAGTCCTTGAACATCGCAAGGTCGTGGAAAACATCGCCCAGAAGAACTTTCAGGACGCGGTGGATGTATTAAATGAATATCAGGCCAAGCTGGATAAGATGCATCAGGATATCCTGGATGCGCAAGCCCGCGCGGGGAGCCTGGTTCAGGCCGGGGGCGCCCAAGGTCCAGCCCTTTCCCAGATCCATGATTTTTTAAAAGGCCATAAGATCCGCATCCAGCACCAAGAGCAAAATATTCAAGAGATCGAGAAAATAGTCGAGGCCAAGAGAGAAATTTTGCGACAAGCCGCTCTAGACTATAAAATTATGGAGAAGACCCGGGAAAATCAGTTCGAGGAATACAAAGCCGAACGAAAGATCCAGGATCAAAAAGAGATGGATGAGCAGGCGATCCTGCGGTTTAAGAAAAACAGCTGAACAGGATGTTCTGCTCGATTCAAGGATGAAGGAAGTCGATGAAAACTGGATACGATCAGTTCTTTAAAAATGCACGCAAAGTTGCTGACGAGAATAACGGGAGTGTGAAATTCACAAAGAATCCCGCGTCGCCTCGCTTGCATTTGGATCTATCCTCTGAAGACGTTGAGCAGCAACTGCGTCGTCGCATGAAAATGTCAGCACCAAAAAAGAAAAAAAAGAAATCCGGCGTTCATTGGAAAATGGCCAGTTTTTCATTCTTGGGATTGATCCTTGCCGTTGTGGGTTTTCAAAATCACGAAGAAATAGATAATGTTTTAAAACGCGTCGAAATCACTTTGAATGGTGGTGCGATGGCTCAATCTGCTCCGGCTCCAGCGGCACCAGCTGCAGAGGAAAAAACGGTCGCGGAAGCGGCTCCTGAAGCCAAGCCGGTTTCGTTATCGACCGATGAAATCGATCATCTGACAAAACTGACAGACAGAAGAAAAGAACTTGATGCGCGCGAAGAAGAATTGAATCGTCAGGAGACAGAGCTTCAGGCACAGAAAGTTGAATTGGATAAACGCTTAAAGGAACTTGAAGACATGCGTGGCAGAATTTCCAGCATGCTTGAGGACCGGGTCAAGGCTGACGACCAGAAAGTCGATACCTTGGTACAGATGTATACCAATATGAAACCCCCACAGGCGGCCAAAGTCTTTGAGACGATGGACGAGGATTTGGTGGTTGAGATACTTGGTCGTATGAAAAAGAAAAATGCTGCTGATATCATGAATTTGTTGAAACCGGAGAAAGCTCAGATCATTTCTGAGAAGTACGCCGGTTACAAACGTGCTCCAGCATCTGAAAAATAGGAGGAAAAAAGAGTGTTAAACATAGTCGGCCCCCCAATGGTGGGTGCGACCGAATTGAAGTCTCAAGCTTCTGACAAACTTCAGGAGAAAGATTTCAAAAGTTCCGGTGCCGATTCGGGTTTTGGTAAAGCTCTTCAGGACAAAATCAGCCTGAGAAGTCCGAAAGAAACCAAAGAATCAGCGAAACAGGAAACCAGAGCTAAAGACTCTAACGACTCGAAAGAGCCTAAGGAAGAAAAAGCTCCGGCGAATGAATCGAAACCAGAACGTAAGGTCAGCACTAACGATGGGAAAGAAAAGCGGGCGGCGAATCGACAGCAGGCAATCAAAGAATTCATGGACTCATTCGAGAGTGAATTTGAAATCCCTCCCACACGACTTGTGGAAGCGATGGCCGAACTGGACGACAGCCAGCTCAAACAATCCCCTGAAGTGACAGCGCAAGCTGTGATTGATCAATTAGACTTGGACGATGACCAGGCAGAACAAGCCACGGCCATGTATGCGTCCTTGCTTGCTCAATTGCAGCAAATGCCACAACCGCAAACTCCGAAACCGATGCCGGAAATGGCAGCGGGTATTGGTATGTCGCAAGAGCACATGCAAATGCGAGTGGCAGCAGCGCAGGAAAAGCAGAACCAAATCGGGACTGCAGTTGATAACTTGAATAAGAAGTTCTGGATGAAACAGGAAGCGCCGGCGAAAGCCACGGCAATGCCTGATCTGGGTGGCTCGTTGGCATCACGCATGATGATGGACGACAGCGCCATGAAGCCTGAAGCCGAGATGCCAATGGAAGCGGCGGTGCCGGCTCCAGCAGCTCCGGAAGTGGCCCAACAGAGTCTTCTGGATAAGCTGCCTCCGCATTTGCAGGGTCAGATGAAGGAGACTATGTCTCCGGCATTGTTAGCGGCATTGGCGGCAAAACAGGCAGCAGCGGCAGCCCAGCAAAAAACCGAAGGTGCCGTGATGGAGGAGTCATCAGTGGAGCTGACTGACGAATTCACCAAAGCCCTTGAGGCTCCACGTATGGAGAAGCCTCAGCAGATGGATTTGATGAAGCAGGCCGTGAACGGAAAAGTCGGTCCTGAATCATTCTTCCAACAGGAGAATCAAGGTCAATCCATGATGCAGAACTCGGCACAGCAGTTCATGCAGCAGGGAATGACAGAGGGCAAGGATGCAGCCCAGGAAAAACTGACGACCAAGGCCGCGGAATTCAAGTCCGAGTTGATGGGACTTGAAAGTCTGCAGGCGCAGCCGATCAAGGGTGAAAGCCTGAAGTTTGATCCGGCAATGGCGGCAATGGCACCTAAAGCACCGGTGAATGCAGCAGCGAACGAAGCCAACGTGAAGCAATTGATGGATCAAGCCCAATACCTGATTAAAAAAGGTGGCGGTGAAGTGAAAGTTCAGATGTCCTCTGAGGATATGGGAACAATTCACTTGAAAGTCATGCTTCAGGACGGAAAAGTGAATCTTCAAATGCAGGCGGACTCTCCAGAGGCGAAAAAGACGATTGAGTCTAGTCTAGTTGATTTGAAGAACAGTCTTGCTGCTCACAAATTGTCCGTGGAAAATGTTAAAGTGGATGTTGTGAACACGACGTCTGCCGACACAGCGACGCAAAACCAAAATAATACGAACGGCCAAGGTCAAAGAGACCAGGCACGTCAGTTCTGGAATCAATTCAACGACAGCTTTGGAAATCAGGGTCGTCGTGAATCCTTCACTGATATGCAACCGCTTCGTGGCTATGCTGGTAAACGTCGTGATCCTTTGCAGCCTATCGATACCGCGTCTGTGAAGGCAGCACCGCGTACGACAGAAGGCAAAGGCAGCGGATTGAATCTTGTAGCTTAATGGCGGCGGTAGCCGGAAAAGGGGAACTTGAATGACAGTGGTCAACACGAAATTGGGAGTAAATGCTTTCGGGGCAACATCTGAAAAACCGACAAGCACCAATGTCGCAAGCTCATTGAGCGCTCATGATAAAGCGAAAGTCGGAGATGAAGATCTTGGCGCGGTGGCGAACAAGCTTGCGGATCCGAATTGGACTGATCCCACTCAGAAAATTCGTACAACGGGTAATCCGAATATGGATAAGGATGCGTTCTTCAAACTGATGCTGACGCAAATGAAGAATCAGGATCCGACAAACCCGATGAAGTCCCATGAAATGGCGGCTCAATTGGCGAACTTCTCGTCACTCGAGCAAATGCAGAATATCAACAAGACACTTGAAGAAATGAAGGCAGCACAAAAACCTTCTGAAAACTTCCAGGCGTTGAACTTGATCGGCAAAGCGGTTGCGGGGGATTCATCCAAAGTTGTGCGCGGTACGAATGACAGAGACCATGATTTCCGTTTCTCATTGCCGATGGCGGCAGAGGAAGTGACTGTGAAAGTGCGTGATGCTGATGGAGCCGTTGTGCGCGAATACAACCTGAAGGGTCTGAAACAAGGCGAGAACAAACTCACTTGGAATGGTGAAGACGCAAAAGGTATGAAAGCAGCAGCAGGTGAATATCAGTTCCTTGCAGAAGCAAAAACAGCTGACGGAAAAAAACTAGGCATCAAAACAGATTTCGATGGCGTTATCACTGGCGTGAGTTATTCCTCTGAAGGCCCGGTTCTAAATGTTGGAAATCAGGCAATTCGCTTCAGAGACGTGAAAAAGATCACAGACCCTCGTCTTATGAGGAACGACCAGAATGTAAATGATGTCACCAACCTAGACTTGAAAAAGGATGATGTCACAGGACAAACTAAAAAAGAGGCGAATGTAGTTCAACAAAGTTCTACTACTGCGTCAGCTCCTGCGGCAAAATCGAAGATCATGGATACGGTGGGTTTATCTCGCGACATGATGGAAAAGATCGCGAAGGAGACGGCGAAGTAAAATGGTAGACTTAAAGAAGATACAAACATTTGATCAACTCGTTCCCAAGCAGCCGGCAAAGGTGCAAACCGATGTAGGCGCAGGCACGGGTCCTTCCTTCAAGGATACTCTTGAAAAGCTCGGCGGGCCGATTGCGACCCCTCAAGCAAGTCAAGTGGCTCCACAAGGCTTAACAAAGCCGATTGAAGGAGTGAAGTTTTCGAATCATGCGATTGAGCGAATGAGTACTCGAGGGATTAATTATAGTCCTGAGGATATTAACAAGCTGAATGATGCGGTTTCGAGAGCTGCGGCGAAAGGTTCCAAGGATTCATTGGTTTTGATGAATGACTCGGCACTGATTGTCAGCGTGAAGAATAAGACTGTTGTTACAGTGATGGACAAGACCGCATTGAAAGAAAATGTGTTCACAAACATCGATAGCACAGTGGTTATTTAACCGCAAAACGTGTTGAAGCTGTCCAGAAGAGACAGATAAAACACAAAACTCTGAGAACATAGAATGTGTTCGAGGATGGTATTTAAAACTAAATATTAGGGCTGGTCCTCGTAGAGGAGGCCCTCCAAACGGTGGTTCTCGAATAGAACTGCCAACGACATGGAGGTCACATGGGTATTCTTTCTTCATTGTACACGGGTGTGTCTGGTATGGCTGCTCAGGGCGAAGCCCTAGGCGTTATCGGTGACAATATCGCCAATGCAAATACTGTCGGTTTCAAAGCAAGCCGCGCAGAATTCCAGGATATCATTTCAAAAAGCTTAAAAGGTGTCCTTGGTGGTAACCAAATCGGTCGTGGTGTGAAGATCGGTGCCGTGAATCCAATCCTTACTCAAGGTAACGTAGATGCAACTGAAAAAGTAACTGACCTTGCCATCTCTGGTGACGGTTACTTCAAAGTTAAAGGTTCTGATGGCGAGTCTTACACTCGTGATGGTTCCTTCCACTTTGACCGTGAAGGTTACCTGGTAACTAACGACAATCAAAAAGTTCAAGGGTTCGGTACCGATGAAAAAGGTAACATCCTGAACAAAATGACAGATATCAAGTTCCCACGTGCTCTGGTTCCAGCGAAAGCAACTAAAGAAATCAAAATGGACCTGAACTTGGATTCCCGTATGGAACCAACTAAGAAATTTGATCCTAAAGATCCATACTCCACGTCACATTACTCTACGGGTGTTGAGATGTACGATTCTCAGGGTAATAAGCATTTGTTGAGTTTGTTCTTCAATAAAGTGGCTGACAGACAATGGGAATACAAAGGCCTTGTTGACGGTAAAGAAATCACTGGCGGCGATGAAGGTCAGCTTTCTGAAGTATGTGCTGGTAAACTTGAATTTACTGTTGATGGTAAATTGGATACTCAGCAACTGACTTCTTCCAACTTCAACTTCAAAGGTGGCGCACTTCAAGGTCAAGAAATCAAATTGAACTTCGGTGACGCGATCAAGGATGGCGGTAAAGGTTTGGACGGTACTAAACAGTACGGTAAAAACTCGGACCTTATCTCTTGGCACCAAGACGGTGCGGCAGCTGGTACAATCAACAGCTTGTCGTTCAATGACGAAGGTATCTTGACTGCGGTTTACTCCAACGGTCAGGCACAAGACTTGGCGCAGATTGCTCTGGCGAAATTCGAAAATCCAGAAGCTCTATTTAAAGTTGGTAACAATCGTTTGAAAGAATCCAGAGATTCTGGAACGGCTTCAGTGGGTGGCCCGGGTGCAGCTGGTCGTGGTAAATTGTTCGCGAAATCTCTTGAAAGATCCACCGTGGATTTGGCAACAGAGTTCGTAAACATGATCCAAAATCAGCGTGGTTTCCAAGCCAATGCGAAAACGATCACGACGACAGATGAACTTCTGAACGAAGTGATCCAATTGAAACGTTAATAATTAGTTCCCGATAATATCTAAACCATGAACCATGTCGACAGGCCCGCTGACCCCGGGCCTGTTTTTTTTCGTTTGGCAACCCAAGATGCCCCATTTAGTTTTAAAAGCCTGCAATCTTGGGCAAAATTCCCCAAAACAAGCGATTAAATGTCTGTAATAATGGGCTTTTTTGCAAGGTTCATTAAAATTGAACCTTTTGTTTAGAAACAAACCTGATATACACTGGCGCAAGTTTAAATCACTAGTCCAGAGGGGTTTCTGAAATGAGATGCTTAGTAGTAGAAGACGACAACGAGATCGCAACAATCGTAAAGCAAGGTTTGGGTGAGCTTGAAGGTGAAGTCGAAGTTGAATCTAACGGTAGACGCGCCTACGAAAGAGCATTAACCAACCATTATGACATCATTGTTCTAGATTTGATGCTTCCAGAAATGGATGGTTACACTTTCGCCAAATCATTGCGCGAAAAAGAAATCAACACACCGATTTTGATTTTGAGCGCTTTGCGCGAATTGGATGACCGCCTTAAAGGTTTGAGCATGGGTGGAGATGACTACCTTACAAAACCTTTCGCAATGGCAGAACTTCAAATCCGTGTAAAAAACCTGTTGAAGCGTGCCCAAAAGGCATCTGAAGTGACTCAACTGGTTTTCCAGGATTTGAAATTAAACCGTTTGAATCGCGATGTGGTTCGTGCGGGTCGTAAATTGGACCTTCAAGAGCGCGAGTTCGTATTGCTTGATCTTTTCATGAGCAATCCAAACAAGATCATCGGTAAACAAACTATCCTTAAGGAAGTTTGGAATTATGATTTCGATCCACAAACGAATGTGGTAGACGTATTGGTATGCCGCCTAAGAAACAAGTTAGAAAAAGATTTCCCTACACGACTTATTTATACAGTCAGAGGTGTAGGTTATGTTCTTAAAGGGTCTTAAACCCACGCTTTTCAGAATCAGTACCAAGCTGACGCTTGCGTACTCAATGGTACTGATTCTGAGTTCCACGCTGATCTTTAGTTTCCTCTATTTTCAAATTACGCACTCGCTGCAAGCGCAGGAGCGATCCATCCTTGTGTCGAAGACCGAGGAATTTGCCAATCGTATCGAAGTGAATGGCCTGGAAGACTTCAAACAGTATTTCGAGGTGCTACGCACGTTTGATCGGGATTCCTCTTTGATCGTGACAGTCTATGGTGAAAATGGCGAAATACTTTTCTCGCATAGCCCGACACCGCAGCCCCAGTTTGATCAGACTCTTCTGGTCAATGAACTGAATAAACACGGTGAAAGCACCTTCGAGTTCTCCATTCCAGAACGTTCTGGAGCGGAGGCTGTCCTGGTTCTGGGTAAGATCCTGAAGAATGGTGAGCGCCTGGTGATGGCCAAGAGTACCGAAGGTATGGGTAAACAGCTGCGCTACCTGCAGAAGCTATTCTGGTGGGCCTTGCTGCCTGTTGCACTAATCGGTTTCCTTGGGGGCTTGTTCTTATCTAACTCCACCCTGAGCCCGGTGCGCGAGTTAATCAACTCCATGAAAAAGATCGAACGTGGATCCCTTTCCACGCGTGTACCCGTCGGAGGCAGTGAGGATGAGCTTGAAGAGCTTAAACTCATGTTCAATAAGGCGCTGGATAAAATCGAAAATCTGGTGAATGGCTTAAAAGAGGCCTTTGATCACTTGGCGCATGATATTCGCACACCTGTGACTCGTCTGCGTGGCCGTGCCGAGATCGCACTGACCAGCGAAGGGGACTTGGAATCCTACCGTGAAGCTTTGCAAAGCTGCTTTGAAAACTCAGACAAGATTTTAAGCTTTTTGCAGGTTTTGACGGATATCACCGAGGCCGAAAATCGCAGTAAGAAACTGAAAATCGAAAAGAAATTCATCAGCGAGCTGGTGCGAGAAATCATGGATCTGTATGAGATGGCCTTTGAGGAAAAAAACATCAAAGTCATTCAGAAGTTAGATACCCATGATTGGGCGATGGTAGATCCACGATTGATCAGTCGCGTGATCGCGAACCTTTTGGATAATGCCCATAAATACACTCCGCCAGGCGGCGAGGTGATCATTGAAACCATCAATCAAACCGAAAGCGTGATTCTGAAAGTTGTCGACTCCGGACCCGGGATCGCAGCGGAAGAGCACGGTTTGATCTGGCAGAAACTTTACCGCAGTGACAAGAGCCGTTCTGAATACGGAATGGGCTTGGGGTTGACCTTCGTTAAAGCGGTGGTCGAAGCTCATGATGGTAAAGTCAGTATCAAGAGTCCGGTCAAAGATGGCCGCGGCACCGAGATGGAAATCACACTTCAAAAGATGGCGTAAAGCCGTCTTTTGTGCAAAAGTAAGCTCATGTCTAAGAATCAAGAAAACGTATCATCCCATTGTTGGGGCCAACTGGCTTTGTTTGCCTTGGGCCTTTTTTTCAGTATTTTCTTTTTCACGCATCTTACTTTGCACAATGACCACGTTCAGATGTTGTTGAAGGTGTTCCGCGTGGTTGATGACGGGCAGTGGTCTCATTTCGGAAACGCCACCACGGGAATGGGTTTTTTGCCGGGAAGTTTTTTAACGGCGGTTTCTGCCATTCCCATGCAGATTTATTTTTCACCGTATTCAGCTTTGGCCGTGATTCTGTTGTTTCATGTGATTTCCTATTTTCTTTTTGCCAGTGTTCTTAAGGAAAATTTTAAATCCATCATCCTGATCGACTTCCTTTTGTTGTATTGGTTAAGCCCTTGGCGTGTCGAGCAGACAGAGCTTTATAATCCGGCTTATTTGTTTTTATTTTCAGCAGTGCACTTCTATACCGCCTATCACATGAACAATAAAAACTTCTGGATGACGTTCTTCCATGTGCTGACGATCGGGTTCTGTGTTCAGGTTCACTTTTCAGTCTTGATGCTGGGGATTTTATCGCTGGCCCTATGGGGTTTCAGATACCTGAAAGTTAACTGGTGGGGATTTGTGGCTGGAAGTGCCGTAGTGGCATTAAGTCTGTTCCCATGGTTTATGGCTTATCTTGAGCATCGTGAGCTGGCAGTCGCAGTCAGCCAGGAATCCAAGTCTTTCATTGGTAAAAACTTTGTCTTGGTATATCCGGTTCTGAAAGGGATTTCCTATTGGATTCGTTATGGCGCCATTTCCTATGGTCGTCATATTTTCAGCGAGATCAACTTCTTGTGGATTCAGGATCTGACGGTGCAAAAGATTGTCGGCGGAGCCTTCCATTCCGCGAAGTACCTGTTTACCGCTGTCACTGTCGTCTTCAGTGCCGTAGTTCAATGGAAGATCTTTAAGAATGTTTGGAAAAAAGAGCACCCGTTCCGCTTAAGGCAAGATCGCACTCTGGTTCAGGGCGAAGATCGTATTTATCTGTACGCCTTTTATATGTTCTGTTCGATGATCCTGGCGACAGGTCTTTCACCGGTCGAGTTCAATCACTGGCATTTGATTCTGGCATTCCCGATTGTGACCGTGTTGATTGCGATCGCCTTTAGTAAACTGCGCGAGAAAATGCCGGCAAAACGTTTCAACTGGATTTTTGCAAGTGTTCTGGTCGTATTCAGTCTGTTTAATATCTTCGGCGCCCTGGGCAGCCGTGTGCATTCGTACAAGTCGAACTTTCATCGTGATGTCCTGCAAATGTACAAAGAGTATCACGAGTTTCCAGAAAACAAGACCAACAGCAATTTCCTGAATTGGCATCGTGAAGAAAAATGAAAAAAACCCGCTTGATGAAAGCGGGTTTTTTATTTTCGTCGATGATCTTAATTAAACACCTAGATAAGACTTACGAACTTCGTCGTTGTTTAACAGATTGATACCTGTGTCCTGCATCACCACGCGGCCTGTTTCCAAAACATAGGCGCGGTGAGAAATCCTTAAAGCAAGTTTGGCATTTTGCTCGACCAACAGGATAGTCATCCCGTCCTGATTTAGCTTGGTCACGATTTGAAAGATTTGATTCACAATCAAAGGTGCCAGTCCCAAGGAAGGTTCATCCAGAAGCAGGATTTCGGGCTTACACATCAACGCACGGCAAATTGCCAGCATCTGTTGTTCACCGCCTGAAAGAGTGCCGGCCATTTGCCAAAGACGCTCTTTGATACGGGGGAAAAGATCCAGACACATATCAAAGTCTTTTTTGATTTGGGCTTTGTCACTGCGGTGATAAGCACCCATTTCCAGATTTTCCAAAACACTCATTTGAGGAAAAACGCCACGGCCTTCCGGTGACTGGGCAATTCCCAGTTTCACGCGGTCATGGGTGGGAACCACGTGCAGGTCCTTGCCATGCAAAAGGATACTTCCCTGAGAAGGTACAAGGCCCGAGATCGCGCGCAAAGTGGTGGTCTTGCCAGCGCCATTGGCGCCAATCAGACTGACAATTTCACCTTTGTTGACGTGAAACGTGATGCCCTTTAGAGCCTGGATGGAGCCGTAGTAAACATTCAGGTTTTCAGCGGAAATGATCGGAGTTTGCATTAGTGAGTTTCCTCTACGCCCAGATAAGCTTCGATAACTTTTTTGGAGTTTTGTACGTGCTTAGGCGTACCTTCTTCGATTTTAACTCCGTGATCCAGAACCACGATGTTTTCACAGATACCCATGACCAGTTTCATATCGTGTTCGATCAACAATACGGTCAAATTAAATTTGGAACGAATTTGTGCAATTGTTTCCATCAACTGATGAGTTTCAGAGTGATTCATTCCGGCTGCAGGTTCGTCCAAAAGAATAATTTTAGGATCCGTGGCTAAAGCACGCACGATTTCCAGTTTGCGTTGCTGGCCATAAGGAAGACTGGAGGAAAGTTCATCGGCTTTGTTTTGCATTGAAAATAGCGATAACAAATCCATGGCCTTTTCGACCATTTGCTTTTCGGTCTCGACAAACTTCTTGGTTTGGAAAAGCGCATCCATAATTCCATAAGTAACGTGCTGATGGGTCGCGATCAGGATGTTTTCCAAAACAGTCAGATTCTTGAACAAGCGGATATTTTGAAAAGTACGCGCAATCCCGCGCTGGGAAATTTGATACGGCTTCAGACCATGCAGTGATTGCCCGTCCAGATAAACTTCACCTTTAGTGGGTTGGTAGACCCCAGTCAGCATATTAAACGCCGTGGTTTTACCCGCGCCATTTGGACCGATCAATCCAGCAAGCTGACCTTTTTTGATTTGAAAGGACAAGTCGTCGACGGCTTTTAATCCGCCGAACTGCATCGTGATACCTTTAGCTTCCAGCAGAACGTCGGACATATTTTCTCCACAAGTCAGTGATTTCAAGCTCTCCCATAATGCCTTTAGGACGAAGAATCATCACCAGCACCAAAGATAACGAGTAAATAACCATACGCAAATCAACACCAGTCACTTCCTGCAAAGGACGAAGGGCTTCTGGAAGAGCGGTCACAAAGATCGCTGCGATAATGGAACCAGTCATCGAACCCATACCACCCAAGACCACCATGATAACGGCGTTCACGCTTTGCAGGAACGTGAACGACGAGGGATTGATGAAATTTGTAAAGTGCGCAAACAAAGCGCCAGCCACACCGGCGAAAAAGCTCGAAAGGACAAAAGCGCGAACCTTCATGCCGGTCGTGTTGATACCTGAAGACTCTGCTGCGATTTCATCTTCACGAACACTTAGGAAGCCGCGGCCCCAGGAGGATTTCATCACTCGCCAGATCGTAAAGAAGCAGATCAGAATCCAAAGCACAGCAAAGGCATAGGACATGTAGAAGTTTGAAAATCCGGGGATGTTGGCAAAACCACGCGGTCCACCCAGGAAGTCCATGTTCAAAAGAGTGACACGGATAATTTCACCAAAACCCAAAGTCACGATGGCCAAGTAGTCACCTTTAAGGCGCAGGGAAGGCAATCCCACCAGGAAACCTGCTAAGGCGGCCGCCAAACCACTGCCGATGGCGAATACAAAGAAAGTAATTCCCTGAAACTGCTCAGGCAGAAAATTCCAATTCACAGAGGCATAAGCGGTAAAGTAAGCGCCGATCGCCATAAAGCCGGCGTGGCCCAGGGAAAACTGACCCGTATAACCGTTGACCAAGTTCAAACTCATCGCCATCAGGCAATTCACGGTCACGAACAGAACCATCAACTGAATGTATTCATCGAAACCGAATTGGAAAACCAGGCCCAAAATCAAAGTCGCAATCAGGGATAAAAGGGGATTCTTAAAAGCGCGAATCATCACACCTTCTCCACAGTGTACTTGCCCAGCAGGCCAGCGGGTTTAAAGATCAAAATCACAATCAAAATACCGAAAGCCAATGCGTCACGATAAGTCGAAGACAAATAAGCCACGACCATCTCTTCAGAAAGGCCCATGATCAGTGCGCCCAAAACAGCTCCGCGCACATTGCCGATGCCACCCAGAACAGCGGCGACGAAGGCCTTCATCCCAATCATCATCCCCATTAAAGGATCAATCTTAGGATACTTCATGCCGACCAGAACGCTGCCGACACCGGCAAGGGCTGATCCAACAATGAAAGTAAAGGCGATGATTTTATCAGGATTCACACCCAGAAGGCTTGCCACTGAAGCATTGCTGCTGACGGCGCGCATGGCTTTTCCAAGTTTTGTTTTATAGATCAGGAATTGCAAAGCCATCATCGCAATCACGCTGACCAAAAGAACTGTCAGGTCAAAGGACTTCAGTTCGACGTTGCCGAAAGAGAAGATCACAAAATCTTTCATCACTTCTGGAAAAACTTTAGGATCGGCTCCGAATACAACTTGTCCGCCGTACTCTAAAAGTAAACTCACCCCGATTGCGGTGATCAGGATATTTAATTTTGGAGAATTTCTAAGGGGACGATAAGCGAATCTTTCGATGATCAAACCGATAAGACTGCAGCAGACCATGGAGGAAATCAAAAGAACGGCTAAGGAGCCAACACCGGGATTTGCTTCGATACCGAATGCGCGAGCCACATAGTAAGCAGCAAAGGCGCCCACCATGTAAACGTCTGAGTGGGCGAAGTTGATCATTTTCAGGATTCCGTACACCATGGTGTAGCCAAGAGCGATCAGTGCGTAGATGGATCCAAGGCTGATACCATTTATTAAGTGCTGTACGAAATCCTGCATGTCAGTCCTTTTTTGGGGCTTTTTAGACCCCTTACGGAGTCACGGTCGAGATGTACTTGCGATTAGGTCCGTCCACCTGAATCACCACGGCACTTTTCACAGCGTCGCGATTTTCATTCAGAGTGATTTTTCCAGTCACGCCTGGGAAATCTTTTGTTTTAGCCAGTTCATCACGAATCGATTTGCCTGACAAGTCCACAGAACGCTCAATAGCTGCTGCCAGAATTTTAGCAGCATCGTAACCCAAAGCCGCCAAGGCATCTGGTGTTTCGTTGTATTTGGCTTTGAACTTCTTGATGAACTCTGTCACTGCAGGATCTGTGCTTTCGACAGTGTAGTGATTGGAGTAGTAGTTGCCATTGATAGCTTCTTTTCCGATTTCATGAAGCTTTTCGCTGTCCCATCCGTCGCCGCCCATAAGGGGAGCTTTGATGCCAAGCTGGCGGGCTTGTTGAGCGATCAATCCAACTTCAGTGTAGTAACCAGGAACATAGATCGCTTCCGGATTTTTAGAGCGGATTTGAGTCAATTGAGCTTTGAAGTCAATGTCACCGGCTTGGTAAGAAACGTCAGCCACGATTTCGCCGCCGCGTTTTTTGAAATCTGTCAGGAAGGCATCAGCCAAGCCAACAGAATAGTCATTTTTCACGTCGCGCAGAATTGCCACTTTTTTGATTTTAAGAGTTTCGTTGGCAAATTTCGCCATCACAGAACCCTGGAATGGATCGATGAAGCAAACACGGAAAACATAGTCGCCGACTTTTGTAACATCCGGATTTGTGGATGCCGGGGAAACAAACGGAATGCCCTTTGCCTGAGCAATCGGGGCTGCCGCTTTAGATCGACCGGAAGCAACGCCGCCGATGATTGCGATCACTTTATTTTGCGTGATCAAGCGAGTCGTTGCAGCTGCAGCTTCTTCGTTTTTACCTTGGTCATCCATGGTTTTTAGTTCGATTTTTTTACCTTTGATGCCGCCAGCAGCGTTGATTTCATCAAATGCCAGACGAACACCTTTGTTGGAGCTTAAGCCGAAAGTGGCGTCGCTACCAGACAGGGAATCGTATTCACCGATCATGATGACATTTTCTTTTTTCGTGCAACCAGCCAGCAAAGGAAGAGCCAGCAAAAGGGAGACTAACAGACGTTTCATAAAGACCTCTTTTGTAATGCTAAAACGCGAATAGCGTTTAGAATTCAGGCATCTACAAAAGAGGTCAAGAGAATTTAGGTCGCTAAAACACTTGCAAGACTGATTAAGTCTAAATGCGCTTTTCTTTCGTTCTTCGTTACAATGTCGAGAGGTACTTCGACCAGTCGCTCACCTTCGGTGCCGATCATGATGTCGCAATGACCTTTCAGCAATGAATCCACAGCGGCCGCACCCATGCGGCTGGCAAGAATACGGTCCGCTGCTGTTGGTGAGCCTCCGCGTTGTTGGTGACCCAGGATGCAGACTTTTGCGTCCCAACCGGTTTTTTTACGAATGGCATCGGCAAGATCATAGGCGCGACCTGGTTTTTGACCCTCCGCTGTTACAAGAATCGAACTGGTTTTACCACGGGCGATACCTTCTTTGATACGCTCCACAGCTTTATCAACAGTCGTTGCAGATTCCGGCGTGAAGATTTCTTCAGCACCACCCGCAAGACCCACTGCAGAAGCGATAAAGCCGGAATTGCGTCCCATTACTTCCACGATGAAAAGACGATCGTGAGAAGCTGCTGTGTCACGGATTCTGTCGATGGCTTCAAGAGCCGTATTCACGGCAGTATCAAAGCCGATGGTTTTGTCAGAACCAAAGACGTCATTGTCTATTGTTCCCGGAATTCCCACGATTGGAATTTGATGTTCTTCCCACAGGGCATGAGCACCGCGGAACGAGCCATCACCACCAATGCACACCATGGCATCAATGCCGTGGGCTTTCAAATTGGCAGCGGCTTTTGCGCGACCATCTGGTTTTGTGAACTCAGTGGAGCGGCCGGTTTTGATCACTGTGCCACCACGCTGAATGATATTGGCAACGAAGCGTTGATCAATCGACTCGATATGATTTTCCATCATGCCGACGTAGCCCTGCATGATGCCATAGACTTCCAGTTTGTTTGCGATTGCTGCGCGGACTACTGCTCGCAGTCCGGCGTTCATGCCTGGAGCATCGCCACCACTTGTATACACACCTAGTTTTTTGATCTTTTTATTGAATGTTGCCATAGGGGGAGATTATCGCTGGGGGCCGGAAATTTCAAAGGGAATCCCTGTGGTATGTGCATTCCGCGACACGCCATCCATGGCTCACCGTCGCCGCCGTTGGCGGTTCGCGCATCCTGCGCCGACGGAGGTCGCTGCATGCACATACCACAGGGATTCCCTTTGAAATTTCCTTATTCAGGAAATCTTTCAATGGGAATTAACAAGGAATCAATGGGGCGGGGTGTTGTTTGTTGGGGAACAAGTTGTTTACTTGTTGGGAGTAGGGGAAGGGGTTTTGGAAATAAAAAAGGCGTTCCCGGGGGAACGCCTTTTAATGATTGCAATTAGTTTTTGCTAATTACTTAACCATTGATTTGAATTCTGCGCCAGCGCGGAATTTTGGAGCCCATGCAGCTGGGATTTTGATTGCTTTACCAGTTTGTGGGTTGCGACCAGTGCGAGCTTTGCGTTTAGCTTTAGTGAAAGTACCGAAGCCAACAAGTTTAACGTCGTCGCCTTTTTTAACTGCTTTTTTGATGTTTTCTACTGCGCAGTCAAGGATTGCTTCAGCTTGAGCTTTAGAAACTTTAGTTTCGCCAGCGATTTTTTCGATCAATTGAGCCTTGTTCATGTGAACTCCTCTTTAGTGACACCTGTGTGTGTCCCTGTTGTTAATACATCCTGATGATAAATTCTCGTCTTCCAATGACTTTCAAATAACAAATTAAAATCTTTGCTTCGTCAATAGCAATTTACGAAAAACGCTCGCACAGCCATTTTCATGCTGCTGCTAGTGTCGGTGGTTACCGTCTTCACCTTCATCGTCGTACGCATCTTCGATGGAAGTTAAAGAATCACTTGAAGAATCATTCTTGACGGGAATGGCGTAACCGCCAGAAGCCCACTCACCAAGGTCGATCAGGCGACAGCGCTCTGAACAGAAGGGACGAAAAGCATTTTCGGGTGAGTACAAAGCGGGTTTGCCACACTGTGGACACTTGACCATTTTTTCTGGAGGTTTTTCTGATTCGCTCATGAAGGGGATATTTGCGCAGAGTTGAAACGAGATCAACCGATTGTGCAACTTGGCCATGCACGGCGAAGTTGGACAATCGGTTTTTTTAAAAAACGATTAGTATTTAGTCATTGTACCTGTCGCGAACACTGTGCCTCTACCGTTGGAGTCAGGGTAAGCGATCTGGTAGTTCACTTGGTTGTTCGCTGTTGTTCCGTTGAACACCTGGATTTGGATCAAGTGCAAACCACCCGCATTCGTCGAAGCTCCGTTAGAGCGGATTTCGAAACCTTTGCTTTGGTTGATCAAGCTGTATGTTGTGTTTTGAATCAAAGCCAGTGGGTTGTAAGCCATACCGCCGCCATCAATACCGAAACTAAAGTTGAAGTATTGTTGGGATGGGATCGCTGTGAAGTACACGGATGGTTGCAAGCTGTTGTTCAGGTCAACTTGTAGCATCAAGGAACCGTTGGTCCATGAGTTACAATCTGAATAGCCGGAATTCCAACCCCAGATATTTCTGTCACACACTGCCATCGCTTCTTTTAGAAACTTCTTATATACAGATGTGTTGGTGATCTTCATGTAGCGTTTTGCACTTGGGTTTACAACCAGTGGAGCCTTTGTCCAATAATTGATCTGGAAGTAATAGACATAATCGTAGTAGCGAATGGTTGTTGTCCCAGGGCTTACGATGCCGCCATTACCACCTACACAATATTGTCCGTTCCAAGTTGTGCCGGCGTTACAAGTGACAGGAACCACTCCTCCACCGCCACCGCTATCATTGCTGCTGCAACCAACAAAAGCCAGCACAGAGACTGTTGTGACTAAGGATAGGATGAGCTTTTTCATAAATACCTCTCTCATTAAATAGACTTCTTCACTACTGATGCAATACAGGAGACGTGCCAGTGGCAAGTCTGCGCAGAGATTGGTTATTTGCGATTTGAGAGGGGTAGGGGTGTTGAACTGTTTAGACAGTCCGCCAATTTGTGTCACCTTTTGTCGAAAGTCTCAACATGAGACAGTTTAAAGGTCTGAATCCAGAGGCTTTTTTGAAAGCAGTATCAGACCGAATATGATGACCCCCCAACTTATCCAAGTGGAGATGGACATTTCTACTGTAGGTCCTCGGAAGTCAGCGCGGAAAGCTTCCATGATCAAACGCCCTATTCCGTGCAGAATCATCCATGCATAGAAAATCCGGCCGGGGATCTTGAAAAATGCATAATGCGCGCGGGACTTTTCAAGACCCAGCAAAACACACAGCACTCCCAGCTCCCAGACAACGGCATACAATTGAGTGGGGTGACGGTTGGCGATAGCCCATGGCAACTCGCAACTGCGGCCATAACAACAGCCCGCAAAGAAGCAGGCGATGCGGCCCAGGGTGTATCCTAAAGCTAGTACTGGGGCCAGTAGATCCAGATATTGTTCCAACTGATCATGGGCTTTGAAGTATAAATAAGTGATTCCTGCGAAGGCAGCTAGCAAGGCGCCTCCGTAAAAAACAAAGCCGCCATCCCAAAAATAAAAAATGCGGCTGAAGTTTTCGTGGTAATAATCAAAGCTCTCGTAAAAGACGTGGAACAGGCGGCCGCCAATAAACCCAAATACCATTATCAGAAGACTTAGGTCGAGTGTTTCTTGCTGGCGCAGGTGATGCTGGTGGCTGCGGCGAACCACCCACATCAAGCAAATAATTACAGCCAGGCTGATCACCAGATAGTAAGTGGGAATTTGAACCTCAGAAGATATTTTAATGATTGGAAACACAGATCCCCCAAGATACCGACGATAGACTTAATTTTTAAAAAATTCCTAAGAATATTCAAGTGAAACTACCCATCAACGGATGTCCGACTACATAATTGTAGCATATGAAAATGCATCCGGCAGATATCGTTCAGGAAATTAAGGGCTACTCCTTTTTTAAATCTTTCAGCACGGACTTGTTGTTGCAAGTTGCCGCGATGATGCATGCCGAAGTCTATCCTGCGGGTACCGTAGTTCTTAAAGAAGGACAGACAAATCGTAACATTTATTTTCTAAGATCGGGAAAACTTGAGATTTCTCTGGCTGGTGAAGTATTGGCCACTTTTGATACAGCAGGTGAAGTTTGGGGTGAAATGAGCGTGATTACCACCAACCCGGCTTCAACGTCAGTGACAGCAGTGACAGAAGTTACTTGCTTCATTATTAATGACGAGGACTTCGCCCACGTTCATCCCAAGGACAAGGATCGCTTTCAGGCATTACTTTACCAAATTTACTGTTTGATTCTGACCGAGCGTCTGATCAAGACCAACGAAAAAGCTCGATTGTTCGAAATCTTGAATCGCGAGCTGCATGAAGCCCAAAATGCCCTTCAGCGTGGGGCTGGTGGAAGTGTCCTGTTGATCGAACCGGATAAAAAACAGCAAATGCCTTTAAGAATGGCCTTAGGTAGCACAGGTGTGCAGCTGGACATCGCAAGCGACGCTGCTCAAGCGTTGGAGTTTTTGAAAACTGGAAAGTATGATGTGGTCATTGGGGAAGAAAGCTGTGTTGATGTTCTTCGTCAGGTCGAAGAAAAAAAGCTCAGCCCAAATGTAATTTTGCTGACCAGTCATGATGTTCAGGGAAATCTTAATATTCTTCTAAAAAACCGCTTCATTAAAAATATCATCTCGCGCGATGCGGAAGACAAGAATGCGACCATTCGCTTTGTTCTAACCGCCCTGGGCAAGCTTTTGAACAAGGATCTATTCGGCGTCGACAAATATCTTACTTGGGGAGTCGACGTACAAAAGAAGATCGTCACACATTCCGGGCAGCGTGAAAAACTGCGTGAAGATATGTGCGCATATCTGAAAAAAGCGGGAGTTCGTACTTCTGTGGTGGATCGGGTGAATACCGTAGCTGAAGAAATGCTGATGAATGCGATCTATGATGCTCCAGTCGATTCTCAAGGCAACGCCATCTTCAATCACGTCAGCCGTAAAGAGGAAGTTCAACTGGAAACGCACCAACAATCGGTGTTCCGTTATGCCACAGATGGCGTGATGGCAGCCGTTGCCGTGGTGGATCCATTTGGTGCTTTAAAAAAAAGAAGTCATCATTGACTATCTGGAGTCATGCTATTCGGGAGCTGCGGGCAGTCTGAACACCAAAAAAGGTGGCGCCGGCCGCGGACTTCACCAGATTATCGAAAATTCAGATTTGACCGTATTTAATGTGAAGCAAGGTGTGCGCACGGAAGTTATTTGTCTGTTCAATTTGGACGGTCAAAAGCGCCTGGCTCAACCGTCCTTCCATTATTTCTTCACGTAAGTCAGCATACCAACCAGGATTTGCCCCAGCATCACACAGGGTACTGTGGGCAGATTTGTGGAAACCAGAGAAGTCATAAATCCCACCAGACATCCCACGACAGAAATGAAAACTATACGTTGCGTGTAGTTGTGTAAGTTACGACTGCGTTCAGATGCAAAGCACGTGGCGATGAACAGGGAACCCATCGTATACAAGTAACCCATGCTTTGAATCGCCAATGTTGTGATCAGCAATGTGCCCAGGTCAAAACAGCGGTTTTTCCAATTGCGATGAATCCAGCTTTGATTGACCAACTGGAAGCTGACTTGAGTCAGCACTCTCCAGTTCATCAGCATAAATACCATGAAGGCCGCGGCGATAATCATGCACAGCTGGGCTGCTCCATCACTCATGACCGCCAGGTCACCAAAGTAAGCAGATGCCATGTGGCTTTCCAGGGACGGAGTCAGCGATGTCAGTAAGTAGGTCAAAGACATAAAGGACACAAACATCGTCAGGTAAACGTGATTGCGATCCGACTTGGTTTGAATCAATAGGTCCGACAGATACAATGTAACTGCGCCGATACCCAGTCCGCCTGCCAGACTGATCCAATGGAAGTCAGCACCCAGCAAAACATTGATAACCAAACCGGCCACGATTCCCAGTGAGGATCCCTGACCCAGAACAAAAATCTGCGAACTCTTTTCGCGCGCCGTCCACTGAGCACCCACCAGGCACAAAGCGGCAGCCATCACCACGCTTGCGGGCAAGGACCATTTGTAGATTCCCAGCAGAGAAATAAATTCTGTCATTGAATCTCCAGATAACGCGTACGTGGATGGTTGCTATTAAACGGGCGGTGCGAGACCAGAATCAAGGCGCTGTCCGGGTGGGAACTCATAAATTGCACAAGTCCCTGCTCCAGCAAAAGACCGGCTTCGTGATCGACGTGATTGAAGGGCTCATCCAAAATCAGAACCGCAGGCTTTTTTGCCAAAGCGGCTGAAAATAAAACCTTCTGTCGTTCGCCACCACTTGCAGTATTCCACTTCTTGTTCAAATCCAATCCCTGCAGCAAAGGCGAGTTGGTTTTCAAATCCCCCAGCATGTCTCCCAGGCTTAGTGGCAGATGGAAATTCAGATTTCCCAGTTGCGGCAGGTATTCAATTTCGTCGTTCTTAACCAAGAAATCAAAACGGCCCGTAAATGTCGGGTGAAGTTTCAGCAAGGTTTTTAGGATCGTACTTTTTCCGGAACCGTTTTCACCGCGCAGAAAAAGAACATCCCCGGAGTGAAGTTCAAAGTTCACGACCGGGGTAAGTTTGACACCCTGACTGCTTAGGGCTTGAAGATTTTCGACGCTTAAAAGCTTTTTCATTTCATCGATTTTACTATCAGTTTTTGCAAAGCCTCAATTGAATTAGCGTCGCCCTTCAATTGAATATAGGAGGGAGCGACAACTACTGGGATTCCCGAAAGCTCGGTGAATCTTTCCAGGGTTTGATGGGGGGCAGATGCCGTGGCAAAAAGCATTTGTACCTTGTTGGCCTTCGCTTCCTTAGCGACCTGGGCGATACGAGTCGCAGAAGGCGGCATTCCGGGTTTTTCCTCTAAGGACCCCATCGAATCAAGTCCATAGGAGTTGAAGAAGTAAGTAAACTCCTTGTGGTACTCCATAACTTTGGCTTTCTTGATTTGGCCTTGAATTTCGGAGTGCAGAGTTTGCATCTGTTTTACGAAGGCATCTTGGTTCTTTTTGTAAAAGTCGGCGTTGGCGCCATCGATGGCTGTCAGCACACGAACCACTTCCGCACTGGATTCACCCAGTTTTAAAGGATCCAGGGCAAAATGCGGATTTCCATGAGGATGAACATCCCCCAAAGAGCGATTGATCACACCCGTTGGAACTGCCAAAGGTTTAATGGCCTGACCTAGCTCGCAGAAGCCCGGTCCACCGGATTGAACTTTGGCGTTTGCGGCTTTTTCCAAAACCTTGGGAAGCCAACCGATTTCCAGATCCAGTCCCATAGCGCAAACCACATCAGCACGATTTACTTTCAAAATATAATCGGGACGGGCATCAGCGAAATGGGGATCTGTTCCACCCAGCAAAAGGGAAGTGACATCCACTTTATCCTGACCGATGGCCTTTACGACCTCGGCCACATCGGGCAAAGTTGCGACCACTTTGATTTTTGCGAAAGCATTTGCGGAAATCAGAATCAGTAAAATTGAAATCAATTTGTTCATTTTAAATTCCTAGAAAGTGTGAGCGGGATGTGCACCCAGGATTGCGATGAATTGCAATTCCAGGACGCGGTTGATCTGATCCGCCTCTTGAGAAACATTATTTACTTCATGAGTATAGGCGATTCTCCAAGTTACAAATTCTGAATTCTTATAAGTCAAAGTTGGAACGAAAGCGTAATCAAGATTGTCACGGTGAGCTCCATCGTCATAGGACAGGCTTAGATCTGTGAAAGCATCCATGCGAAGCCCCAGGAACCAGCGCGGGCTGAATCCATATTCAGGATAGATATAGGTACCGATTTGGTTGCTGCGCTCGGTGATGTTGCTGTTCTGCACGCGGTTCCAGATCTCTGACTGAAGCAACCAGCGATTGAAGTTGCCTTCCTTTTTCTTAAAGACAAAATCCAAACCAGACAATTCAGTTCTGACGCCGACAGAGTCACTGGAGGAAAGATAATTCAAACCGATTTGCATTCCCCCGGTTTCGCCCAGATCAATAAAGGTCGATGGACGAATATAGAAAGTCGGAGCTGTTGGTCTTTCAGAACTTTCGTGGCTGTGATCGCCGTGATCTTCAGAAACAGTTTGGTACCCGTCAGTGACACCCAGGGTGATGTCCCAGTAGGAATCCGTTGGTAAAAGATAGGTGAACTCCACACCCGTATCATGCAATCCCTCATCGCCAAAGAAATCAGCTTGAACTTTCGGAGCCGTGATAAACGGCCAATCATGTTGATGGAATTGATTCAGGCGACCCACTCCCAGAAAAAACATCCCGGCTTTAAAGCGCAGATTCTGAATCAGCTTCGAAGAAGAAATATAACCTTCGTGGATTTCTGTATGGAACTCGCCATTTTCATCGTGAGCCGCAAAGTTAATTAGGGCATCGAAGGTGGGATCAATCGGAGCATAGATCATGAATTCGGCCGAGCGAATTCCCATCTTATTATTTGAGTCATCTTCAAAATTGTAGGGAGCCGTCACATCCAAAGAGGCGGAAAAGTTCAGGTTTTGCACCAAAGGAGCTGTTTGGGTCTGGGCAAATACACTGGTACTTGCACTGGCGCCGGCAAGTAAGATCGAAAGGGAAATCAGGGTCAGTTTCATGGACATCCTCCGAAGATGACCCATATCGTGGGCGTTTATTAAACGCAAGTAATTTGCGTTTAGAAAATCAATTGAAATTCGCCACTGCGTCAGTGCAGCGGATGGTTGCGGATTTACGCAATTCCTTGCTGTGAAAGTCGCTCTGGACTATGAAAAGCCCATGTCTTCCTCTCTTATAAAAGCATTCTGGCCGGATTCTTCTTCGCTGATTCAGGGGATCGTGCGCTTTCGTTGGATTGCACTGATCTTTATGATGCTGGGGACGGTGCCCTTACTGAAGGCGGGTTACCTTTTAAAAGAGCAGCTGTTTTATTTTATGGCTGTGATCGCCTTGCTTGCGGTTTTCAACGGTTTGACTCAAGGAATCTGGAGCAAACCCAAAGCTTCGCGTGAACAATCGTTGTTGTTTGTGCAGCTGTTGGTGGATTTGTTGGCCGTGGCTGGCTTGTTGTTTGTAAGCGGATCTGCGGCAAATCCTTATATTTACGTTCTGACTCTTCACGCTTTTCTGGGTGGCATGCTGTTGCGCCGCCGAAGTGTTCTGTTCGCGGTTTTAATTCTGGTGATGTTGGCCATTCTGCAATTTGAAACGAATCGCGATGCTGCCGTGACGGTGAATATCGATCGTCGTGCCCTGTATTTTGATTTTCTGTTTCAGTGGGTTGTGGTTATGGGTGCGTGGTTTGTGGCGCATCTGTTTTCGGGACTTTTGGAAAAACAGGAAGAGCGTATTCGCAGTCTGCAAAATCGTCAGCACCGCGCGGATCGTCTGAAATCTTTGGGCGCCCTTGCTGCAGGATTTTCCCATGAAATGGCAACACCGTTAAATTCTTTGAAACTGCGTTTGGACCGAGGAGTCCGCAAGCTGGGCGATCCAGTAGCGGCTCACACTGAAATTCAGCAGGCGCAATTGTCGCTGGATGAATGTATTTCCATTTTCCAGAAAATGGCCGGGGTGTTCATGACCTCTGCCGACGGGGAGTTGCAAAAGCTCAATTTGAATACGGTCCTTAAAGACATCGTCCGTTCCTGGGAGATCGACAATAAAATCACTCTTAACAAGGTGCTGGTGGAAAAAGATTTTTTCTGCCGTCTGCAGCCCTTGTCTTTTGCGCAGATGATTTTGGATTTATTGGATAACGCCAAGGAAGCTTCGGCAGGTGTGGCTGAAATCACTTTGAAGCTTCATCAGAATGATCAGGAAGTGATCATCGAAGTCATTGATCAAGGTGCGGGGTTAGCCCCAGAAGTTATCGAGCGCCTGGGGGAACCCTTCAACACCAATAAACAGCAGGGGAATGGCCTGGGAGTTTATTCGGCGATGATGACGGCGCAGTCCATGGGCGGGGAGTTTTCCTTAAGCAACAGTGCTTCCGGTAAAGGTGCCACGGCCCGTTTGACAATTCCTTACGAGGAGCTGGGATGAAAAAACACGTAAAGAATATTTTGCTGATCGAAGACGACACTCGCCTGCGCGAAGTTTTGCATCAGGAATTGGAAGAGCGTGACTTCATCGTGCAAAGTTTTGCCGAGTTTCCGGATTTGAACCGCATTCAAACACCTGACGGGGTATTGCTGGATCTAAGAGTCGGCAACGACAACGGTCTTGATTTTATCAAGCTGCTGACAGCGAAGTTCCCCACGGCACGTGTGGTGATGATGAGTGGCTTTGGCTCGGTGGCATCGGCTGTAAAATCCATGCAGCTGGGGGCGGAAAACTTTTTGGCGAAGCCAGTAACACCGGACATGATTGTCAGGGCTTTTGCTGAAGTTGAAACTCCGGCAGTTGAAGCCGATGAATCTGAAATTTCCCTGGCTCGCATGGAGCGTGAGTACATCGACTATGTGCTGACATCTTCAAATGGCAATATCACTCAAGCCGCCAAGAAGCTGGGGTTGCATCGCCAGAGCTTGCAGCGCAAGCTTCGTAAGAACATCCCGAACAAGTAGTCCGAAAAAGAAAAGGCGCCTTTTAAGCGCCTTCTGTAGATTCTTTCTTTTTGCTGTTTTCCAGGAACATCAGAAGCAGTAGTAAGCACACGCCGCCGACGATGGCCATGTCGGCGACGTTGAATGCGGGCCAGCTCCACTTGCCGTAGATATGGAAATCCAGGAAGTCGATAACATAGCGGAAGCGAACGCGATCAATGTAGTTTCCGATAGCGCCACCAAAGATGCTGGATAGGGCAATGATCTGTTTTGTATCGTCATCTTTTACGCCGCGAAGGATGCCCAGGATGATGATCAAAGCGATCGGAGGCATAGTCAGAAAGAACAACTCACGGAAAGAGGGGTGGCTTTCTGCCAGGAATCCAAATGCCGCGCCAAAATTTCTTACGTAAGTCAGATTGAAAAAGTCAGGGATCACCACAACGGATTCACCAAGGTGAAAGTGTGTATGCACATAGAGCTTAATAACTTGATCCAGTGCAATCAGGAAACCGGAAATGGCCAGCAGCCAGATGTATTTTTTCTTCATGTAGGAGCCTCTTGGGAATTACTTTAGCATGCCTTTAGACTTCACATAACCGATTTTTATCAGCATGCGCAAGGCTTCAAGTTCAGAACTCAAATTGAACTCTTCTTTGACTTCCTGAATCATTAATTTGGTACCGCAATCAAAGACTTCCATCACATTTGTGGATTGTGTTGTCGCAGTCAAAGTCTTCTCTGTGTAAGACACTTGATGAGTTTGCGGAGGTGTCGGAGTTTGAGGTACATGAACAACAGGCTGAGCGACCTGCTGAACCATCTGCTGAACTGGTTGAGCCATTGTTTGCGCAGCTTGAGGTTGAAGGGTCTGTTGAACCGGAGGGTGGTAAGTCGCACCAGCAGCATGGCTTTGTTGTTGAGGGCGGTCTAACTCGCCCATCAATCCCGCCAGACTTTTCAATTCTGATTTGAAATTCTTGATACTTGGACGTTCCAACGCACTTTCGCCGTCGCGGGTCGCTTTTAGGAATAGGCTAACAAGCATATCAGGAGTCGTTGCGATCTCCTTGATATTAGAGTTTTGCGACATCAGCCATTGATAGGCTTTCAGCAGCGTCTCTTTTGTGTAAGCCTGCGGCGGCAAGGGGTTCATAGTCATTAAGTGAATTTCCTTAGGGTCGAGGGAGTGACGTTACAAATTTCACAACTTCGAGTCAACGTCCTTGGTAGCGACAATGCAAAACAAATTATGCTGCTTTTTTGTGCAACACTAGATCTGGGCGTCTTCTTTATGAAAATAAACTAGAGGCGATGCAGAAACCGATTTTTTATTGCGAAGTTTAACTTGATTTCGCTGTCCCATGGCCAATCTCCGGGCCATTTTACTTTGCTGCCTTATAAAAAATAAAAGGCCCTCCGGATTAGGGAAGGCCTTTTTTGAAGCTTGTTTAGCTGGTTTTTTACAACGAATAGTCTTTGGCGATGATGCCGTACTTTTCGATTTTGCGCAAAAGCGTCTTCTTAGGAATGTTCGCGTGTAAGGCCGTTTGATTGATGCGCCCGCGGAAAGTTTTTAAAGCTTTGATGATGAACTCTTTTTCGAAAGCTTCTTTCTGCGCATTGAAATCCAGGTTTTCACCCGAATATGGAACGATCTCTTCACCCTCAAGATCCTGAGAGTCGATATCGCTGCCGATCGCATCTTCATCGTCACCCAAGCCCGCATGAGCTTTAGCCGCTTTTACGATGCCTGCGGACGCCACGTCCTGAGCCTGTTCAAACGGAGAAAGGTCGATCAGGTTTGTACCTGTTGCAATCAACAAGGCTTCCGGAAGACTTGCGATCGTGATCAGGTTTGTGGTCTCCAATACAAACGCGTGCTCGATAACGTTTTCAAGTTCACGGATGTTTCCCGGCCAAGAATGTTTTTTAAGAACATTCATTGCGTCCGGCGTGATTCCATTGATGCGTTTACCGTGGGCCTGATTGAACTTCTTAATGAAGATAGTAATCATGTGCTCCAGGTCATCTTTGCGCTCTTGAAGAGCCGGTAGGAATATAGGTACTACGTTTAGACGATAGAACAGATCTTCACGGAACGAGCCCGCTTTGATCATGTCTTCCAAAGGTCTGTTGGTCGCGGCGATAATACGCACGTTCGTTGGGAATTCACGGTTCGAGCCCACCGGAGTGAATACTTTCTCCTGAAGCACGCGCAGGATTTTTACCTGCATAAGCTGTGGCATGTCGCCCACTTCATCCAGGAACAAAGTGCCGCCCTCAGCAAATTGGAACTTTCCGATTTTGCGCTGGTCAGCACCAGTGAACGAACCTTTTTCGTGACCGAACAATTCTGATTCAAACAAGTTTTCCGGGATCGCCGAGCAGTTGATCGCAACGAATTTTTCATCTTTGCGGGCAGAGTTAAAGTGGATGGCTTTCGCCACCAACTCTTTACCAGTACCGGAAGCACCACGGATCAAAACCGGAGTGTCCACTTTGGCAAGGCGGTGAATGATATTAAATACTTTCTGCATTTGAGATGTGTGACCGATGATCTTGCGACCTTCTTCAACCATCACAGGGGCAGAGAATGCGATATTGGAAATCAAATTGTGAGCGTTTACTGCTTTGTCGATCAAAGCAAGTAGATCGTCACCAGCAACCGGTTTGGAAAGATAGTTGTAAGCACCATCTTTAACCGCTTGAACAGCGTCGTTCAAAGTCGCGTGAGCCGTCATCACCATAACGATGATGCCTGGATCGATTTCTTTAATTTGACGAAGAGTCTCCAAGCCATTCAAGCGAGGCATGTCGACATCAAGAATAACAAGGTCGTACTTTGTCGTTCCAGCTTTGATTTTTTCCATGGCGTTAATACCATCGAAAGCTTCATCGACTTCGAAACGTTGTGTGGCAGTGAGCGCCGTTTTAACGGACAGTCTTAAACCCTGATCGTCGTCTACTACCAAAACCTTAAGCATTAACGCCCCCTTGTTCCATCGGCAGTTCTACCGTAAATGTGGAACCTTTTCCATCTTTCGACTCTACAAAGATGCGACCCTTGTGTAACTCTGTAAAATATTTAGCCAGGTACAGGCCTAAACCCGAACCTTTGATCTGCGTGCTCTTTACGTTCTTGCTGCGGAAGAACTTCATAAAGATATTATTCAGTTCATCCTCTGGGATGCCCGGCCCCTGATCGGATACCTGAATGACCACGCGGTCTTGTTTTTCTTCGCTGGTTACCAGAATTTTGGTGTCATCCGGGCTGTACTTGATCGCGTTTTCCACCAGATTCGACAAAACCTGACGCATAAGATCCGGATCCATACGAATAGGGAACAACGGCTCCAGCTCTGAAACGATCTGAATGCGTTTAACCTTGGCCAGGAACTCATGCTTGCGTACGACTTCCTGAAGGATCGTGTTGATGTCCTTGGTCTGCATGTGAAGCTCGACACCTTCACTTTGGATTTTGCCGTAATTCAGAATCGAACTGATGAATTTCAATAAATCATCAGAGGAGTGTTTAATGGTGTCCACGGCCTCCCGCTGTTGTGGGCTTAACGTCACCTGATCTGACAAAATAACATCAGTCATGCCCTGAATGCGCGCAATCGGAGTTTTTAAATCATGGGACATCATCGAGATAAAATTGGTTTTTAACTCTTCCACCTGACTTAAAAGTTTATTCTTTTGATAGTACTCCCAGCTGCGGCGGTTTTCGATAATCAGACGGTAAGGAATAAAGAAATAGTAAACCAGGAAGCCCGCCAGTAACGGCGCAGCCATCGTGATCCACCATCCAAACAGCCAGAACAGGGCAAAGGAAATCGCAGAAAATCCTGTTAAGGTCCCCACCAAAATGGACAGACCCATTGCCGGGCTCATGCTAAGTACAATTTGAATGGCCAATACTGAAATCAGAGTCAGCAAAATCCAATTCACGTAAGAGGGCATGCGTATCGGACTGGAATTGCGAATCAATGTGTCGATCATGTTCGCCTGCATTTCGATGCGGGTCATGGCAGAGGGAATGCGGCTGTACGGAGTCAGAATATAGTCAGCTTCGCTGGTATTCAGATCTGTACCGATGATCACGATCTTGTCTTTGTATCGATTCCAGTCAACAGAGCCATTTGCCAGGTCATCAAACACGACCGACGGAAATGATCCTGACTTTTTGAAATCAATAAAGGATTGGCGAGTGTCATAAAAATTAAAATGACCGCGGATATTTTCAAGGTCTTTGATCTCTGGATTATACAGAGATGCCAAAGTTACCGGCAGCATCGTGGCACCTTGGTAAGACAAAAGCATCCTGCGAGTCACGCGGTCCTTGGCGAAATTAATGGTGTCAGAAGTCTTTGGTGCGGAAACCATGCGAATACCGTCATAAGGAATAGGCAAATAAAGACTTCGCTCTTCACCTTTGAGGGGAGTATCCGGCGTCGCCACAAAGACATTTGTATGAGTGGTAATCAGGTTCGCCCATTCAGCTTTGTCCTCTTCACTGCCTTGGGCTTGATCGATCGGGAAGTCATAAACTATGGCCCGAGGTTCAGCCGCCAGAAGGTTATAGAGGATTGCGGACTGATCTTTGGCGTTCGGTTGTCCTTTAAAAAGCTGAATGGTCGAAGGCTTGATATAGACAAGTTCGATTTTATTCGAAGTTCTTTGAAAGATTTCCGAGCGAATGCGGAAGTCATAAAGCCAAGATTCCAGATAGTCCAAATTGATTTGGGCAATAAGCGACGCCATGATCACAGCCAAAATGGCTCTGATCGCATAAACGCGGTATTGCACTGGTTTCGAGGAGTTTGAAGTCTCCTCGAACGGACTTGGCAGTTTCATGGGGACCCTTGCTGCTATTTATATTTATTTAACTGGAATACAGTTGTCTTCGATTTGAGTCGCAGAAAGTACTGGGCCGCGAGGCTTTACTTTTTTGATGTGGTTGTTTGATGTTTTCTTAGTGTTTTCCATAGTCACTGTCCTTTTGAATATCAGTCTGACGACATTTTTTAAAGTATAAAATTGCGGTTTCCATTAAAGTTCTTTGGCGCTCGCAGAATTGGCCGTTCTTTTGGTTCTTAGAACCCGTTGCTTCCTTGTGGACGAACATGCAGCCACCGCCACAAAGAAAGCGTGCCCAGCAGGACTGGCAGTTGTTCTGCTCAATCAGGGGTTGTGCGTACTTTTCAAGAGCAGCCTCTGAAACCTCAGAGCCGTGGCCGACTTTTTCAGCGGCATTACCCACATCCCAAGGGCAGGAGAACAAGTTATTTCTGGCGTCCACCACCAGCAGGGATTTGCCGGCTCCGCAGAAGTTTTCAGTTCTGCGCTGGCTGTCCAGTGCGGAAAAGACGCGGTTGAAGAAGTTGATTTTTCTAAGCGCAGACTCGCCACCTTCAGCATAAGCGATCGCCGCTACTTCACGCATGGCGCGAGTGAAATCGTCACTCGCTTTCTGATTCAAATCAGAAACGCTGTAAGTGAATTCGTAGGTGTCGGCCGGGAACTGACGGTAAAACTCATAGGCTTTAACCAGGTTCATATTATCTGCGGTGAATACACCGTGCAGAGTGATCGAACCCAGTTCTGATTTTACGGCAAAAAGTTTTTTAAGGCCTTCGATGACCAGCGCTGTACTGCCCTGACCGTTTTTCATCGGGCGGGAGATATCGTTAATCTCAGCAGCTCCGTCGATGCTGACGGAAACATTGGAGTTGATGTCTTTTAAAAGTTCAATATTGGCATCCGAAAGCAAAGTGCCATTTGTGACGATGGCAAACTGTGCACGCAGGTTGCGACCGGCAGTCATCAGTTTTACATAATTTGAAATTGCGCGAATGCCTTCAGGATACAACAGCGGTTCACCGCCGATAAATCCAATGCGGAATGTTCCTGTGTCAGGAAGCTTATCCAAAAAGTACTTCAACTGCGGCAAGGTTTTTTCAACCGAGATTTTGGTTTGCGCAGCTCCATAAGTGCCGTCGCCGCCAGCTGCGCAGTAAGTGCATTTCAAATTGCAGATCTGAGTCACGTTGATGGTCAGGGAGCGAATCTCCTGCGCCAATTTGTGGGTGGTGACAGCCGGGTTGGTTTCGGAATTCCAGTCGTTCAGTATGGACTGAAGTTCTGAATCTTCTGGGTTTGAAATTGCATTCCACAGGTCTTCGGAGATGTCTGCAACCTCAAGATTTCGCGCATGAAAAGCCACTGGGAGTTCCCCAGGCGCACGAAAGGCAATGATGTCATTTTGTCTCCGAATTTCCATATGGCCCTGATAAGCAATAGGCGTACCAGATTTTGGTATTAACAGGTAAAAAATTAATCAGTAATATCAATTACTTAAGCAGGGTGTTTTGGGCGCGGTGTGTGACTGGGAGGTGCAAAAGGAACCACCATTCGAGTAATCCTTACGTGGAGGCTCTAAAAAGCTGAACTTAAGTCGGGACCAGTGGGAGAAAATATTAATTTGTTTCGTGTTTATTCTGAGGCATCCTTAGAAGGTATGTCATTCTCCATAAAATTCTGGGGAGTCCGTGGCTCTTTGCCATCGTCCCCACCACCATCAGCATGGGTGAACCACATCGAGGGAGTTCTTCAGAACTTTTTTAATTCTGGTCATCACAGTGCGCATCAAGTGCCCGAGTATATACGCGGTTTGCAAGAACCGGCGGTGGGTGGTTATGGATCTGCAACAACTTGTGTTGAGCTAAACTGTGGTAATAGTCAGATTATAATCGACGGCGGCAGTGGCATTCGTTCGATCAGCGAGAAAATTTTAAATGGCACCGCCAATCGTAAAAAGGGTCCTTACCATATTTTCATGACTCACTTTCACTGGGATCATGTGATTGGTTTGCCATTCTTTGTGCCGCATTTTATTCCGGGTGAAGAAATTCATTACTATGCAGTTCAGTCGGAACTGGAAGGACTTATTCGCGGTCTTTTCAAAAAGCCGTACTTCCCGGTTCCGTTCGAAGCTTTGCAGGCACGCATTCATTTTCATGTTTTGGAACCACGCAAATCGATCCAAGTAGGTGAGTTCAAAGTGACTCCTTACCAATTGGATCATCCAGATCCTTGCTGGGGCTTCAAAGTGGAAGCCGAAGGAAAGGCCTACGCGCATTGCGTGGACACGGAAGGCACACGGGTCACTCAGGACGAATTGGGTGAGGATCTTCCATTGTATCAGGATATTGATTTGATGTACTTCGATGCTCAATACACATTGCCGGAGTTGGCTGAAAAAGCGAACTGGGGTCATAGTGCTGCGCAAGTGGGTTTGGAAATTGCTTTCCGTGAAAGCATCAAGCGTGTGTTGTTTGCGCATCATGATCCAGGCGCGCGCACGGATCATGTTTTGGAATTGCGTCGTCAGACTTTGGAATATTACAACTCAGTGGCGACGGCCACGTCTGAAAATAACGAAGAAGCTCCACCGGTTATTTGGGATTTCGCCCATGAAGGACTGGAAGTCATTCTCTAAAAGGCACCTCTTAAGGTTCAGTGCCTTTTTTAAATACCAATTCAACATTTGTCGGATCAAAAGGGGCTTGAAGTGCGTTCAGGGCCTTTAACGTTTCTTCATCCAAGGTCACTTTCACAGCATCTTCTGGCAGAGTGAAATCATCAGCGGGATAACGGCTGCCAATTTTTTTCATGAAATCAGTCCATACCGGAACGCCACCACTGGAGCCAGTCAGTTTGTGCTGAAGGTTGTTGTCATAACCCACCCACACGATCGTGGTCAGATAAGGAGTGAAGCCACTGAACCAAGCGTCCTTGTTGTCGTTGGTGGTGCCGGTTTTTCCTGCAGCAGGATTGGTGAAACCATTTAGAGGAATCGCACGGGCCGAGCCCGAGATCACCACTTGTTTCATCATGCTGATCAGACTTGCCACGATCGCAGGGTCCTCAACCTGGCGTTCGTTGGGATTAAAGGTGTAAACCTCTGCGCCGTCAGCATTGATGGCTTTGCGCACGAATGAAATATCTTTGCGCATTCCCAGATTTGCAATGGTCATGTAGCTTTGCAAAACTTCGCGGGGATACATTTCAAATGCTCCCAACGTCAGCGAAGGGAATGACTTTAATTCAGAATCAACACCGAATTTATGAGCGACATCGACGATGTTGCCGATACCGACGCTCATTCCTAAGTTCGCCGTTGCGGCGTTCATAGAGTTTTTCAAAGCATAGAACATCGGCACTGTGCCATAGTATTTCTTACCGTAGTTTTCAGGCGCCCAGGTTTGTCCTTCGTATTTGATTTGTTGTTTTTCATCATTCAACAAAGTGATCGGAGTGAAGGGTTTTCCCTCGGGAGTTTCATTCATCAATGCTGTCAGGTAAACGAACGGCTTCATGGTAGAGCCGACTTGTCGGTGACCGTCGATGGCGCGATTGAATTGAGTCATTCGGTAATTGCGACCGCCTACGACAACAGTGACTAATCCACTGCGATTGTCGCCGACCAAAACGATGCCTTCAAGGCTGTTGCCTTTCTCTTTAAGGGCTTTGATGTGCTTGTTGGACTTTTCAAGGTTATCCAGATGGCTGCTTAAAGATTCCTGTGCGGCCTGTTGCGATTCCAGATCCAGAGCTGTGTAAATACGCAAACCTTCGACCGGAACTTTCAAAGCATCCAGTTGTTTGCGAACGGCATCCAGGTAATAAGGTGCAGTTTCTGTCGCCAAAGTGACCGGGGCCCGTGGTAATGGTGTGTTGTCGGCGGTAGTCATTTGCGATTCCGTGACAAAATTCAAACCTTTCATTTTATCCAGAACCAAATGGCGGCGGCGTTCAGCGTTCGCCGGTTTTTTAAACGGATTGTACAGCCCGGGACTGTTCACTATGGCTGCCAGTAAAGAACACTCCGACAAATCCAGATCGCTGACTTCTTTATTGAAGTAATATCTCGCGGCAGCTCCGTAACCACGCACTTGGAACGAACCATTTTGTCCCATGTAGATGACATTCAAATAAGTTTCCAGGATTTCATCCTTGTTGAAGCGCGATTCCAGAAGAATCGACATGATGAATTCTTGATACTTTCTTTTGATGGTTCTTTCGCTGGTCAGGAAATAGTTTTTTACCAGCTGTTGTGTGATGGTACTGCCACCTTCTTTGCGGCCTGTAGTGATGTTTTTGACCAGGGCGCGAAGAATACCCTTAAAGCTGACGCCCCCGTGCTCCAGGAATTGCGCATCTTCGATGGCCATGATGGCATTCGAGCACGTCGGAGGAACTTCACCCAAAGTCACGGTTTTTTGCATTAAAGGTTCGTTACCAATGTACTGTGCCAAAAGGGGAGCTTCGCCAAAAGCGGAAGTCACTTCTTGGAAAGGTGCTCCGATAAAGATTTTTGAGATTGTGCTGTCATTTTGGAAAACCAGAACTTGCAAGGAGATATCCACTTTTTCAGTCGGAATATCCTTGTTCACCCAAGCCAAGCAACCGATTTGATTTTCGTCCAACGGGAGTTGCAGGCGAGCGCTGCACTGCTCTCTGTCGGTGAGGAAGTAATCTCCTTGTAATAATCGTTGATCGTACTCCCGGCGACGGAAGTTTTGCTTGATAAATAAGCCTTCGATCGTCTCGGGCGTTCCTGAGTTCCTGGCGCTGAATACGCGCGGCCCCGCGTAGTACTCAGTGGGTACAATGAAGCGCTTGGATTCCAGCTTTTGAGTCATCTCTTTTTCGAGTGAAAAATAGGAATAAGTGGCAAACCCAAGTCCCGCGATGATTGCAAGCGTCACAAGGATTGTAAAACAAAATAAAATGGTCTTTAATCGTGGTCGCAACATGCACATAGAGTAGTACGAAAAACAGACACTGTTGAAGTAGTTTTTTCGTGAAAGGGAAAAGTTGTGGCTAAGAAGAAATCTTCTGTGAAGAAAGCCGTCAAAAAGACCGCTAAAAAGGTCGTAAAAAAAACTGCAAGCAAAGTCGTAAAAAAAGCTTCCAAAAAGTCTCCGGCAAAGAAAGCCTCTGCAAAGAAGTCAGTTGTAAAGAAATCACCAGCGAAAAAAGCGGTGGTGAAAGCAGCGAAGAAGACAGCGAAGAAAATAGCTGCAAAACCGGCTCCCAAGAAGGCTGGTTCCAAAGCAGCTCCGAAGAAATCCGCGATGGCTCCTGCCAATAAACAAGTGTTCAGCAAGCCTGTTGCAAAAAAAGCAATGGATTTGACGGATATGGTGACGCCATTGGATGATCGCTTGATCGTACAAACATCAGGCACGGATCGTACAACAGCAAGCGGATTGCTTTATATCCCTGACACTGTAGCTGATGTTTCCGGAAATCTGCACGGCACAGTTGTAGCGGTTGGACGTGGACATGTGAACAAGAAGGGACACCTTCACCCGATGGAATTGAAAGTGGGAGACAAGGTTGTTTTTTCACAATATTCCGGATCAAAAATTAAAATTCAAAATGAAGACCTCGTCATCCTTCGTGAAACCGAAGTGATGGGCGTGGTAGAAAAGTAAAGGAATGCGAATGTTGAAAGCACATTTTCTAAAAGTATTGGGTCTTTCCATTGCGCTGACGTCCCCTGTGGCGCAAGCGATGTCTTTGGATTGGTCAGGTGGATACCGCGCGGAATGGGTTGAAGTGGATAAACCTTCTTTGGGTGCTCCAGCTCCAATCGGAACAGCAAGAAAAGCCTACGGCTTGAACTACTTGTACCTGACTCCGAAAATCATCGCAGCTGACGGTATCAACATCGTTTCGCGCTTTGATATTTTTAACAGCGATATCTATCCAGGTTCTCAATTGGGTACTATCTGGGGGATGAACACTTCTGATTCGGCGACTTCCAGCGGAAATCAGATGTCTTCAGGTAATCAAGGCCCGGCGACTGTTTCAGCAAGCCAGCTTTATTTGAACGTGAACCAAGAGTTCGGTTCTTTGTTGGTGGGGCGCGTGCCGTTTGAATTCGGTACTGGCATGCTTTATTCCAGCGGTAAAGGAGCATTTGATCACTGGTATAACACTCGTGACATGGCAGCATACAAAGTTATCGTGGGTGACTGGTTCTTGATGCCAATGATCGGGCGTATGGTAGCGAACGATTTCGGTCAGGGTAACAACCAAACTTTCTGGGCGGCACAACTTCAATATGAAAACGTCGAAGCGAAATCTTTGATGGGTATTTATGTTGAGCAGAAAAAAGGTGCGCAAACCACTCTGAATTACACTCAGGAGCAGCTTGATACCTATGGCGGTGGCGCAGGTCAGGGTGTTGTTGGTGGTGACATGAGCATCAATACAACTAGCTTTGTATTGGGTCGTGGCTGGGATTCCTTTGGTTATAAATTCGAAGGCGCATTTCAGTCTGGGGAAACAGGTATCAAACGTGGACCTGAAGACGTGAAAGTGGATGGTTTCGGTTTGGCAGCAGAGCTTTACTTCCCGGCAAAAGAATCCAAATGGGATTACTCTTTCAAATTGGGTATGGCTACGGGTGACACTGATTCCGTTAACTTCAGCGGTTTTGCTTACAACAAAAACTATGACGTTGCGATGTTGATGTTCAATCATCGTTTGGGTGGGCCGGATCTGTTCAATACGGACGCTGTTAAGCCGACCGCTGCGAATGGCACGACATTGGGTGTGGGAAATTCGGCGGATGATGAAAGTGTCGGGAATGCATATTACCTGGCTCCATCAGTGAATTACACGATCAGCGAGCGCTTGAGCGTTCGAAACACAGTGGTTTATGCTCAATTGATGAACGTTCTTCCGAATTCTGTTGATGCTAAAAAAGATTTGGGCCTAGAATGGGATATCGAAGTTGTTTTCAAACCTCTTGAACGTGTTCAATGGGTGAATCAACTTGGTTTGTTGTTCCCCGGTGAAGCTTGGAAAAACGGAACAGGCACAGAAGGGAATAAGGCAAACGATTTTACGTTTGGATTTGCATCTAAAGCCGCCATCAGCTTTTGATCACAACTTGATTGCAACTTGTACGACAGCTTGATGACTACATGATACTACTTGTTTGGTGGTGAGCAGGGCCCCCCGGGAGGAAACTTCCGGGGGGATTTTTTTTGCCTTTTTTCTTCGTGCTGTCTTGGCTTTGCGTTTCTGGGGATGGTTGTTTCACGACACGCCCTCCAGGCTCAACCGTGGCCCGCCTTCGGCGGGTGCGCGCCATCGTGGCGCCCACGGAGGTCGTTGCACATCCATCCCCAGAAACGCAAACCCAAGCCAGAAGAAGATTTTTGTGTTTTGAAATCTCTCCGGTTGGTTTCTTGAGAAGGGGGTATGCGTGGGCTAGCTTTTTCTTATGAGATCTTTATTTTTACTTTTTATGCTTTATTGTTTGGGGGCTTGTGTGCATCGGCCTTCGCCTTCGGATTTGCCTCGGGTTGATGGGTTGTTGGATGTGCCTTTGACGGCGGCCAATTGGGAGGTGGTTTATGATGGGGGAGGGGTTGTTCAGTTTGATGTGGATGGGACTGGGGAGATGGTTTTTTATCCTCGGGTGGCTCGGACTTCGGGGCAGACTTTTTCCAGTCTTTTGTTGTTGAAGAATTCGGTGGTGAAGCCGGCGAATGATTTTGTGGTTCGTTTGGAAGTGACTACGGTTCGGCAGTTGCGGTCTTCGACTCCTAATGATTGGGAGGTGTTTTGGTTTGTCAGCAACTTCCGTAAGGATCCGAAGTTGGTCAAGACGGCTAATTACTTTATTCAGAAACCTAATTCTGGGGCGGAGTTGGGGCGTTTCTTTGCTGAAAATGGGCAGAAGTTTTTGATGACCTCGACGGACTCGACGCTTGAAATCGGCACGCGGTCGACTTTCTATTTTGCAAAACAGGGAAAGCGCTATCGGGTTTTCCGTGACGGAGAGCTGGTTATGGACTACCAAGGTAAGGAAATGCCGGAGTCTTTGTATGACCAGGCGGGGGCGTTGGGGCTTTATGCGGAAGATGCTGTGGTTCAGCTGCACTCTTTTGCGTATCAAATTTTGTAGAAGGATCGTGTGATGAAATTCTTGTCTTTGTTCGCGACGTTTTTTATTTCTGTATCTGCTTTTGCCGGTTCGTGGAAGATGGTTGCGAACGACACTGTTTTTCAAAATGCCCCGATGATGAAGATCTATCCGATCAATTCCAAAGAAGTTTATTCTGAAATTCTTGTGCGCGTGACTCGCGGAACTGTTCGCATCACGAATCCCATGATCTGGCTTAAAAATAAGGGACAACAACCTGTTTGGACTGTGCAAGGTGATTACCGCGGACCTCGCGATGCCGGCGCTCGCTTTTTTGAAGATCAAATCATCGACCTGCGCATGAACCTTCAAAACCTGGATCGCAACATCCCTGCGAACATTCAAATCTATATTCGTTAGTTTTCTTTGATAGACAAAAATGGAAACGGGCCCGTCATGGACCCGTTGGAGGAATTTCTTATTTAGGAATTCTGTTTTTTATTGGCGTAGCATTCCAGAAGTTCTGCCTGTGCTAACCGGTGCAGCACCTTGTGGTTGGTACGGCATTTGTTGTTGTTGTTGCCATTGTTGATACTGATCTTGCGGTTGAGAGTACATCGGTGGTTGCTGACCTGGAACTTGAGTCATTGTTGAGCCACCTGGTTGTGCCGGAACAAACTGTGTAGGCATGCCGCTGGATTGGAAATTGCCCTGGATTACGTTGTTTGGAACCGCATTTGGAATAGTTGCGATACCTTGTCCTGTTGCTCCACCGCGACCCATGCCATCTGTACGTCTGTAAACTTGACCGTTGATAACTACCGTATCAGCACCTGTTTGACCTTGAGCTGTAGTTCCTGCAGCAGCAAATGCTTCAGCTAGAGATTGTTGTAGTCCCGCTGAGAACTGATTAGCTTTTTGCATGCCGTCCGTTACGATTGAGATACGTTGAGACATAGAGTTCAACTCGGTGTCTAGAGACGGATTCGTTTGAGTTCTCCAAAGTACTTCATCAAGATATGCGGATTTTTCAGCACTTACTGTTGTATTTGCTGCCTTTTGTTTTAGTGCCTGGATGAACTTAAGATCTGCAGTTTTAATTGATGCAGAAGAGTTGATTAGTGATTGCTGAAGTTTAGAGTGGCCTTCAGGAATTACTGCGATGAAATTCTCAAGAGAGTACAACAGCTCTTTAATTTCCTTTGGTTTTGTTGAAGATTTTCCTGTCAGATAGTCATAGTGAGCTTGTCTGTTTTCCAGAATAACTTCTGCTTGTACAGGCATAACTCTTCTGCTGATAAATGAAAGCACAGTGCTGTCATTGATTTCATCGCTATCCAGGTCGGAGAAAAGTGATTTTAGACCTTCAGAGTAGCAAGCCATAGTTGCTCCCTTTGCGGTTAGGTCCAAATCTTCATCAGACTCCATATCGCTGCAGTTCTCTGAAAGTTCAGCTAAAGCCTGATTCAGTTTCGCGTATTTATCTTTCGCGTCGGATTTTTTAGCTTTTGCAGTTTTCTTTGCTTTAGCTTTTTCTTCTTTTTCAACTTTTGCTGATTTCACGCGTTTTTCGCCGCGCTTTGGCTCTTCTTCTGTTTTAGATACGCGTGCAGACAATAGTTCTTTGGCGATATCGTTTAGTTCAGAAGTGTTCGTTTGGAAGTTTGTATCAAAAGTATATGTAGTAGAGCAGCCGCCACAAAGTACTTTGGTGCCGCTTTCAGTTTTGTATTCGACTTTATCAAGAATAACGTCAGTTCTCTCACCTTTTTTGCTGTATCTAGCAATCCACTCATCGCCATCATATTCAAAAGTACTGCTTTTGAAATCGGCGCTCTTTTGTGCCATGTCAGTAGAATTATAGGTCACCAAAGATTTTGGTGCAGAGATATTGAAGCCAAGCGCGGCAAGTAGAACACCTGTCATGGCCCATTTTTTCTGATTATCGTTAAATTTCATAAAGTCCTCCTAGTTAATAGGTCTTCCAGACCCTTTTTCCTACTTAGAGTTAAAGCGAAGTGCGCGCCAACCAAGGGGTGTTTGGTTGGCACCGGTAACTGCACGGAATACTTGCCTATTCTCATTCTGAGAGGGGTGTCCTAGAAAAACTCACATGTAAAACTTCTGGAGTGTCATCCTGAGATTTTTAAATATCACCATAGTTTCAAATAGTTAGGTGTTGAACTGGCTGATGTTGCTAAAGGGGTAGAAAATGCCACTTTGTGGCTCTTCCCCTTGCGAAAACGGGGTTTTTCATTGATAACAACCGCTCAATGAAGCTGCATTTTCCCTCTGCCCCCAAGCCTGAACATATCGCTGAATCCGATTGGACCAATTGGACTTGGCAGCTTCGTCATTCGTTGAAGAGCAAGGCTGATTTCGAGAAGGCGTTTGCGCTATCCCCGTCGGAACAAGAAGCCTTCAGTGAAGGTTCTGAACTTTTCAATATTCGCACAACTCCGTATTACGCAAGCCTGGCTGGTGAAGCGGGTGAATCCATCCGCCAGATCTTGATGCCACAAAAAATCGAACTTGAAGATGGCTTGCAGCAGATGCTGGATCCTTTGGGCGAGCTTAAAAACAATCCAGCTCCACGGGTGATTCATCGCTATTCAGATCGCGTGTTGTTTTTGATCACGGATATCTGCAGTGTTTATTGCCGTTTCTGCACCCGCAAACATTTCACGGGGCAGGAGCAGGCCTTCATCCGCAACGAAGAATACGAAAAAGCCATTCAGTACATCAAATCTCACCCAGGAATCCGCGAAGTGATTTTGTCAGGTGGTGATCCGCTGACGGTCAGTGACGGTCAACTGGATCGCGTGCTGGGTGACTTGCGCGCCATTGAGCACGTGGAAATCATCCGCATTGGATCGCGCATGCCAGTGGTATGCCCGATGCGTATAACGGATGATCTTGTGAAGATTCTGAAAAAATACAAGCCCGTGTTCTTGATGTCGCATTTCAATCACCCGAACGAACTGACTGCCGAGGCCGCTGCAGGTCTTGAAAAGCTTGTGGATAATGGTGTGCCCGTGATGAATCAAATGGTTCTGTTAAATGGAATCAACAATCATCCAGCACTAGTGCAGGCTTTGAATCGTCGTTTGCTTTTCTTAAGAGTAAAGCCCTACTACATGTTCCAATGTGATCCTTCACAAGGAACCGATCACTTGCGCACATCAATTGAAGATTCTTTGGAGATTCAAAAAGAGTTATGGGGGCACCTGTCGGGGCTCGCAATGCCGAATCTGTCTGTCGATATTCCTGATGGTGGTGGGAAAACTTATCTTGTCCCGAACTACGAAACCGCGCGCGATGGAAATACGCGTTTCTATAAAGGCTGGGACGGAGTCGAAGCGAAGTATGTCAGCCCGGCACCAGAGAAAATCAAAAAGCCCGAGCTGCATCACTACCTGGAAGAATGGAATCAGCTTAAAGCGGCCAAAGCATCGCTTATTAGGTAACAGGTTAGATCATAGTCCAGTCGTCGCATTAACTTTGTGTTACAAGATATTTTGAACCAAGTATCTGATAACATTTTTAAATGCGTTCATTTTTGGTTTTTCTTCTTTTACAGATGATAATTCATTCGCTGGCATTTGCCGAATGCGATCGATCCCAGATTGCAACCTATATTGGGCAGATTCAGAAGTATTCTGAAAGAAATGGTATTTCTGGTCACATAGACGAACTGGAAAGTTATCTAAAAGACTGCAAAATTTCCAAACGCTCCCTGGGAGTTCCTGACGATTTTTTTCAGAATCTGAAATCTGAAAATCAAAAGTATATGCTTAAGGAAACAAAGAAATCCATCGAGGAATTCACAAAAACTGGCAAGCCAGACTTGTTTAAAGATGAATATGACTTTTACACAAAGAATCTTAAAACGGTAAATGCCGGCAAATATTGGGATGAGCAAGTTAAAAAATCTGAGCCCGCATATTTACGTGAAAAGAAAACCTGCACCAATGTGGACTTCTCGAAAGAGATGGGGCCAATTCGGAATCAGGACTCTGTAGGGTGGTGCTGGGCCTTTACATCGGCAGACTTGCTGTCATACAAAACCAAACAAAGAATATCAGCTGCTGATATTGCTTACACCGTCAAATATGATCACGAAAAAATTGGGAAAGACGTTTCGGATTTAGTAGGTAAAGGAACACACGTTCATAATGCATTGAATGCAATGGCAAAGAGTGGCTTATGCCCTGAAAGCAGTATTCCTAGTGAAGACAACGTCAACTCGGAGTATATAGAACTTCTAACAAAACTCCAAAAAATGGGGTCGATCGGAATAGCCACTCCAGAGGCCCTTGATTGTTCCTCAACTTTATTATCAGTAAAAACACTGTTTCCAAATCTTTCTCCAAATGAAATGGCCGCTGTTGTTCAAAAATCCAAATCTACGAACCTCATCAAAAATCTTGCTAATGCATCTTGTAAGAAGAGATTTCATATAAAGTATGAAACTTGGATCGCTCAAAAAGATGCAGATAACCCCATGGAACTTATGGATAGCATCGATCAACAACTTTCCAATAAAAACCCAGTGGCCATCACTTACGATGCGAGTGGTCTTATTAATCGGCGGGATTTTGAAGAGTACAAAAGTCATGCGAGCAATCTTGTGGGACGTCGTTTTAACGAAAAGACCGGCCAGTGTGAGTATCTTTTAAGAAACTCTTGGGGACGTAGCTGTGATCAATATGATTTCCATTATTCTTGCAAAGAAGGAAATGTCTGGGTTCCAAAAACTGATCTAATTAAAAGAACGGTATTAGCAACATATGTTAAATAGTTTATTTTTTTCGCTTATAATTGTATCCCACGCAGATTCTTTGACCTGCACTCGAGGCGTAATTCGACAGACAACGGGTGGAGCAGTTATCGCCGAGGCTGCAGACTATTGTTTTAACGAAGAAAAAAATCGTCTAATTTCGAAAAACTGCAAAAATAGAGATTGTCTGGCATTTGATAGATTTAAAATCGTCGATTTCTCGGAGATATACGACCAACACAGCAATCCGGGATTTAATCTTTGCAGAAAGTTAGAGGGCCGTCCCGAGATCGTCGAATTTAGGGTTGGCAAAGAATGGTATGCCTTAGATCGCTGTGTTTTTAAAGACGGGACATTTGCAGACGTGGGGCAGCTACTTGGGTTTTACACCCGAAAATAGCTGCGTGAAAGTCGCAGTTTGCTTTAAGGACGGTATTCAAGTTCCAGGATGCCGTAGTCGTTTTCTACACCCACTGAAAAATCAAAGAACTCAACTTCGGGTTTGCCGTTGAATTGCAGCCACTGTGACATCGAATCGAATTTGCGTGGTTCGGAGTTGCGATCTGTGACCCAGTACAAAACATGATAGGCTTTTTTCTCTTTGCTTGGGTTGTTGTATTCCTGAACCAGGAAGTGCACGCGGAACTCGCGCAGCATTTTTGTGCCTTTGCCACACCAAACATCCCAGTCCCAGGCATCGGGACGGTCATAGACATGGGCGCATTTTAGAATGATCTCGCCATCGTTGCTCATCCAGCGGAATTTGACATTGTCTTCAGTGATGGCTTTCGGTCCCACCAGTGTAAAACCGGGGCGGGGAGCTGCGAAGCTGATTGAAGATACCAGGAGTCCAAGAGCTGCGATGAAAATCTTAAGTGTTGTCATACCTCAAGGGTAACAACTTGAAGGATAAAATCAAAGTAATCCGCTGGTTGAAAACGAAAAAAGGCTTCGGTTGCCCGAAGCCTTTTTGCTTTTCAGCTTTTCAGCTTTTAAGAAACGTTTAGTTCCAGAAAAGAGAGAAGTTTAGGAAAGCGATGTTGAAACCCATATCCAATTCGCCTTTTTTCTCAAGACGCAGTTCTGGAGTGTAAGTGATACCATCCAGGATTTGGAAACGTTTACCGCCACCGATGAAGAAACCGAATTGGTTTTCGTAGTCAGCGCCATCACGAACAGAGTATAAACCCACGCCCGCTTTTGCGAAGAAGGAAGATTTCAAATCGCTTTGGAAGTTGTAGGCACCGATAGCTGCGATATCGATCAAAGTTTCGCTGTTGCCAGTTCCAGAGAATTCTTCGGAAAGGATTGCGATGCCGCCTTCGCCGCCCACTTGCCAGCCGTCTTGCAAGTAACGCAGGTAAGATGCGCTTGCAGAAATTTCAGTTCCGCTGTCGCAATCTTTACACTGATTGCCGGAAAAGAATCTACCTTGTGTAAGGTTCGTTGTAACTTCGTTCAGCGGTGCAGAGCTGTAAGAAGTGAAAGAAGAAGTGTAATCTTTTGCAGAAGCTACGGAGCAAACTGCAGAAACGATCACGGCTGCTGATACTAAAAGTTTTTTCATAGAGACTCCTTTGTCAATTCAACAAAAATGATTGTTGTTTATCAAAAAGGAGTCAACCCCTATTCTATTAAACTCTTTCAAGACGCGCGTACTTCGCGACAAACTTTTTAACTGTATTGTCGGTGAACATAACGCTGACTTTAAGGTTATCTCCGGCTCCCTCGGTCGCATAAACGGTACCGACTCCAAAAGTAGGGTGGCGGACGCGCATGCCCTTAGAGTAAGAACTCTTGCTGGAGGAATCCATATCATCGTAATCCGGAAAGTCCTGGGTATCGAAGTCATCGCCCCCAGTGCGCGGTTTATTGCGATCACCAGAACCAGACGAAGACCAGGCGCTTGGGAAGTATTCATCCGAATTGCTGCCACTAGTGCCATAGCGTGAAACAAAGCGAGGTGCCTCTGCCGCCGCCGATTTAAAGTTCACGAACTGAGTCGGAATTTCCTTAAGGAAGCGGGAAGGGGGATTGAATTGTTCCTGCCCCCAAACGCGGCGCATTTTTGCATAGGTCAGCCACAGTTTTTGGCGGGCGCGGGTCATTCCTACATAAGCTAGGCGACGCTCTTCTTCCACGTCATCCTTGTCCTCTGATTCAGCACTGCGGGAGCTTGGGAACAGATTTTCCTCAAGACCCACCACAAAGACGTATGGAAACTCCAAACCTTTGGAGATATGCAGGGTCATCATGGTCACAGAGTTTTGCTCTTGATCCAGGGAATCCACATCATTCACCAAGGCCATTTCCTCAAGGAAGCTGGTCAAAGTGGACTCTTCACCGCGCTCTTTTGCGAACTGCGCGATGGCGTTATCAAGTTCCTCTAAGTTTTCAATACGAGCCTGGGCTTCTGGAGATTCATCTTTCTTCAAAGCCGCTAGGTATTCAGTACGATCCAAAACGATATGATAAAAATCAGTCAGCTTGAATGAAGTTGCGTTCACTTGCAGCTCGCCCATGATGTCCAGGAATCTGCGAATCTTTCCTGTGGTGCCCGCAGGCAGCAGACGCTCATTCACGGCTTTTTCTGCGGCTTCCATCAAAGTCATATTCTTTTGATGAGCCAGTTCTTCCAATTTTTCGACAGTGGTTTTACCGATCCCGCGAGCCGGCACATTGATCACGCGCTTAAAAGCGATGTCATCTGCCGGATTGATTGAAAGTTTCAGGTAGCAAAGGATGTCCTTGATCTCCATGCGCTCATAGAAGCGCACACCACCGACCAGGCGGTAAGGAATTCCCGTCGTGCGCAGTTGTTCCTCAAGGACGCGGGACTGAGCATTCGTGCGATAGAAAATCGCATAGTCGTTGTAAGAGCCTTCACCATCGTTGATCATGGTCTGAATGGTTTTGGCAGCGAACTTGGCTTCGTCGTATTCATTGCGCTCTTCGCGCACATTGATCAAATCACCCTCTTGATTGGAGGTGAAAAGAGTTTTGTCTTTTCGTTGCGAATTGTTTTTGATCACGGCGGTTGCCGCATTCACAATGTTCGCTGATGATCGGTAGTTTTCCTCTAGCTTTACGACTTTCGCTTCAGGGAAGTCTTTTTCAAAATCCAGAATGTTTTTAATATCCGCACCACGCCATGAGTAGATCGATTGATCCTCGTCACCGACCACGCACAGATTGCGATGGGCTTTGGCCAGCATCTGTACCAGAAGATATTGGATGTGATTGGTATCCTGATACTCGTCCACCATGATAAAGCGGAATTTTTGCTGGTACTGAGCCAGAATATCCGGATACATGCGGAAAAGTTCGTAGGTCTTCATCAGAAGATCATCGAAATCCAGACTGTTTGCCTTCTTCATTTCAGCTTCGTAGGCCTTGTAAACCTCGACAGTTTTTTGATCCATCAGGCGCTTATTGCCTTTTTCGAATTGCTCGGGATTCAAACCCATCATTTTCGCACTGCTGATGCGACCCTGGAAGTTTTTTGCGGGATAGATTTTGTCGTTGATGTTTAGCGCCGTCATCACCTTCTTGATTTGTGAAAGCGTGTCTGACGAATCATAGATTCCAAAGAAGGGTTTGTAGTCCAAAAGAGTGATGTGCTGACGAAGAACACGCACACAGAAACTATGGAACGTGGAAATCCAAAGTTGACTGTGAACGGGGACTTGAAGCTCGGTCAAAAGCTTGTAAATACGATGTTCCATCTCCTTGGCAGCCTTATTCGTAAAGGTCACCATCAGGATTTCTTCGGGGCTCGCAGCACCGTTGCCGATCATGTTTGCCATGCGGTGGGTAAGAACGCGAGTTTTCCCGGAGCCGGCTCCAGCCAAGATCAATACGGGCCCCTCAAGAGTCTCAACCGCATCCTTCTGCGCAGGATTCAAATTTTTAGTAACAAATTCCAATACATCCACGTACTGCTCCTAATCCCGGCGGGCCTCTGTCGGATACCCCAGCGGGCTGGGGGCGCCGAAGCTTTAGCGGAGGCGACTGTCGAAGTTTTAGTGGGACTGACAAAGTTTGTCTATCCCTAAGTTATCATTGAGTTTTTTGTGAACTTCCGCTAAAACTATAACGCATTCGGTCGAAGACCCGGCGTGGCTCCGTTTTTTATAGAGCCTGGAGAGGACTTTGTGAAGCTTGTTCTTCCTAAAATCACATCCGTAATTTTATTGGCTCTGGCTGTCACGGCATGCTCAGGTCAGGAAAATACGTCCCAGGTTTCTGGCTCCGTTCAGGTTCTTGCTCCTATGAACGATAGCAAGAGTGGTGTCTCCCTGAAGTTCATCGAGCTTTCAGGATTGGATAACCTGCGCGAGGTTTCCGGACGTTTTGTTCGCTTTTTTATCAGTCCGCGTATCTTGGACAACCGCTTGAACGGTCCTGCTCCACAAGGGCGTTTCATCAAAAACTCAGACGATAAATACGTTCCTACAAACGAGCAAAGCCAGCAGCTTGTGGTGATCTACGCTCACATGCAGAACCTGGCAAAGATGGATGAAGCCGTGGGAGCCGGTGGCGTGAATCGTTGGCCGCGTGACATCGGTGTCGCCGTTCGCGAGGCCAGTGGCTTGGTGAACAATGCACTTTACGACGGATCGACAGACTCAATTTTGATCGTGCCTTACACTCACCAAAATCTGCCCATCGCGGTGAATGGTGGAATTTTAGCTCATGAGCATTTCCATTCGCTTTACTACAAATTGGTGATGAAAGATTTTAGCGACCCAGCGGGGGAGCAGAGTGTAAATACCGGTTCCAATCATGACCGTGTGCAGTTTCTTAAGGCCGCGGGTATCACTGACGAGAGCGATCATGCAACGCCCAGTGTGCGTGTTGGTGGTGGCTTGAAGATTGGTAAAGGCCGTGAAGTTACAGTTTCAGAGAAATTGGTAAAGCGTTACTACAACCGTTACTTGCACCGTGGATTGAATGAGGGGCTTGCTGATTTCTGGGGCTGGGCCTATACAGGTGATCCGGATTTTATCTCGTCCTCTTTGCCAGATTTTAAACTACAGCGCTCTTTGAATATTGGGGAGTATGAAGTTGTTGGACTTGTATCTGCGGATCGTCTGCGCGACATCTCTGCAAGCTATGTTAATTTTAATTCCCGTCAAACCTATGAAGAATACATGCGCGACATGGCTTACAGCCTGGGCACGAAGTATTCGCGTTTGTTGAAGCTGTTTTCAGATAAATCCGCGGAAGCGCGTGGTGTGGATGCTGGGGAAATGCGCCTTAAGGTCGCAACTTGGATCGTGTCCACTCTGCCGGTTTTTCGTCAGGACTTTGTGGATAATGAAGCTAACATTTACTATCCGCCAACACGATTCCTTGAAGTTTTTGCTTCGCAAATTCCGGATATGAACGAAAAGGAATGTCAGTTCCTGGTTGAAGTGCTGAACTCAGCAGAAACCGCATCTGTAAAATCCTGCGTGAATAAAAACAATCGTTTTGAAATCTCCGGGGATAAGAAATGAGAATCCTCGTCGTGGTATTGTCATTGTTAGTGACTGTGGGAGCATTTGCCCAGCAGTCGCGCATGAAAAGACCTGCACTTGTTCCGGATTTAAATCAGTTTCAGGTGTATCCGCTGGCGATGGAGATGCGCTATGAAAAAGACTCCGCGGGAAATTGGCTCGAGCAAAAACCGCAGAATTTGAGTTTTGCATATCGTGCAACAGCCTGGTCCATTTTATTTGAATATTCTAAATTCGATGAGTCCTCTGGTAATTCCACTCTGAATATTAAACGTGAACATTCAGAGTTGCTGCTGTGGGGGCGCTGGCATTTGTGGAGACAGCAACAAAGTAAAGCTTTGCGTTTGTCTGTTTATGGTGCGGGTGGTTTGGGTACATATACCGAAAACGTTACAACAACTTTGTCTGGTACCACGCAAACCGATAGCACCGGTTCCAAAATGATGGGCGGTTTTGCCGCTGGCGCCGATGTCTCTTATGACTTTGTGAAAAGCTTTGGTGTAGTCGCCGCAGTTGAAGGCCGGGGTTTGATGGGACAGGAGTTTGATCCGAATCCCACTTTTGGCGGTGTTGCACGTGCAGGTTTTTACTACTCGTGGTAATTCGTTAATGTAAAGTCGGTTCGCTGTCTTTATCACGATCCGGTTTGCCACTGCCACTATGTGAATCTTCCATCTCAGCACTTTGCTTGTGAAAGTATTCATACTCAATTTCATCGTAAGTCTCAGGTAGCAATGAATTCATATTTTGTACCACTTCCTGGCGGCTTTTACGAAGGGCATAACCCAAGCCCACCAGACTTAAACCACCGAAAAGTAAATCTACTCCCACGAAAGTTCCGATCGTCCAGAAGGATGAAAGTGGATAGTTGTATAAGACGATGGCTGCAAGGAGAAGTGAAACAAGTCCATTTGCTAAATAGTATCCCCAGCCCGTGGATCGTTCGATGGTGGCCCCGATCACTTTGGATAGCCCACTCGCAAGCAAATAGAAACCAATCATCAGTGTGAAAATCATCGTGTTTACGAAGGGATCTCTGGCAATTAGAACCGCACACACGAAAGCCAGACAACCCAAGCCGACATGAGGCCATAGCTGACCAGTCTTGCGCCCTTGGATTCCGTAAATTATCTGTGCGATACCGCCGATGGCAAGAACCGCAGACAATGTCAGAACTGCTGCCAGAGTTGTTGCTGATGCGAACAACAATGCCACGACTCCCAGCACAGCATAGATAGCACCTGTCAAAATCAAGCGAGTGGATTTCCTGCTCATGAAAAGCCTCCATCATTGATGTTGCATTCAGGATGAGCTTGCTTTCGGGGAATACCAAGTGGGAATTGGAGGTTGTGATCGTCGACACTGGTCACAACGGACTTTGGAATATATGAAATGGACAAGAGTCGGGAATAAAAAAAGCCTGCGGGATGAGCGCAGGCTTCTTCGCGAGTTCTGAGTCAGGAAGATTACTCAGTGATTTTTTGAACGATGGCAGAGGATACTTTTGCCTTCGTCAACAATTCAGATCTGTAGGAAGCAGCTTCTTTGGAAGTTGCAAATTGACCTACGCTGACACGGTACCAAGTTTTACCTTTGATGTTTGCAGGCACATAGAATGCGCTGTAGCCCTTGGTTTTCAAGTCAGAAGCAAATTTTTGAGCTTCAGCTTCATCAGCGTAAGCGGCAACTTGCACTGTGAATTTGCCAACTGAGTATTGCGCAACATCTTTTGGCAAAGAAGAAGGAATACGTGTTTCCTCTTTTTTTGCAGGTACTGGAGCTGTGCGAGTTTGCGGAGCTTTTCCAGCAGCCAATTCTTTAGCAACAGATGAAGGTTCTTCTTTAGTAACCGTTTTAGCTGGAGCACCGTGTGCATCCACTTTTGCCTCGTGTGCAGTCGCTGCCGCCGGAGCTGCTGCGCCATGGGCTGCTGGAGCGTGCGCGGCTACCTCGCCGTGACCTTCACCGTGAGCTGCAGTAGTTGCAGCAGGAGTTTCGTCAGCAACAAACTCTTCAGCAAGTTTAGCAATTTCTTCGTCTGTCATTGCGCCAGATTTAGTTTCTGTAGCAGTTGCACCGTGCTCAGAAGCCACTTCGCGAGTTGCGCCGGCTTTTTGAGGCTCAAGTTGTGAAATCGTGTGTTGGTTGTCACTAAAGTTCTTGCCGGCAAACAGACCTACCGAAAAGGAAAGTAGAGAGATGAACAAAACTATCACTAGTTTTACAACCGTATCTGATTTCGCTGCCATTTTTTGAATCCTCATAGTGTTAAAACCCGCGTAAATGCTTAAGTTTCGGGCCCTTCCTTTGGCCTTACATCCATGGTAGCTTTAAGTCCTGGAATCGGTCAATCATCTGACGGTCCTGACTTAGGGGTTCAGCGTGGAAAACAGCGTAAAATCAAGGGATTGGAAGCAGGTCTTAGGTACGGCAATCAAAGCAGTCAGCTTAGGACGAGAAGTGCTTCTCAATTATTTCGGTAACTTAGAGCACATCGAACATAAATTCCAGGCTGGACTTGTGTCAGAGGCCGACAAAGAATCAGAGCGAGTCATCTCGGATTACTTAAAGAAAAATTTTCCTGACATAGAGTTCCTTGGCGAGGAATCCTTTGCTGCTGGGGCGAAAGTCCAGTGGGAAACGGCAGGAGCGCGCGGGCGTTGGATTCTGGATCCTTTGGATGGAACAACGAATTACATTCATCGCTTTCCGATTTTCTGTATCAGTTTGGGTTTGGAAATTAACGGACAGATTCAACTCGCAGTTATTGATGTGCCGATGCTTAACGAAACTTACACTGCGATTCGTGGTGAGGGCGCTTTCGTAAATGGTCGCAAACTTTCCATCACTAAAAACGACAAGCTCGAAGATGCCCTGCTGGCAACGGGTTTTGTGGCAGAACACGAACACGTGATTTCTGAACAACTGAAAATTTTCACTGATGTTGTTCGCAAAGTTCGTGGTGTACGCCGACCTGGTGCTGCAGCTTATGATTTGGCGCAAGTGGCTCGTGGAGTTTTTGACGGATATTGGGAAAGAAATATTCAGCCCTGGGATTCAGCTGCGGGAATTTTGTTGGTTGAAGAAGCTGGTGGAAGTGTGACAACTTACCGCGGAGACAAATACACTCCATACAAGAACTCCATCATCGCGGGACATCCGGCTATCGTAAAGCAGCTGCAAAGTGCACTGGCTCCGTATATCAGCAAGGAGACCAACTAAGTTTGGTATAGAGGTAAACATGAAGCAGCAAATTGTCGGCTACCTCGTTGATACAGAAAACCACTGGGTTGCAAAACTGGAGTGCGGGCATGTGCAACACGTACGGCATGATCCGCCGTGGATGGAGCGTGAGTGGGTCACGACTGTTGAAGGTCGTGAAGGTCATCTTGGGACTGAGTTTGAATGTAAAGTTTGTGATGAATTGGCTGAGCGCTTTTTAAAGGCGCTGGTTCCGAAGTTGCGTGCGACACTGAATGAATCTTATGAATCTGCCGGTATCAGCGGGCTCTGCGATGAAGGACGCTGGGAAGTGGCTCTGTCGTCATTGGAGACAGCGGCGATCGGAGAGATCCTGCAAGCCTCCTCTCGAAAGCTTGCTTAGAATTTTTTTACATTACGTCAGTGGTGAAAGTTCGCGTCGGGGAAGTTTGATCGGTTTTCATGACATTGAAGTAAATGCGACCGATCTCCCGACCATCTGTGGTTTCCACGCTGATGCGGCCTTCGCCAGATGTGTAATTCTGTTTGACTGAAAAACCGCGGAAACCTTCTTTACGACCACCAGAAATTCTCATGGGCACTTTGTCGGTACTGATCCAGCCCTGGCGCGGGTCTTTGTAATACCAATGCACAATAACGGAATCATCAAAACGGGCTGGTGAATAAATCTGAGCAAAGAAGTAAATTTTATCGCCAGGTTCTGCCAGGAATTCCTGATCGCCGGTTTTCCAGAATCTCCAGGATGGGTTTTCGTGAGACAGCAGATACTTGCCCTCTGATTTCTCGATGCCGTGATAGATGCCCATGTTTTGGACGGTCAGGGGTACCGGTGGAATCCAGCCGATGAAGTATAAAATTACAAATAGTCCCAGAACACTGAATCCAGGCATGGCCAGAGTTCTAAGAAGTATCTTCTTGTTTTCGACTTTTTTGTTCAGAAGTCTAAATGCTCCGTACACCACCGCACCGGTAAGCGCGATGGATGCCAGGAACGTAGTGATCCCAACAAAGCCTACCAGCACTGGAATTGTCATCGAGAAAAACGCAAAAAGACAGATCACATAGAGGCCGACTTTCAGATCCACCGCGGCTTTCTGTACACTTTTTAATTCGTTGGCAACCATGATACCCATCATGAGGCCGACAAACACGATCGAAGAAAAAATCGACGAACTTTTCAGGAAGAACAGAGAGTAGACACTCAGCAGACTTCCCAACAGGAAATGCACCGCCAGATTGCGATACTCCCAATATTTGTTGATGCGCGAGTTGATTTGTGTCAGGCCATGAGTGGAAAGGAAGTCGTAAAACAGAATCAGGCCGATGACTCCCAGATAGACAATTTGCTGAACGATGCTTAAGGGATCGTCCACATCTGAAAGGGTCAGGACGTCAAAAAGAAATCCGCCCAGGAAAAAGGCGATATCTACTTTGGCTTCATTTTTCTCGTAGTAATCCAGAAGACGTTGTTTCAATGTTGTCATGGATTCAATGTTATCCAAGGTGCTTCAGGAAATCCAATAAGAAAGCCTCCCTGAATCAGAGGGAGACTTTCCAGTTAAACTCATCCAGCACCTACGGGGATCAGTGGCTGAATTTTGACTTAATTGCATCAATACCGTGTTCTACTTTATCACCCATGCGGGCCATAAAGCTTTTTGCCTGGTCATCAGAGATATTGTATTGAGCCATTAAGGAATGAACTTTTTCTCGGGCAGCTTCTTTCGACATGCCGGTTTTATCACAGATCAGATTTACCAGATCGTCAGGACTTTTTAGGGCATCCTTGATCTGGGCTTCTGAAAGGTTCAGATTGGCGAACTGGCTTTTTAAAGCAGATGATAATTCGCCGTATTTCGATTGAAGGCCTCCCACGGATTGATTTGGTTGTTGGTTGTCCATAAAGAACTCCTTCCTATTTAAGGGCTTGGACCCACCACTATTATGAACCTGATCGCTGGCTGTCACCATGGACCTAGGTCTGTGACTGTCGACAAGCAGTCAAAGAAGCTTCGCCAATTCTTTGACTCCCGTCATAAAAATTTTGGATGGAAACATTTTCCGGGGAGGCAAAATTTGCCTGTAATCAAATATGTTGGACTGCAGGATTTGTGACTGGACCGAGGGCCTGTTGGCATTGCAGTTGCTTAGATGTTCCATGAGACCACTCCCATATTGTGGTCGTTCATCATGGAGGATGAATGGCAGAAGAAAATGCGCCAGCCGCAGAAGCAGCATCATCAGGCGGTTCAGGACAAAAGCCTATACTTCTCATTGCTTTGGCAGTGATCAATATGCTCATCGTCGCAGGCGTGGGCTTTATGCTTTATAAAGGCAAACAAAAAGAAGCCGCTGAGCCAAAGATTGAAGACGTGATTAAAGGTGAAGCCGAAACGCAACACAAAGAAGCTGCCGAAGAAAAAGAAGTCGTCGGTAAGGTTGTTCCGTTGGAAACATTCATCGTTAATTTGGCGGGCTCCAAAGGTCGTCGTGTCGCCAAAGTGAATATCGAGCTTGAACTGAAGGGCGATAAAGCCGCAGAAGAGATCGATAAGCGCAAAGCGCAAATTCGCGACATCATTATTATTATTCTTTCTTCCAAAACTTATGAAGAAGTCTCGACTCGTGAAGGTCGTGACAGCTTGAAGAATGAAATTAAAGACACGATTAACTCATTCCTGGTTCAAGGGAAGATTTCGAACGTGTTGTTTACTGAGTTCCTTTATAACTAAGGCAGGACTATGAATCAGGTTCTTTCACAAAGTGAAGTTGATGCGTTACTAGCCGCGGTTTCCGACGGGGATGTTGCATCTTCAGACGCACCGAAGTCCGACGATGGTGGTTCCGGTGGTGGCGGTAATGGCAAGGTCGAAGAACGTAAGATTATATCTTATGATTTGACCAGTCAGGACCGTATTATCCGTGGTCGCTTGCCCCAGTTGGAAGTTATCTACGAAAAATTCATGAGAGCCTTCCGTGTTTCCCTATCATCTGCTCTTCGCAAAATCGCGTCGATCACTTTGACGGGTACCGAGTTCCTGAAATTCGGCGAGTTCATCAATACATTGCCCATGCCAACGTGCATGTGCGTACTGCGTTTTGGTAATCTGCGCGGTTCGGCATTGTTCGTTATCGAAAGTAAACTGGCTTACGCATTAGTGGACAGTTTCTTTGGTGGTGCGGATCGTCCTTATACAAAAATTGACGGTAAGGATTTTACACCGATCGAACTTCAGATCGTGCAAAAGGTTGTGGGTCTGGCGATCAACGATCTTGAAACTGCCTGGGCTTCTGTTGAAAAAATCGGTTGCTCTTTTGTTCGTACCGAAGTGAATCCACAGTTCGTAGGTATCGTGCCTCCGACAGACGTGGTTATCGCATCCACGTTTGACGTGGAGCTTGAAAATGCATCAGGAACGGTTTCGATCGTTATTCCTTATGCGACAATTGAACCAATCAAACAAAAATTATCCACTGGTTTCCAGGTTGAATCTGACCAGACTGACAAGAAATTGTGGACTTCCACAATTCAGGAACAGCTTTTGGAAACAGATTTGGAAATCAAAGTGAACTTGGGTGAAACCGAGATCAAGCTTCGCGACATGATGGGTCTGAAAGTGGGGGATGTAATTCCTCTGGATCAGGATGCCACTGGTGAGTTCGAAGTTGAAGTTGAAGGCGTTAAAAAGTTTTTAGGTTATTACGGAATACATCATGGAACCGTGGCTGTCCAAGTGACTCGTCCGGTAATCAAGTAGGGGGATAAATGACAGACGATAAATTGGACGATTTGGCAGATCAGTTAATGGCGGAAGCTTCCGGAATGGCGGCTGAAGGTGCGGCTTCCAAAAAGGAATCCAGCGCGGGTTCTTTAACCAAAGACAGAAATCTGAATCTGATTTTGGACATTCCATTAAAAGTAACAGTGGAACTGGGCCGTACGAAAATGCCGGTCAGTGAACTTTTGAATCTGACTCAAGGTAGCGTTATTGAACTGAACAAATTGGCTGGTGAGCCAATGGAAGTATACGTGAACGACAAGTTGATCGCGCGCGGCGAGGCCGTGGTGGTGAATGAGAAGTTCGGTGTTCGTTTGACTGATATTATTTCTCCGGCTGAACGCGTAGAGCAGCTGAAGTAAGAGGTTTTTGATGAAGTGGATTCTTTCTCTTCTTTTTGTGATTTCCGTGACTGCCCAAGCGGCAGAGCAAGAGGCCCCTACCTCTGAGGCGGCTCCGGCTGCTGTGTCTGCGGAAGTTAATACTGAGACTGCGGCGACAGCCCCGGTTGCTGATGCAGTGGCGGCTAAAGATCTGCCTAAAGTTGACAACCGTAAAGAGTCAGAGATTCCACTTAATCTGGAAAAGCAAAAGAACTCTGCGGCGGATGGCTCCGGCTGGTTCCGCATTCTGTTGACTTTGTCTTTGCTGGGAGCTGTGGGCTGTGGCGCATTTATCTTTTTGCGCAAGTACTCGGTGCCAAAAGAAAGAAAACATCAAACGCAGATCAAGGTTTTGCAACAGCATTACCTTGGGCCTAAAAGAAGTTTGGCTATCGTTCGCGTTGCGGGCGAGTCCATTCTGATCGGTGTGACAGATCACAACATCTCTATGATCAAATCGTTGTCATTGATTGATGATGAAGTGCCTGAAGAGGCGCCAAAAAGTTTCGGTAAAGTTATGGGTTCGTTCGTTGAAGATCAAGAAGAGGAAACTGAAGAACCAGCAGCTCGTGTCAGCTTTAAAACCCGCGCAAAAGATCAGGATGCAGATGATGAGTTTGCGATCAGCGGTATTAAAGACATCGTTTCCAAACGTTTGAAAGGCATGAGGAATTTTCAGTGAATTTTAAGAAACTGACTCTGTGGAGTTTGATTCTGCTTCCGCTGGTGTTGTTGACGAGCTCACATGCGTTTGCGCAGGTAACTTTGCCAACGGTGAATTTGGGTTTTAAAACTTCAGAGAATCCAAATGAAGTAGTGAATGCAATTAAATTAGTTTTGATTATGACGGTGCTGACTTTGGCGCCGGCGATCCTGATCATGATGACGGGTTTTACCCGCATTATCATCGTCTTGTCTTTCCTTAGACAAGCGATGGGTGTGCAACAGATGCCACCGAATCAATTGTTGATCGGTTTGTCTTTGTTCTTAACTTTCTTTGTAATGCAACCGGCATTCAACGAGATCAACGTTAACGGTGTGCAGCCTTACTTAAAGGGTACGATCTCCCAGGATCAGGCTATTGAAAACTCCCTGGCTCCGCTGCGTAAGTTTATGTTCAACCAGACTCGTGATTCGGATCTGGCGTTGTTCGTAAAACTATCCAAGGTTGAAAAACCGAAGACCCGCGCGGAAGTTCCCACAATGGTTCTGGTTCCGGCGTTCGTGGTGTCTGAACTAAAAACGGCGTTCCAGATCGGATTTATCATATTCCTTCCGTTCCTGGTTATCGACATCGTTGCATCCAGCGTTTTGATGGCGATGGGTATGATGATGCTTCCGCCAATTGTGATTTCCTTGCCATTTAAAATTATGCTTTTCGTACTTGTCGACGGTTGGGGTTTGCTGATCGGTTCGATGGTAAAAAGTTTCGGTTGAGGTGAAACGTGACTGAAGATTTGGTTATTAAATTAGGTCAGGATGCTTTACGTACAACGGCAATGCTTGCAGCGCCCCTTTTAATCAGCACGCTGGTTGTGGGTTTGGCTGTCAGTATTTTCCAGGCATTGACTCAGATCAATGAGGCAACATTGACGTTCATTCCAAAAATGATCGTGGTTGCTGCGGTGATTGTTCTTGCGGGTCCGTGGATGATGGATGTTCTAACCAGCTACACATCGACTTTGATTGAAAATATCCCAGCGATGGTAAGGGAATAGATGCTTAATTGGGCGGCCTACACAGAAGGACAGCTTTTGCTATTTGCGCTGGTTTTCCTGCGCATGATTTCCTTTGTGGTGGCATCTGCCTTCTTTGGTTCTGAAACTATTCCCACGCCAGTTAAGATTTTGCTGTCGATTGTTCTGAGTGTTCTTCTGTTTCCGGTGGTTAAAATCGGCAACATCGACTACCTGGTTATCTCCAATGAAATCGTGTCCTTAGCGGTGCGTGAATTGATCGTGGGATTGTCACTGGGCTTTTTAACCCGGATCTTCTTTTTCATTGTCTCTATGGTGGGTGACCTGACTGCGATGAGCGTGGGTTTGTCTGCAGGTCAGATGTACAATCCACTACTTGGCACGACAGGGAATGCGCTTGAATCCTTTTACTCTACCTTGGGCACCCTCGTGTTTCTGGCAATTAACGGTCACCATATTCTGATCCGTGCCATCGTCGAAAGTTATACTTTGGTTCCTGTAAGTTCTATGAGTCTGAATATTGGTCCCTTTGGTGAGATTGCGGCGTTCGGACAAACGGCATTTATTTTAACAATCAAAATGTGTGCGCCAGTGTTGGTGACGATTCTGTTGGTCAATCTGGCGATGGGTATTTTGGGACGAGCAGTTCCCCAGATCAACGTCCTGGTTACGAGTATGCCAGTGACGATCATGATCGGTATGACAGTGGTTTTCATTTGTTTGCCATTAATGATTTTAGAGATGAACGGTCTGGTCGAAATCACGGCCACTGAACTGTTCAAAGTAATGAAAGCATTGTAGTATTTTAGAAGAGATGAAGTTCTAGGAAGGAACTAAGTGTCAGGGGAAAACGACAGCGAAAAAACCGAAGAGGCAACGGACGCCAGACGGGAAGACTTTCGCAAGCAAGGTAACGTCGCGCAATCCAAGGAGTTGGCTACAGCAGTATTGTTGTTGGCAGCTGCCGGTGGCGTGTATGCCTTGGGTCGCTTCTTTTTCAAAAATTTCTATGACCTGTTCCTTTATTCCTTCGGCCCTGATTTGGTTACTACCATTCGCACGGGCAACTTCACAGAGGCTCTTCGTATGAACGGAGAGAAGACATTGATTTTGATTGCTCCCGTTATGGGGATCGCTGGTTTGTTGGGTGCTGCATCGACAATTGCGCAAATCGGATTTTTGCAGGTTGAAGATGCATTGACTCCGGATCCGAACAAACTGAATCCCGTAGAAGGCATGAAGCGTATCATGAGTCTTCGCGCGGTGATGGAAGCGGTAAAAGGCATTCTTAAAATGGGTGCCATTGGTGTTGTTTTGTATTTCTTGTTACGTGGGGAAGTTCATCAGATTCCATACATGATGAGTTTCTCGATTGAACAAATCTGCACTTACATTGGCGCGATCGTCGCAAAGCTTTTGGGTGGGGTTGGTGGAATCATGCTGGTACTTGCGGGTGCCGACTACTTCTATCAACGCTGGGACCTTGAAAAGAAAATGATGATGACCAAACAGGAAGTGAAAGAAGAGCACAAGCAGCGCGAGGGTGATCCCATGGTCAAATCGCGCATTCGTCGTATCCAAAGGGAAATGGCCTCCAAGCGTATGATGGCTGATGTCCCGACGGCCGACGTTGTGATCACGAATCCGACGCATATTGCGGTTGTTCTGAAGTATTCAGACAACCTGCCGGCACCTCAGGTGGTGGCAATGGGCGCTGACTTTGTTGCAGAAAAGATCAAGGAAATTGCCAGAGAGAACAACATTCCCATCGTGGAAAACAAGCCTCTGGCCCGAACGATCTTTAAGACCATGAAAATTGGTCAAGTGATTCCACGGGATTTGTTTGTCGCGGTGGCGGAAGTGCTTTCATATGTTTATCGTTTGCGTAGGAAGAAAAGATAATGAACGACATTTTTCAATTTCTTAAGAGATTCGAGAAGATTACTAAGAATACCGACTTGTTCATTGCATTCGGTATCTTGGCGATTTTGGCGGTAATGATTATTCCATTGCCACCGGCAATTCTGGATATCTCCCTGACGTTCTCATTGGCGATCAGTATTTTGATCTTGCTTGTAAGTATCTATACCGAACGCGCACTTGATTTTACATCTTTCCCATCACTTCTTTTGATGACGACCTTGTTTCGGTTGTCTCTGAATGTGGCGACAACCCGTTTGATCCTGACTCACGGTCACGAAGGTGAGCAGGCAGCCGGTCACGTTATCGCCTCGTTCGCGAACTTCGTTGTCGGTGGAAATTACGTCATCGGTTTCATCATGTTTGCAATCCTGATCGTCATCAACTTCATGGTAATCACCAAGGGTTCTGGACGCGTAGCCGAAGTCGCTGCACGTTTCACCTTGGATGCGATGCCAGGTAAGCAGATGTCGATTGATGCGGAATTGAATTCCGGTCACATCACAGAAGCTGAAGCCCGTAAACGCCGTAAGCAAATCGAACAGGAAGCTGACTTTTTCGGTTCCATGGACGGTGCTTCGAAGTTCGTACGTGGTGATGCCATCGCGGGTATTATTATTACATTGATCAATATCATTGGTGGTTTGGGTATCGGGGTGATCCAAAAAGGTTTGGATGTCGGTACCGCTGCAAAGTACTACACGATGTTGACGATCGGTGACGGCTTGCTGGCACAGATCCCGGCACTTATCATTTCTACCGCTGCCGGTATGATCGTAACCCGCACATCCAACTCTGACAAAGACATGGGTGAAGAGGTTACCAGCCAACTTTTGGTCAATCCACGTGCTGTCATGGTGTCCGGTGGCGTACTAATCCTTATGGGGTTGGTACCAGGACTTCCAACAGTTCCTTTCTTGTTGATGGGTGGTCTGTTGTGCGGAACTTCCTGGGTTCTTAAGAAGTACAAAGCTGAAACTGTTGCTGCAGAAAAGAAAGCTTTGGAAACGCAAGCCGTTGCTCCGAAAAAAGAAAACATCGAAAGCATGCTTCCAGTCGATATGGTCGAATTGGAAGTGGGTTATGGTTTGATCAGTATCGTCGAATCTGATCAAAGCGGTGATTTGCTTGAGCGTATCGTCAGTATCCGTAAGCAGTTTGCGTTGGATTTGGGGATCGTTGTTCCAAGTATTCACATTCGTGACAACTTGCAATTGGCGCCGGGCGAGTATCGTTTGATGATCAAAGGCAACAAAGTTGGTGGCGGTATGCTTCGTCCTGACGCGATGTTAGCGATGGATCCAGGAAACGTTACTGAAAATATCGATGGTATTAAAACCAAGGAGCCGGCGTTCGGGTTGGATGCTCTTTGGATTTCTCCGAATCGCAAAGAAGATGCCGAGATCGCTGGTTACACAGTGGTGGACTTGCCAACAGTTATGGCCACTCACTTGACCGAGATCATCCGCTCTCACGCTCACGAACTGTTGGGTCGTCAGGAAGCGGCATCATTGGTGGAAAACTTCAAGAAGTCTCATCCGAAAGTGGTGGAAGAACTTATTCCGGATCTTATGTCCCTGGGGTCAGTGGTTCGTGTTATGCAAGGGCTGCTTAAAGAGCAGGTCTCTATTCGTAACTTGTTGACCATCTTTGAAACACTGGCTGATGAAGCTCCACGCACTAAAGATATTGAAGTGTTGACCGAAGCTGTTCGCAGATCTTTGGCTCGTGGAATCACTGCAAAATATACTACGGAGCAAGGTAACATCCCGGTGATGACATTGCATCCGGTAATCGAGGAACTTGTTGCCAACTCTCTTCTGCAAACAGAGCAGGGTGTTCAGTTGGTAATGGATCCAAACACAGCTCATCGCCTGATCAACGAGATCGCGCGCGCTGTGGAAAATCATCCGGAAGTGGCAAGTCAGCCGATTCTGCTGACCAGCCCGACTTCCCGTCGACATATTTACAAACTGACTTCGCGTTTTATTCCTCAGCTGGTTGTGCTTTCGCACAATGAGTTGACGTCAGACGCGGATGTTCAATCGGTTGCCCTAGTGGAGATGAGCCATGCAGGTTAAGAAATTTGAAGCACGTACAATGAAAGAAGCTCTGGAGATGGTTAAATCCCAATTGGGACCTGACGCCATCATCCTCTCTGCCCGCGACAACAACAAAAGCTTTGGCTTGGTCGGCGAGGGCAGCGTGGAGATCACGGCCGCGGTTTCCGAGGAAACTCTTCAAAAGAAGAAGTTTGCAGAGTCCCGTTTGCGTGAACAGGATCGCGAAAGATTCCAGGCAAGCACAGCTCGCCAACAAAAAGAATTGATCCACAAGATGGTTGAAAAGCATGTGCAAAAAAGCCAGGCTCCCGCACCCATTACGCAACGCCGTTACATCGATATCGAAGATGAAAACGAATACGCGCGTCAGCAAAAGATGTCCGAAGAGCGGGTAAAAAATGCGGCACAAAGAGCCCTGCACGCATTCCAGGAACAAGAACAAAATTTCCAACCCAAAAAATCAGCTCCAGCTCCAGCACCAGCACAACCAGCTCCAGGGGTATCGGTCAAGTCTGCACCCGCGCGACCTGCCGCTGACACCGCGGAAATCCTGGCTTTGAAAAATGAAATTGCCTCCCTTAAACAGGTGATCACGCATTTCCAGCAAATGCCGCAAACTTTCGTGGGCGGGCATCCGGGTGCTGACTACGGTATCTCCTATGATTTAAGTTCAATTTTCGAAAAACTGACCCGCTCTGGTATGGCTCCGGAAATCGCGGCGGACATCCTGACTCAGGCGCAGGAAACTTTGCCGCCGTTGAAATTGAAGAACAAAGCCTTGGCGGAAGCATTCGTTGCTCGCCATGTTTTGGATGCCATCAAGATTTCCCAAAATCCCACAGCAGGTAAAATTCATTGTTTCGTGGGACCTGCAGGCGCCGGTAAAACATCGGCTCTGATAAAAATGGCCAGCCATATGGTGGTTCGCGAGCGTAAGAAGGTTGCGATCTTCACGACCGATACCTTCAAAGTGGGCGCTGCTGATCAAATGAAGATCTATGCACAAATCCTGAATGTTCCGTTTTCTGTGATCCGCTCGCAAAATGACTGGAGCAATCTGATGCGCTATCTGGCGAATGTGGATTGCGTGTTGGTGGATTTCACGGGCTTAAGCTTGAAGAGCAATGAAGAGATTCACATGTTGCGCAGTCTTTTGCCACCTCAGGCTTTGAATGCCAATATTCATTTAACTATGTCGTCGAATACAAAGGATGCTGATGCTATCGAGTTGGGTCGTCGTTACTCTGTGATGGGCTATAAGGATGTGATCTTCACGTCTTTGGATGAGTCAACACAGCACGGAACGATCTACAACTTTATGAAGCGCTTTGATATCCCACTTCATTCATTTGGTATTGGTTCCCGTGTTCCGGAGGATTTTGAGTTCGCAACCAAAGAGCGTTTGTTGGATTTGATTTTTAATATTACCAGATTTAAACAACAGGATTCTGAGGCTGTATGAGTCGTCTAAATACCTTCGATCTCTATCGTACAAGAACGATCAGTATTACCTCCGGAAAAGGTGGCGTGGGTAAAACCACATTGGTCGCTAATATGGCGTTAAGCCTGGCGCAAAAAGGCAAAAAGGTTTTGATCCTGGATGGTGATTTGGGAATGGCGAACGTGGATATCATGTTCGGCGTAAAAAGCCAGGGCAGCATTCACGACATTCTTGCCGGTCGTAAGGAAATGAAAGACATCCTGATGGAAGTTTCCAAAGATGTTTTTTTGATTCCGGGTGGCAGCGGAGTAGTTGAATTCAACAACCTGAATCACTTCGAAAGACGTGCGATGGTTGAAGCGATTAGCTCACTGCCAATGGGATTCGACTTCCTGTTGATCGATACGGCACCAGGGATTGCTGAAAACGTTTTATTTCTGAACTCTGCAGCGCAATCAGTAAGTGTCGTAATCACACCGGATCCCTCCAGCTTTGCCGATGCCTATGCATTGATCAAAGTTTTGAACAAAAATTATAAAGTGAACCACTTCTCGATCATCTGTAATCAGGTGCGCGATGAAGAAGAAGGTCTTGGCTTGTACAAACGATTCAACGATGTCGTGAATCGCTTCCTGTACATAGGTCTTGATTACTGGGGCTCAGTTCCAAACGATGCAGTTTTAAGAAAAGCAACTCAAATGCAGCGTCTCATTGTGAGACACGATGTCGGTGCGGAATCATCCAAGGCGATTCGTCAAATATCTGCTCAAATAGAAAACTCCTCGAAGCTAATTGAAGCTAATGGAGGAATGCAGATGTTTTGGGATCAAGTGGTAGGGGTCGCATAAGCGAACAACTGGTCCGATACAGAATTGGACTTTCAGCACACTTGGGTGTTTGTTAACATAGACTTCAAGAGGGATAAATATGGGGAAAAATGCGGCTTTGTTGAAGAAGTACAAGGATGAGCCACGTCAGCTCGCGCCGACTAAAAAAGACGATCTTATTAGAGAGTACGCTCCACTTATTAAATTTATCGCTCAGAAAATCGCCGTTAGACTTCCTTCTAACATCGAATTGGATGACTTGATTTCAGCAGGGGTTATCGGTTTGATGGATGCCATCGAAAAATACGATTCCACTCGCGACAATAAATTTAAAACTTACGCTGAATTCCGTATCCGCGGTGCCATCCTGGATGAGCTTCGTGCTCAGGACTGGGTACCACGTTCAATCCGTGACAAGGCAAAACTTTTGGATCGCACAATGGTTCAATTGGAAGCTGACTTGGGCCGTGCCGCTACGGACGAAGAAGTCGCTAAAGCCCTCAACGTGAATATCGATGAATTCCATGATCTGGTAAATCAGGTTCGCCCGGTGAGCTTGTTGCCAATCGATCAGGCGACTACTTTCAGTAACACAGACAAAAAATCCATCATGGATATTTTGGAAGGTTCCCGCACGAACAGCCCTTTCAACCAATTGAATGTGAAAAACATCAAAGAGGTTGTGGCAACGGCGATCGAAGAACTTCCAGAAAGACAACGCTTGGTTCTTTCTTTGTACTACTACGAAGATTTGAATCTTAAGGAAATCGGTCAGGTTCTAAGAGTGACAGAATCCCGCGTCTCCCAACTTCACGCTCAGGCAGTAACCCGCCTTCGTGCCAAGCTAGCAGCCACCATCGGCGCCGGCGAACTCGAAGTCGCTTAATTGTTCTAAAAAATTCTATCAAACCGAAAAACCGCCAGGCCACCACCAGGCGGTTTTTTTATGCCTCCTCACTCCTCCTCCGCACCGCCGCTGGGGGAGCTGGGGGTATCGGTCATGGCCGGTCCTCGTCTGCTTATCGGATTCAATGCACCTCATACATCCCAAACCCCCGGCACGTAACGGTCCATTCCCTGCACAGTGCTCCTCGCGACTATTCCCGGGGGTATCGGTCATGCGGCAATCGCGACAACAAACATTTACAACGATTTACAACAATCTTTCCTACGGAGGCACACTTCGTCGTTCCTCCAAAGGGAGAGGGGCTCGGCCACTGTCCTCCAAAGATCCGATTCACTTAGTTTTTAAAGTGAACAAGTTTGTGGTGAAGAGGGGGCTTCGTTCACCACGCAACTTTGCTTTGATGACTGCACTGATGAAGAAGTACTCTGCAAAATTCTATGTGGGAGTCGAACAGTTTTCCATTCAACGTGATCATGTGCACATCCTCTTGCGGGGAAGTCGGCGCTCGAGGATTCAAAGTTTTCTAAGAGTGGTGGCTGGGCAGTTTGCGCAAACCCTGACCGATACCTTCACGAAGCGGAGGGAGGGGGCGAGTGTTTGGTTGTACCGTCCGTTTACCCGGGTGGTGAAGGGATATAAGGGCTATCAGACTGTGCGGAATTACATTCAGTTGAATGAGAAAGAGGCATTGGGGCGTCCGTATTCCAAAACACGTCTACGTGGTTTAAGTGAGGAGCAACTGCGGGAACTTTGGACATGACCGATACCCCCGGGGCGAGTAAAAAACGCGACATGACCGATACCCCCTAGTGGGGCGTGTGGGGGATGGACTGGACTTTTGGGTAAAGGGAGCAGTGGTGTGTTGGGTGGCAGAGAAAGTGTATTTTTCGTGAAGGGTGGTATGATGGTGGTGTTGATAGGAGGCTTTTATGAGAACTCCGATTATGATTTTAGCGATGCTTTTTGTTTCGGGCAGCGTATCCTGGGCGGCGCCGATGCCTTCTCATTCAGATGAGCTGATAAACGAGTATAGCAACTCTCCTGAAGCGCAGCGAGCTTCACGTGCGCCTAATGGAATGTTTAAACGACCCGGTGTGATGCCTTGTCCTGATCAGTCTCAGATCACGAAAATGAATGATCTCGCAAAACTTGAAAACCATAGTAAGGATTGCAAGCCTTCTTCGGGAGGAGCCCTTCGTATAGATCAGGATCAACCGGATGGCGAGGTTCGGGGATCTGAGGTTCCATCCCAATTCCACTAAGGTGGGGCTTTGGATTTTTGTTCTGCAAGAAACTTGGAGTATGTCCGGAAACCATTTGAATGTGAGTGAGTGGTTTCCGCATCGCTCCGGTAGTATTAGATACATGAAAACAGTAATTCAAATAATCACAATCTTAGCAGGCTTCTTCTTAATCCTTCAAGCAACCGCAGCACAGGCCTCCATGGCGGCCTACCGGGTGAACTGGCGCTCAGCCGGTCTTGAAAAATTGAACACTGACGTGATTTATCACCACGATGCTAAACCTGAAGTCGACGTTCAGGAAGTGCAGTTAAGTTGGGTGGAGCGAGTTAAAAAAATGAATTGTAAATTCAAAAGCCAATTGGCGTTGGATGATTTCAAAGGGCAGACTCAGAATAAGGTAAAAATGGTAGCGAACTTGGAGTGGCAATTCTAAGGGTGCCGACCTACTCGTCGTCTTCCTCTCCATCTTCTTCCATTTTTGATTTGATCTTTTTCATGAGGCGAGCCTCCATCTGACGGACGGCTTCGCGAGTGATCCCGTACTTTTCGCCAATTTCCTGCAATGTCAAAGGCTCGTCATTCAAGATGCGCTCATCCAGAATAATCTTTTCGCGGTCAGACAGTTCCGGGCGGATCTGTTCGATTGTACTTTTAAGAATTTCCAGTTGTTCCTGCTTGGCAAGCTGTTCATCCGGAGGCAGTTGGTCACCCGGGCCTTTTTGTAGATCCCCGAAGCTGGTTCCGGAGTCTTCATCCACAGGTTTATCCAAGCTGACATCACGACCGGTCATACGCATGGCCATGTCGCGAACTTCCTCTTCCGGAATTCCCAATCGAGAACTGATCAAAGCTGTGGTGGGTTCGATACCCATGGCATCCAAGGCGTTCTTTTCTTTTTGCAGTTGATAGAAAAGTTTTCTTTGATTTTGAGTCGTACCAATTCGCACCATCGAATACTGGCGCATCAGATATTCCTGAATGTAACCTTTGATCCACCACACGGCATATGTGATCAGGCGGGCACCCTTGTAGGGATTGAATTCGCGAACCGCGTGCATCAACCCCACGTTGCCTTCCTGAATAAGATCGATCATCTTTGCACCAAACTTGGAGTACTCAGCAGCAACCTTGACGACGAAGCGAAGATTGGCTTTGACCAACGCTTGGGCCGCTTCAGGATCTTTGGTTTCAAAATACTTTTTGGCGAGAGCTTGTTCTTCTTCCTTGGTCAGGACCCGATACTTGCGAATTTCATTTAAGTAAATCGCCAAAGGGTCGGAGGAGGTCAGTGCTTTGGAGGTGTCGATAACAGGAAGTTTGATGTTTTCTTCAGGTTCGATAACATCAATGTCGTCATCGTGTGAAGAGGGGACTGCGTAGGCTTTGTCGGCTTCGGCATGATCCATGTCGGAAGCCGATTCGTCATCAACGATTTCTGCAACAACATTTTTAGGTTCAACGGCAGCCTTGGCTGATTTTTTAGGCGCAGGTTTTTTGGAGCTGGCTTCCTTGGAAGCAGCCGTAACCTTTTTGTCTTTCAACGTACTTGAAGATTTCGCCTTGGTTTTTGCCATACAACCTTTTTAAGCCCCAGAAAATTTGTTCCCAAGGAACAGGCTTAACTTAAGCCAGATACTTGGCGAGCTTTCTTTCCAAAGTCTCCTGAACTTTACCTTTGAACGGAGTCAGCATCAATGGCAGATCCACGGTCACTGACACCTTACTGCCATTGCCCGCAGCGGCAACATTCATGTCCGCTTTGAACTGGGAGCCGTTCATTTTGCAACTCATCGTTCCATCACTGAAATCGCACTTCAATTTGGGATCGAATTTACGAATATCAAGGTCGTTTGCTAAAAATTCTTTGATTTTCTTGTAGGCTTCCGGCGCGGGGTGAGAGGAATCGTGATTAATCGTGAACTTAGGCATTGTTAGGTCCTTTCTACGTACTGCTTGCTCTATGAGTTGTTTCGCAATGCTCAGTGCAAGTATATAGCGGGGGTTTGGGGGATGGGAAGGGTTTAGGCTCCGAGCTTTACTAGGCTTTGGCCGCGCTTAAGCTGGTGCGTTGGGTTTTGACCTTCGTTTCAGGAAATGAGAGTATTTCTGGATGCTTGGGATGAATCCGGGCGTTCTTTCCTTTGATAAGGGCTTTCCATGAAATTTGTTAAGGATCTAAAGAGAACTGATTATTGCGGCAAAATGACGGCTGCTAATGTTGGACAAAAAGTTGTGGTGATGGGTTGGGTCGATGTGCGACGCGATCACGGGAACTTGGTGTTCATTGATTTGCGCGATCGCGAAGGCATCGTTCAAGTAGTTCTGGATCCGAATAAAGCTGAAACTGCAGCTTCAAAAAATCTGCGTGGTGAGTTCGTTATAGCTGTTGAAGGTATCGTGCGCGCGCGCCCTGACGGCATGAAGAATACAAAAATCAAAACGGGCGAGATTGAAATCGAAGCCACTCGTTGCGAAATTCTAAATGAATCTGCAGTTCCACCGTTCCAAGCGGGTGACAACAACGTGAACGAAATGCTGCGTTTGAAGTACCGCTATTTGGATTTGCGTACGGAGCGTTTGCAATCACACCTGATCACTCGTCATAAAGTGGCGCAAGTGGTTCGTCGTTTCTTGTCTGACAATGGATTCCTTGAAGTGGAAACTCCGATTCTTTACAAATCCACTCCGGAAGGTGCCCGTGACTATTTGGTTCCTTCACGTGTGAACCAGGGAACTTTCTATGCGTTGCCTCAGTCTCCGCAAACTTTGAAACAGCTTTTGATGATTGGCGGCTACGATCGTTATTTCCAAATCGCCCGTTGCTTCCGTGACGAAGACTTGCGTGCGGACCGTCAGCCAGAGTTTTCGCAAATCGATATGGAAATGTCTTTCATTGATCAGGAAGACATCATGGCGATGAATGAAAAAATGTTGCGCATGATCTGGAAAGAGATCAAAGGCATCGATGTGGGTGAGATCCCGCGCATGACTTACCAGGATGCGATGGACCGTTACGGTATCGATAAGCCAGACACACGTTTCGGTATGGAGATCAAAGATTTGAAATCCATCGTGACAGGTTCCGGTTTTAAAGTATTCGACGATGCATTGGCTCGTGGTGCGATTGTCCGTGGTATCGCGGTTCCAAAAGGTGGCGCTTACTCTCGTGGTCAATTCGATAAGCTGACAGATATGGCGAAACGTGCGGGTGCAAAAGGTTTGGTTTGGATCAAATCTGAAGCTGACGGCACATTGACTTCTCCAGTGTCCAAGTTCTTCACGCCTGAAAAATTGGCCGAGATCTTCGCAGCAACTGGCGCACAAAAAGGCGACTGTGCCTTGATCGTCGGTGATGATTTCGATATCGCTTGCGCGGCTCTATCGACATTGCGTTTGCACTTGGGTAAAGAGCTGAATCTTATCGACACTAAAACTTACAAATTCTTGTGGGTTGTGGACTTCCCATTGCTTGAGTACTCTCCGGATGAAAAGCGCTGGGTCGCTCGTCACCATCCATTCACGTCTCCAAAAGACGAATCATTTGATGATTTGTTGGGTACGAATGAAGAAGCTTATGGCAAGATTTTGGCAAAAGCCTATGACCTTGTTTGTAACGGTTACGAAATGGGTGGCGGATCTATCCGTATCTATCGCAACGAAATTCAACAGGCCATGTTCCGTCTGTTGGGCATGAGTAAAGAAGAGACTGAACACAAGTTTGGATTCTTCCTGGAAGCTTTGAAATACGGAACACCTCCGCATGGTGGCATTGCCTGGGGTCTGGATCGTCTGGTTATGCTTCTCTGTGAAACGGATGCTATTCGCGAAGTTATCGCATTCCCGAAAACGGCGAAGGCGACTGACTTGATGGCAGACTGCCCAAGCGAAGTTAAAAACGATCAGTTGGCAGAGGTGGGTGTTCGTCTAAGCGCACTTGCTGAAAAAACTCTGGCTGATAAAGCCAAAGAGGGCAAGAGCGAGGCTTAAACGGCCGGATCCTTCGTTGCTTCGGTTAGTTGGTTACTTTTATATTCCCGGAAGTGGTCAGGATTTGAATCTTGGCCACTTGATCCGGAGAACTTGCCGCCTGGGGATTCATCTGGGCGCTGTTTTCGATAGCCCCGCTTTCGGACTTCAAATCAAATTCAAAAATCTGATTCTTATCGACAGTGAAGTGCACATTGCCGCTGTGTGTTTCCACCTGCATCCGGCCCGCATATTTTTCTGGCAGATAAACTGTCGCCACTAGTTTGGATTCAGTTTGCTCGGTGTACTCTTCGCCGTTAATGTTCAGATGAAACCAATGTGCGGATACGGGTTCCTGAAGTTCCAGTTTGATGTTTTCTGCGTCGGCCACTTGAAAAACATAGGGTCCTTTTTCAAAACGCGGAGCCATGCCTTCGATCAGGACTTTCATTGTGGAACCGTTGTAGGTGCGAACATGGATAGGCATGCGGTCGCTTTGCATGTGAATGCTTTTAATTCCCTGGAGGAAATACTCTTCCTGCTCTTTATAGTCCTGGTCCCGTACAACGAATTGGGTGACCTTGTTGAATGCCGTAAATATCGAATCGGGATTGTAGATCGTGTATCCGATCAAAATGATCATTCCACCAATAAAAATAAAAAACAGGGCGATCATGCCCATCAGTATTTTCTTAAGCATGACTTTACGTTTATCACATTGAAAATGACAAAGAAACGTAATTGAATAAGACACAGATATGAACAGGAGACGCCATGCAAAGAGTTTTGCCGGAAACAACGCTAGAAAAAAACATGATGTGCATGGGTGCGGTTTTTATTGAAGAAAATCATCTTCTCGACGATCTGTATGAGATTATCGGTTCAGACCTGATCGACGGTCAGGAGTTGGCCGCTGAAGTCAAAGAACAAGTTCTGGATGAAGTCGGGGAGTATTTCTTTCGACTGGATCTGAACTGGGGCGATGAAATCAAAGCTGAATGTGTTGAGATCTTAGAAGAATTCTGGGGAGTTAAAAGTCGGGAAGATGCCTTAAAAAACCTGGAAGACATTCGCCAACAGGGTCATCGTGTTAAGTTCAATGTTCTGCGTGGGTTAGTTCCCGCCGATGGTTCCTTAAATGCGCATACTTTGGAAAAGTTCAAGCAGGTGTTCTCTTTCGATTTCAGCGAAGACAAGCCGGCGCAAATGTCGGATGAAGACTATCAAAAACTGGCGATGTGGATTCAAAGAACTCTGAAGTTTTTGGGGGAGCCAGGCATTCTGGCCTGGGATGCAGCTAGATTTGTACACCTGGTTCGTTTAAGTTTTATCGCAGGATATCTGGATGACAATGAGGCTTGGGCGCATATTCTAAAAATGGCTCCCATTGTTGACGGAAAGTTTTCAAACTGGATGGAGTTCGCACAAAGCTTTCTAATCGGTCGTACGTTCTGGTCGGGAAGTGAAGATCCTTTGGTGAAGAAGATCTGCGAACGCTTATTGGGGCATCCGGCCAGTCCTTGGAATTTCTATCCCTTGTCATAGGCTTCACACCTTAAAAGGGGCATTAAAAGCGCCCGATTACTATACGGAAGTCCAGAAAGGGCTTCGAGGTCTCAAGCTGATACGTTTTATTCCGATACGCAGGATAAGGAAAACCATGGATGGTTTTTCGATAAAGCACACGGAGGTGTGAGTATGGAAAAGATCAGCGGAATTTTACCAGCTAGTCCTAGGATGAAGATGGTTGAAACAGCTGCGGCTCAACCGGCGCGACCAGGGGCACCTGAGATGGGTCGTCCGCAGGGAAGAAATTCTTTGGGGGACCGAGTCCAACTTAGTAAGCAATTGGAAGAAATGCGCCAATCAGGTGCACTGCCGACCCCCGAGGCACCGATCAGCTACAAAACACCTGAGATGAGCAAAAAGAAAGTGATCGAGGATCTGAATAAGTCCTTCTTCACAAATCCTAAGTCCATCGCTCGCGACAACGCGGAAGTGACTCGTTCGGAAGAAGCCTTCCAGAACGTCAGTAAGGCGGAAGAGTTCTTCCCTCAGTCATCTCCAGCGGCTCAACAAGGAAGCCATGGTCTTCCAGAGAGCAAAGTCGATAAGCCCCTTTAAAAACTCTTAAGCCTGATGGCTCTCGGCCGACGACAAGTATGCAGTCGAGCGAGAGCTGAATCAGACGGCGGATAGCAGTGAGATTCCATTGCGGGGCCCCCATTTGAATCAGCATTTCCAGGCGAATCAATGCCTGTGCGGCATCTTGCGCATGCAAAGTTCCAAAGCTTCCCGCATGTCCTGTGGCCAGTGCCATTAAAAAATCCTTCGCCTCGGCTCCACGCACTTCTCCCATAACCAGTCGATCCGGTCTTAATCGTAGCGAACGTTTCACCAATTGTGTTTGATCTATACCGGGTAAAATTCCTTGCGGGTCCTCGCGAGTAAGCAATTTCATACTGGCGCTATTGGGGAGGGCAATTTCAGCAGTGTCCTCGATCACCACGACGCGTTCATTGGGATTCATAAGATTCAACAAAGAATTCAGAACGGATGTTTTTCCTGAACCAGTGGATCCGATGACCAAAAAGTTTTTCCTTTCGCGAATTAGCTTTTTGAATATTTCGATATCAGTATCACGGCACCAGGATTGATCTTTAAGTCGCGCGAACGTCCAAGGATTTTTGGGATGGCGTCGTAGCGAAAGGTGGGGATGGGACTGCGTCAGCTCTGAGCCGATGATGCTTAGACGAAAATCCCCAAAACTGCTGTCGGCAGAGGGGTGCTCTACCGTGACAAAGCATTTTGCATTCTGTGACATGCGTTCGATGCAATTACGAAAGCTTATATCTGAGAGGAACTGGTCTGTGTGCTGTTGAAGTGTTCCACCTTTTTCAAACCAGATGTTTTCGGGGCCGTTGACCAGAATCTCGCTGATGGATTCATCCTCCATCAAAGTGCACAGTGGTCCCCAGGAATAAAATTCATCCCGAATCCGTTGCGCCAGGTGTGAATCCAACGCGGCAGTTTCCTGCTGAATAAGCTGATCCATCTTTTGAGAGCGTAACAAGGATTCCTCGTCAGGAGAAAGTAGCAACTCGTTCAACGGGATGTTCTGAATCTTGCTTTGCAGATCCTGAAAAATGTATGTCAAATTACTGTTCATTTTGAATGCGTCCAACGTGTTGTGGTGAAGAATCGATATTTTCATTTTCATTCATGATCGTAGGTCGAACAAATATCACCAACTCAGAGCGGTCTTCCTTATAATCTTTGCTGGAAAAAAGGGCCCCAAGGATTGGCAGTTTGGATAGCCCCGGGATTCCATTTGAAGTCTTGCTGTCGATATTCTTCAACAATCCTGATAGAGCAATCGTTTGCGGACGAGTCAGATCGAAATGACTTGAGACGCGATTCGTAAGAATACCCGGAACACCATCCACTCCGGTGGCTTCGTCCATAGTTGAAATTTCAGTTTCTAGTGAAAGACTGATTCTTCCGCTAGAATCCGCACGTGGACGAACTCGCAACAGGATGCCATATCTTTTCCAGACGATATCCTGAATTTTGTAGTTCATGATTTTGATCGGGAATTCGCCACCGGCTAAGAATTCAGCTTCGTTGCCACTCCGGCAGATAATGTTTGGACTTGCCAGAATTTTTCCATGGCCGTCTTTTTCAAAGGCGCTTGCGAAGAATTCAGCGTTGGCGAAGTCAATGTCTCCGTTTCCAAGAACAGTGGCTTTAAAAGAATCTGGCCATCGAACTCCAAAATTCAAATGACTGGAGCGTTTTACCTCCGCCACCGTGATTTGCACTTTAACTGTGGGGGCGATGTCGATGCTGCTTTGATCTTTGATAACTGTGATACCAAAAGGACGAAATAGCTTTTCATATTTCTTTATCAAAGTGTCGCTACCGGCAGCACGAATTTCCGGCGATGGAATGAACACCACTGATTGCGGCGGAATTTTGGCTTTCACCAGCAGATCATTGAAGTACCGCTGACTTTCATTTTGTAAAGCAGGTGAAAGGACCGCTCTCATTTGATAAGAGGCGCCGGAAGACTTTAACGATTCACCAAGGCGAATCCAGTCCTGCATGCGGTACAGTCGTCCCGTAACAAGCAAATCCCCGTCTCCCACTTCGACGTTCAGACCCACAAACTTGGAAAGATGACGTCGCAGATCAGAAAACGCGGCACGTTTTGCGGGATGTAACACTTGAATGCGATAAAGCTTTTCATCGATGCGAGCATTTGTAAGTCCTTCGCTGACACCTTTTAGCTGTAGGCGGGATCCAATTGCTTCAGCCTTCAGGAGGGCGCGATCCTGAATCCAAACAGAAGACCGGGGATTCAAAGGTAGGGACGTGGATTCTCCCAATGAAAGTATAATTTCAGTAGGGGCGGCTGGAGAGGTGATTGCAATTAAGATAGTGAAAATAAAGGTGAAAGTTTTCATGGGAGCCTGCTAGAGCAAGCTTAAGGCGCAGGCCTCGCAGGTTCATGGTTGGATGAACCTACGAGATCCGGACAGTCTACGGATTAGCCAGCGGAAGTTCGAAAAAAACCTTCACTCCCAGATCCGTATTGTCGAATTGAAGCTGGGAGTGGTGGGCTTTCAGGATCGCCTGGCAGATCGTTAAGCCTAAGCCAGTACCGGTTGAGTGGTGCATGACATCTTCATCGATGTAAAACGGTTTCATGATCTTATCAATCACACGCGATGAAAGGTGAGGGCCTTTGTTGGAAACTGAAAAACGCGCCACTTTGCCATCCGCTGCCACTTTCACGCTGATCTCGCTGGCTTCCTGACCGAATTTCGCAGCATTGTGAATCAAGCGTTGCATGACTTGTTTAACCAGTCGCACATCCGCCAGAACACCCGTTGAAGAGATCTCACTGTTGATCGTAAGTTGCTTTTGATTCAACAGATTCACAACTTCCTTCGGAAGTTCATCGAATTCCGAGAACGCCACGTTTTGAACATCAATCTTAAGTTGATTTGTTTCGGCACGAACGATTAGTAAAACATCGTCGACCAGACTTTTCAAACGGTCGGCGCTTCGTGAAATGCGATTCACCATAAGTTTGTCTTCGTCAGTTAAAGAAGACTCGCTTAGCAAAGCCGAGAAACTTAAAATCGAAGTCAGCGGAGTTTTCAATTCATGATTGATCAGAATCATGAAGTTGGATTTAGCAACGTCCAGGCTTTTCAGCTCTTCCAGGGCTTTCGCCAATTCCGAGTTGCGCGATTTCAATTGCTGTCCCAGTTCGTATCTTTCCACAGCGTGATCCACGGTGTTTGACAGATCTACGGGGTCCCAAGGCTTAGTCAGATAACGGAATATCTGACCTTTATTTACGGCTGTGATGATGGATTCAAGATCTGTGTAGCCCGTCAAAAGAATGCGAATTGTTTCAGGATAGGATTCCAGAGTTTTTTCTAAAAACTCGACACCAGTCATTTCGGGCATTCGTTGATCGGTGATGATCAAAGCCAAGGGGCCTCGATGTTGGTCGAGAACTTCCAGGGCCTGCTTTCCAGACGTGGCCTTTAGTACAGTATATTTCTTGCGAAACAACCGTTCCAAAGCCTCGACATTGTCGATTTCATCGTCAACACAAAGAATTGTGTGCTTGCTCATATGAAGGTAGTGTAGGATTTGAAATGTACGAGTGCAAAGTATTTTCGAGAAGTACTTTAGTTGTCATGGAGGACGACGAGCTTGGTCCAGTTTACTCATATTTTGGTCCGGAGTGATCGATTTTGAGTCAAGTCTCAGTCTAATTCTGACGATAAGTGAAACGAATAGTGCTTATTATTTTCAGGAGATCGAGTATGAAATTATGGATTCGCGTAGCAGCCCCACTGACGATTGTGTTGGGTTTTGCTGTGAATGCACAAGCTCAGTTGTATGGTGTGGGAGTTGCCGGTGGTATGCAGGCATGTCCTTATAACTATGGTGCCGGTGCGGCTGCGACATCTGAAGATGATAAAGTATCTGAGATTCAGCAATCCATCGCTCAAGCGCAAAAAGATAAAGCTGAAAAGAAACGTGAACTGCAAAAAGCAGAGCGTGATTTGAAGTATGCCAGACGCGATATCGATGAAGTCGTTGCACCATCATATGCCTCAACTCTTTATGAACACATGGATAATGAACGCTCTTGCAATGAGTATCAAGGTTACATGCCAGAGGGTTCGATTGTGTCAGCTGATGTGGACGAAGACGATGATGAAGGATCGGCAAACTCAGGTGACGAAGTTGGAAAATCCAACGCAGGGAACTTCACTCCAAATGAGTGGAATGGTACGGCTAGAAAACAGTATGTCTGTAACAAAGCTGAGCGTGGTTCCGTAAATCCTGCGGTTTGCGTAACTCCAAAATTCCAAAACAAAGATCGTCGTGTTGGTAATACAGATAAATGTAAGACGGCCCTGACCTCTTACAGTAAAACTATTCAAAAAACGAACAGACTTCGTACCGAAATCGAAGCTATTGATCGTTCGATCGAGTATGCAAAAGACGATTTGAAAGATGCTCGTAAAGATGCACTTGATGCAAGACAAGCTGCTCAGCGCGGTGAAACCGAAGCTGGTACTTGTGCGACTGGTGACTGTGCGGCTTCAGGTAATGGCTATCGCTATGTGAAGCCAGAGACTGACTGGACGAGTGTTATCGCAAACGTCGGTATGGGTGTCCTTGGTATGTACATGGGTAAACAAGCCAATGAATATTCTGTAGATGCAGCTGCAAATCTTGGTTATCCGATGAATCCAGCTCCTTATTGGATGATGGGCATGCCTTATATGGCGACGGGCCTGACTCAGGCATTCGCTGGTGGCAGTGGTGTTTATGGTGCACAAATGTCCAGCGGTATCGGCGCTGGTAGCTTTGGTTGTTACGGTCAAAACGGCGGTCCTTATGGAATATACGGTCCATATGGTGGCGCAAACGGTACGGGCATGTGGGGTAATCCATATGCCATGAGCATGATGAATCCATACGCTCAAATGGGTGGTGGTATTTATGCTCCGGGCATGGGTCCTTGGGGCGGCGTTGCTGGTCCATGGGGTATGGGCGCTGGTCCTTACGCAAATGGCGGTATGAGTTTCGTGAATGGTATGGCGAATGGTTTCATTGGTTCGTATCCAGGTGGTATGGGCTACCAAGGTGGAATGGCTTACCCAGGCGGCATGGCATATCCGGGTGGTATGGCATTTCCAGGTGGTGGTGGTGTAGCTAGTGGTTTCGCTAATGCATTCCCAGGTGGTATGGCTTATCCGAATGGCATGGCTTACCCAAATGGTATGGCATATCCAGGCGCTGGTTATGGTGGTGTAGCTAGTGGTTTCGCCAATGCATTCCCAGGTGGTATGGCTTACCCGAATGGTATGGCTTACCCGAATGGCATGGCTTACCCGAATGGCATGGCTTACCCAGGCGCTGGTTATGGTGGTGTAGCTAGTGGTTTCGCTAATGCATTTCCAGGCGGTATGGCATACCCAAGTGGTATGGGGTATCAAGGCATGGCTTATCCAAGTGGCATGGGTTACCAAAGTGGAATGGCTTACCCAGGCGGTATGGCATATCCAGGCGGTATGGGCACATACGGTGGAGCAATGACCAGCGGTTACGCGGGTGATATGGGTATGATGCAAATGCAACAGCAAATGATGCAAATGCAGATGCAACAATACCAATCTGCGATGGCGCAACAGCAAGCTTACATGCAACAGCAAATGCAACGCCAACAGGCCTCCCAAAGCGTTGTTTCAGAGATCATGAACTTGCAGCAAAAGCTTTATTACATCCAATCTGGTGCCTATACGGGTAATACAGGTTACATTGGTGGTTCGGGTTCATCTGGTTACTATCCAGGTGGGGCATTCAGCTCTGCTACGACGACAATGCCAGGTGGCGTGATCATGGGTGGCAGCAACACAGCGACAACACCAATTGGTGGAGGCGTAACGGTTCCGGGCGGTGGTATCCCAGCTCCAACAGGTAATACTGGGACGGGTATTGGCGTCGGCACGGGTCGCTAATTTAAAATATAAAACTTAAATAATGTGAGGCCCTCTGATAAAACAGAGGGCCTTATGCATTTAAAGATCCCACGTCTTTACGACAGCCACACTCACTTTTTAGCAACGGGCGAATTCGCCACGGGGTTGATGTTATTTGATCTGCCCAGCGCGGAATCCATTCGCTACGTTTCTTTACAGGATAAGACCGCGTTTCGTGGCGGCTGGTTAGTTGGTTTCGGCTGGGATGAAAACAAGTGGGCCGATAAAAAGCTTCCTTCCAAACAGCAGTTGGATGAAGTCTTTCCTAATTATCCTGTTTATCTGTGTCGCGCCGACGGCCACACGGCATGGGTGAATTCGGCAGCCCTTAAAGAGCTGGGGTTGCAATCAGAATCCGGCCTGCTTTCCGAAAAAGACCATCTGCAAAGTTTCGAAAGAATTCCTCCCTTTGCCAAAGCTCAACAGCGTCAGCAAATTCTTGGTGCATGTAAGCTGTACAACCGTGCGGGCTTTACGCATATTCGGGACATGTCCTGCACCGACTCGCTTTGGAATCTTCTAGTCGAGATGGAAGAAGCGAATGAGCTGACTCTGGCGATTGAAGAAAACCACACAGTTCATGAATTGAAACAAGTGGATGCCGCAATTGCCTCGGTGTTGATGGCAAGAAAAACTCCAAGTCGCTTGCTAAGATCCAAAGGGATTAAGTTCTTCTATGACGGTTCCTTGGGTTCTGAGACGGCTTTGTTGTCGCGCCCTTATAATGGTGAAGGTAATAACTTCGGAAAGACCCTGTGGTCTTTGGAAGATGCTGAAGAGTTGCTGAAGTTAACCTGGGCTGCAGGATTGGAAGTTTCCGTTCACACTATTGGCGATGAGGCTGCGCACCAGATGGTGAAGTTGGCGCGCAAAGTTTCCGCACAGGGATTTGTGGGCAGACTTAATCTTGAGCATGCGCAAGTCTTGCGTCCGGAAACAATTCAGATGATGAAACCCTTGCATGTGCGCTGCCATATGCAACCTTGCCACTGGTTGAGTGATCGTCAGTGGTTGCAGCAAAAACTGCGCGGACTGTATTCATATGCTTTCCCTTGGGAAGCACTTAAGAATGCACAAATTCCGATATCCTTTGGGTGCGACAGCCCGATTGAACCCACTTCGTTCTTTGCAAATCGTAAAGCTTTGGAAGAAAGCCCCAAAGATCGCATCAAGCGTTTTACCGGCGATCTTAGTGTTTATCACGGGCATCCGGATGCGACTTACACAGATTCGTGGACGATCATTGACGGAGACAAAATCCAGGAAGTTGTCTTTGATGGAAAAACTTTGGATTTAGGTCTTTAGGGTTTGGTGATAACCAAAGTTTTGTCTTTCATTCCGTAGGCGATGGCGCCTCCGATTAGCAGTAAACCTGCAGGATAAACCCAAGCCTTGTTACCTTGTACCCATTCGCCAAATGAGGAAGATGTTTTCGGATTGTTGATTGGCTGAATGCAGTCTTTGTTAAAAAATGCCGAGCCTGAATTTATAATTTGAAAGTCTTCGATGTTAGATGCGAATCTGCGACATTCGCCTTCAACCAACAGTTCTGCAGCAAACTGCTGTTGCATGAATTGCGTATAGGTTCCTTTGAATACCACGTTCTTGTGTGTATCTGACAACAATGTGAATTGATAAATGGCTTCCTCTGAAATTTCCAAATGGTTGACTGCGCCCAATAAAAAAGCAGAAGACTCAACCATCAAGACCGAAGCAAATGGCCATTGTCTGCTGATGGATTGGAAGTCCACCTGAACTTTGCGGCACTTTTCCATGGGGATTTCCAGCAAACCACGGACCTTGCAGTTCATCGTCTTGATCTGTGAATTGTTCTTGAAGTCGGATCTTTCTAATAATTTGGTTGTCAGGTCAAAAAGGAAATTCAAGGAAGTCGGGCTGAGTGCTCCGCTATTGTTGATAGTTTGTAGCTTCGCAATCAGAAAACCAGGATCCGTTTCAAGATTTTCAGCGATTCTGAACAGGTCTTCCTCCTGACGGGGATTCTCTTTTTGTTTTTCCGATTGATACTGACTGTGGGACCTCATCGAAGGATGTTCTTTCAGAAAAGCCAGATAGCTTTCGGGACTCGCGCCTGCTGCCTGAATGACGACTCCGCTTGCAAAACCATCGGTCGCCGCAAAGCATGCGATAAAAAAGCAAATCAACTGTTTCATAATATTTCCTAGTTTGAGTATTCAATTTTTACAGAGTTCTGGTTTTCCTTCGCCAGATTTGCGCCACGCACATCGGGATTTTGAACGACGGCAAAGAAGGGGCCGTTTTTTTGCAGAATTTTTCTGCCATCAGCTTCCCTGACTAACACCGCGAATTGATCCGGATTGCGGGGAGCGCGCACCAGCTTCACTCTTGAAGCGACGATGATTCCGCCGCTGCGTTTTTCATCGGAAGCCAGGTAAAGATCCACGACTCCTCCCATATCACCGATGATGGAGCCAAGAGCTTCGGCGTTCGCCAGTTCCAGCGGGATCAGCACCAGGCCGCGCGGAATAAATGTGTCGACGGATTCCGGTTTGATTTCGGTTGGCGGGATTTCCTGAGGTTCGGGCTTTTGGTTTAAAAAAGTAATCGCACCCAGGATGATGAAGCCCGCGACCAAGAGTTTGTGTTCGAATTTCAATTCAGCCAGGTGTTTAATGAGAGATATTTTTTGAAAACTGGAACTGGTTATTTCGGTGTTTAATATTTTCATAACTTTTGGTCCCCTGATAGTGTTTGGTGCTGCGCGGGTTTTTAGTTGCTTGAAACTTGCTGTAACCAATGCAGAAAATCAGAAGAACAAAAAACATGAAAAGACAGGTTTCTATAAGAATCTGTCCCTTTGAATTTTTGGCAGCCATGAATTTCCCTTTTCCGTTATTGTGACCGAGCAAGATTTCTTAAAGCTAAAATCGCCGTTTAGAAATCCCCGTAAGTGTCGGGGAGTGCGCAGATGGTATTGCCAGTTCTGCACCAAAGCCTGCCGATTTTCGATGTCGGGAAGTGTTCGAAAGGTCGGAGCAATGTCCGAACTGTCCGGGGAGACGGCCAAGCGTGGAGCCAACCGTGAAAAAATGACTGTTTGAGAAGAATAAAGACTGTCATAGTCGCTCATTTCCGTCCGAACTTGGCGAAGCTTTTGGGCCATGTTCTGTTGAGCCGATTGCAGAGCCAGGTTTCCCTGAAGAATTATTTGCTCCTGGCGAATGCGCAGAATGGACTGTAAACCCGTGATGACCAATATTTTGGCAGCAGCCTTAGGGCTTCCTGCTCGTTGCTCCAATTCGGCTTGTCTGAGTCTATCGATCAGTTTTTGGGCCTGGGGATTTAGTTTTAATAGTGCCTCGATCTGCTTTCCGGCTTTTTCCTGCCCGGCCAGTCCCCCGGTTCGGCAGGCATATTTGAATTTTTGATCCAACTGCATGAAGCCCAAGGCCATGTAAGACATCAAGCCAAAAGCCAGAATCACGGGCAACAGAGGCACCATCAATGCCAAAGCAAAACCTTTTTGATTTAGTTTTTTCATCGGAAGCCTTTAAGTGGAAAGCTCATCTGCTTCTTAATGTGAATTCCGGCATTAAGAATTCTCAAGAATGAAAATCCGAAATTTTGTACATTGGACTTAATTTGAATTTCACCATTCACTCGTGCGGTCTTCAGAAATCCGGATTTGGAAAGTTGAATCTGAACCTGCTCATTTCTTAGCATCAGTGGTCTGATTTGGTTCTGAAACTCAATTTCGCAGGATGAAAGGGAGTCCGCGTCCGTGCAGATCATGGCTTCGTGCAAGACATGATCTGCATAGAAATAAATCATAGCGCGATAGCTGGTGTAAAACAGCAAGACGATAAAGGCCAGAGCCACCGGTAAAACCAGAATGGTTTCCAGAAGCCCTTGTCCCTTAGTGACCTTTTTTTGAAGACTTGTCATTGACGGCATCGTCGAAGAAATTACCGAAGTCGCGTTTTTTATAGACTCCATCAGTGACTTCTTTTGCGGCGATTTTTCCGGAATCACCACCCAGGGCTTTGGCGACGTTGGCAAACTGAACGTCAATGTTGGCGCCCACAAGTTTGATGACGGCGATACTGCCGACCGCGACGATGGCGACAATGATCAAATATTCGATCAGTCCCTGGCCTTTGTTATTCTTAATAGTTTTATTTGAATTGATCATAACGAACCTCCATAGGGAGGCAATTGCAAGGGGTGGACGGATTCAGTGCGCAGGTAAATGAAGAACTGGTCCCGCATTCCGGACAGGGTCGGAGTTATTTTGGATTAAAAAAAAAGGGAGCTTAGGGCTCCCTTTTGGAAATCTATTTTGAACTTTCCTTGATGAACAAGGTCAGATAGTGGCGAACCATGTATTCCAGCTTCACTGGTTGGTTTTGGTAAGTCCATACCAACTCACCGAAGGCGCCCCATTTGGCTTCAACAACGTGCTCATCCATAACATTTGTAGTTGTGGCTTGAGCGTCAGTAGCACCTGGAGTTGGAATGTAGTTTGTCCCGATAAAATTGAAACGAACGCTGATTTGTCCTGGGGCTTTTAATGAAAAGATCATTTTAAAGCCGTTACGGAACAACATGAAGTCAGCATGAGTTTTTGCGATGCCGTAAATCTTGATGCGACCCAAAGCGGATGGCTTTAGTTCGTTGAACGCCGAAGAAGAGTCCACGAACTCTGTCTTCAAAGCTAGAAGGAACTGGATCGATTCGCCGACCATGATCTTGTCAGCATCGAAACCAAAGCTCATGTCCACAAGCCCTGACTCTTCCATCTGCTGTTCAGCCTTCACAAGTTCTTTAATCCAGCTGATTTTTTCCATCGACTTCCCCCCAATACAATAAGCAGCATCCTGGCCGCTAGTTGTCATTATTCTCAATAATCTTGGGGGACTGCGCTCTTTGTCAAGGTAGAGCGGTTTGGCTCGGTGCGACGCATGGTGGGGTGTTGGTAGTGTGGCCTATTTAAAGCTGAAAACGCGAAGTGGGGGAGCCTGATCCGTATAGCGAACCAGCTCCAAGCGCGGAATCGTGACCGACTCTTGGGTTTTGGTGATTTTAAATTGTCCCGGACGAGTTTGCTCGATTCGCAGACCTTCAATACCTTCCAGAAACTCGGGAAGTCCCAGCTGTGCAGGGCCTTTGTTGAATTGATAACCCCAAGGCAGTGCGAGGAAGTAAAGCTCGCCCTGCATATTCAGCATATCAACAGATTTTTGTAGGGCTCCGGAAAAATCCGCTGTGTAGGAAAGGACGCCATATAAGTCGGTAATCAGATCCGTTTTTTGCCAGGATTCGGTCGGCATGGATTCGAAAGCGCCTTCTTGCACTTTTAATTTTCCATCAAACGAGGGCGGCTTGAACCAGCGATCCAGTTTGAAGGCCACGGCTGTCATCTGTGGCATTGTGTTCTTGTTTTTGAAGGACTTTAAAAATTGAATCTGGGCTGTGGCTTTTCCAGCCCCCAAGTCCACCCAGTGCTGGTTGGCATTCAGTTTTGAAAGGCTCATTCTAAAATCAGGATGCAACTCCAAAGCGTAGTCTTCGAGACCGCGGTTTGTGGTGAAGTCGTTTTCCGCCACACGCTTGGTGATGAGGGGGGCTGAAATTCTGGATTCAACGAAAACTTTGGAGCAAAGGGGAGCTGCTTTGGCGTTGAATGAAAATCCAACCATCAGCAGAAGCATCGCCAGCAAGTGTCTCATAGTGAGACTCCCTGTCGAAGGCTGACAGATCGAGCCCAATATGGGCACCTTGGGTATTTCCCAAAAGTGAATTATGCGGCAATGGTTTACTTTCTTCATTCTATCTTAGGAAAACTTCAATTTTTGAGCCAAAGAGATGGGCGAGTGACAAAGGTCCTGCTGCTTGGCATTAGGGCAATTCATCGAAGGCTTTCACTGCTAGCAAAGACTCTAAACGAAAGAATCTGCACATTTCTGTCTCAGTCCATAACATTTACATCAACGCAACACACTCAAAGGAAGCAAAAGCTTTGACAATGAGCCGCTATAAATTAAAGTTTTTAATGTAAATTATATGAACTTCATAGGAGGACATCATGGTTCGTAAATTGGCTTTCGGTCTTGTTGCATGTGCAATGGTAGTTGGTTGTAAAGGTAAACAAACTCAATCAGATGCAAACATTCAAACTTCACCAACTGGTAACACTGCAATTGAATCAACGCCAATGAGCTTTGATCCAGCAGGTTCTGATTCTGGTAAAATCGATGGACTAGTAACAGTTCACTTCGGTTACGACAAATCCAGCCTTGATGCGAATTCTAAAAAAGACATCGCAACAAACGTTGAGTGGATGAAAAAGAACGGTAACGTAAAAGTACAAATCGAAGGTCACTGTGACTCTCGTGGTACTATCGAATACAACGTTGCTTTGGGTGAGCGTCGTGCAAACGCAGTTAAAGCTTACATGGTATCTTTGGGTATCGCAGCTGACCGTTTGAGCACTATCTCTTACGGTAAAGAAAAACCAGTAGCTAATGGTGATTCTGAAGAAGCTTGGGGTAAAAACCGCCGCGCTAACTTCGTACCAGCTCAGTAGTAAGAAGGGCGCACAGTGATTTTGGCCAGATTATTCATCGGATTTTTGATTTTTTCGGTGATGGTTGGATGCCAGACGGTCCCTGCGCCCATCGAGGATTACTCACTTGCACGGGCTGCTATCGATGCAGCCCGTTCAGTTCAAGCCGCCCGTCATTCGCCAGGTTACTGGCATCAGGCCGAAGAAGCCTACCGTAAAGGTCGAATTTTCTATAACGACCGTGATTATGCCCGCGCTAAAGAACAATTTATAAGAGCTCGCTTCGCTGCTGAAAAAGCAGAGAACTCAGCCCGTTTGATTCGTCAAAAGACCGGAGACATTTTATGAAGTTACTTGTTACCTTGGCTGCTATCTCTCTATTTATGACCGGCTGTCTGCAAACTCGTAATGACGTTCGCAACAATGAACAACGCCAAGTCTATCAATCTCAAGTAACAACCATGCAACGTGCAAATGCTGATGCCAGTGAACGCGTTACTGATCTGCAGGAGCAAATGCGTGCCCTGAATGGCCGTCTGGATGTGGTTGAAAACAGCCAGCAGAACGCCAACCTGGAAAAACAACTGAAGGCTGCTCAACAGCAAAATGAAGTATTGACCAAAAAAGTCGAGGTTTTGCAGGAAAGTCTGACCAAAATGGAAAATCAGATTTACCAGCAGGCCGCTGTCCTTAATGCCATGAATGCGAATCGTCAGGCTGCGGAAGCTGCCGAAAAAGCGGCAACAGAGAAAGCGGCCGCTGAAAAAGCCGTAGAAAAATCCAAACGCGGTTCCTATGAAGTGGCTCAAGAGCACTTCAATAAAAAGGACTGGAAACAGGCGATCTTGTCTTACCAAAAATACCGCGATGAATCTCCGAAGGGGACTCACTTTGCGGATGCGACCTACAAAATTGGCGTGTCCTTCCAGGAGTTGGGCATGAAAGACGAAGCTAAAACCTTTTTTGATGAGGTTTTAAGCAAATTTCCTAAGTCAGATGAAGCTCGCCGTGCTAAGATCCGATTGAAGGGTATTAAATAAGAGCAAAGTGATTGAAAGAGTATTAGCGATAGAAACCAGTTGTGATGACACCTCAGTTGCGATCGTCGATCGTAGCGGCTGGGTGCATTCCGTGGTGTCCGCTTCTCAGGATTTGGAACACGAAGCTTACGGCGGAGTGGTGCCGGAAATCGCAGCTCGTAATCATTCCATCGCCCTGATTCCTTTGATCGAGGAAGCCTTTAAAAAAGCCAACATGAACTGGTCCGATATTCACGGGATTGCCGTGACCGCTCGCCCGGGGTTGGTTGGCGCATTGATCGTGGGACTGGTCACCGCAAAATCACTTTCACAAGCCAAACACATTCCTTTTTTGGGAGTGAATCATCTGGAAGGTCATTTACTTGCGCCATTCCTTAGAGACGCTCAGTACGCTCCGCCGGAAGATTTCGATTATCCGTATGTGGGGTTGGCAATCAGTGGTGGCCACACCAGTCTTTATCACATAACGGCTTTGGGTGAATACCGCGTATTGGGTGCAACGAAAGACGATGCAGCTGGCGAATGCTTTGATAAGTTTGCGAAAATGGCAGGCCTTGGATTCCCTGGTGGAGTAAAGGTCGATCAAATGGCTAAGCAGGGGAACCCCCAGGCATTTGAGTTTCCGCGCAGTATGATTCACGACGACACTTTCGATATGAGTTTCTCGGGTTTGAAATCTTCAGGCCAAAGAATGATTCAGCAATTAGGACCTGAACAAGTGAAGGCACAAATGCCGGATCTGTGCGCTTCTTTTCAGGAAGCGATTGTTGATGTGCTTATTGCCAAATTGGACCGTGCCGCAAAAGTCTTCAAAGCGAAGCGTGTGATCTTAACGGGCGGTGTGAGTGCGAACTCTCGTCTGCGTGCTCGTGCTGAAGAGTGGGCTGCAAAAAAAGGTCTGCGTCTGGTGATCCCGCCTCTTCGTTATTGCACTGATAACGCTGCGATGATCGGTTATGCCGGCGCTTTGCGCATGGCTCGCGGTGAATCTTCGCAAATTGATTTAGGCCCTTCTCCACACGCTCTTGAATCGGATTTCAAATGAGTTATGCCCGCGAACGTTTAAAAAAAGCTCAGGAACAACTGGGCATTGAGGCTAAAAAAGCCCTGGGACAAAATTTCCTGGTCAATGACGTGGTCATCAACCGCATCATCGAACAGGTCAAAGCTTTTCAACCAGAGCAAATGGTGGAAGTGGGACCTGGTCCCGGCGCTTTGACGGATTTTCTGCTGGAAATGAATGTCCCCCTGCAAGTGATAGAGCTGGATCGCGAGATCGCAGCTTACTGGCGCAGTAAAGGTCTGACCGTTCATGAGGAAGATGCTTTACGCATGGATTGGTCACAGTTTTTTAGCGATAAGAAACTGGTGTTCGTCAGCAATCTCCCATATCAGATTTCTTCCAGCATCGTGATTGATCGTTCAATGGAAAATCACGGAGTCGCGCACATGGTGTTGATGTTCCAAAAGGAAGTCGCACAAAGAATCAAAGCACCGGCCCGGGACGAGCACTATGGGCTGTTAAGTGTGATTGCGCAAACTTTCTGGAATATTCACATCGTTTCAGAGGCTGGCCCGGGTGATTTTGCACCTCCACCGAAAGTAGCCAGCCGCGTTTTGGGGTTCACACGCATTACAAGTGCGGTGAAAAACCACAAATCCTTCCTGACGTTCGTTAAAATGGCCTTTGCCCAACGCCGCAAACTTTTGAAGAAAAATTTGGCTGGTATTTTGGGACAAAGAAATGTAACTCAAGAACAACTGATAGAGTGGCTGAAAGAACTGGGTTTCCCAGAAACAGCCCGGGCCGAGGAGTTAAGTCCTGCGCAGTTCGTAACGCTTTATCACAAGTTTGGATTTGAGTAGGCATGAGCGGAAATATTCTGATCGTTCAGGAAAATAAAAAGGCGCGCTTTGATTACACGATCGTGGAAACGTTCGAGGCGGGTCTTATGCTGATGGGAAGCGAAGTGAAATCCCTGCGCAATAAAGATGTGCAGTTAAAGGATTCCTACGTCACGTTCCGCGGCAACGAAGCTTTCCTGCAGAATGCCCATATCTCGGAATACAAAGCCTCCAGCTACAACAATCACGTTCCTGAACGTTTAAGAAAACTTTTGATGAATCGCAAGGAGCTCGATGAAATCGCAGCTGCCCTGGCGGAAAAAGGTTATTCCTGCGTTCCTTTGAAGATCTATTTCAAAAATGGTCGCGCAAAAGTTGAGATCGCATTGGTGAAGGGTAAAAAGACCCACGACAAGCGCGAGTCCATAAAAAAACGCGACGTCGACAGTCATCTTCGCCAAACCATGCGCCGCGAGCGCTAGCTAACGCGTCTTCTGTGTTCAGCGGTGCGCAGCTCGGCTACGTTGTCGTTTGAGATGAATTCTTCTTTGATGCCCAAACGTGCGCGCTTTTCTGCCAAGAGATGTTTCCAGGCGGCATAGGCTTCACGGTTTTGTGGGTCGATGGAAAGCTTTTCCAGCAATTTCAATTCAGTTTCAGTGTTCGCCTTCAAGGCGCGATAGAAATAATCATAAGTCATGGAAAGATCGCGGAAGTCGTCTTCTTCAGGAATAACGTAGTCCTCGATAAACCACTGGCCCAGCATCAATTGATGCATGTGCTGTTCCATTTTAATCATTGGGGATAGCAGATTCTTGGTCATACGGATGCTCAGGAATAAAGTCACCCCAGCGATGGCAACCAAACTTGCCCCCAAAAATACGCGCAACCAGACCATCTCGCGTTCCAAATGCTCGACCAGTCTAGGTTGAGTATCGTAAGCCAGGGTTTTAAATAGCTCGTAGTTTTGGCTGATAAAGTAATAGGCTGGAATAAAGAATAACAAAGCGCCGCCTGCGAAGGCCGTGATCATGTACCAGGAATACTTGTACTGAAACGCTTTATTTAGGATGAACCTTTTGCGACCGTTCCCGTGGGGCACTCGTTGAGGTTCAATAACTCTTCTTCCGTATAGCATAGTCACCTTATCGGTGGGTTGAGTTTTCTTTCGAGTCCAATTATTCTCAAAAAAAGACAAAACGCACTGAAGGGGACGTATATGAGAATATCATGCGCAGGTTTGAATGGGCTGTCCGGTTTTCTGGGGACTTTGGTCTTGCAGATGGCTCTGTTGCTGTCGCTGAGTCCAGCTCTTGCCCAAAACAAAGTGCCTTCGGTCGTGGACGACAAGTACTCGCTTAAAGCAGACCGCGAAGCCATGGACAAGCTTCGTGAAAACATCCCGGCAGAAAAGAAATCCGAGAATGACGAAAAAGCATTCATGGATCAGATGATGTCGGATCTAAGCAAGAATCCCTCGGACGTACGCAATCGTTTTAGTTCTATCGTAAATAAAAAGCGTAACGACTTCAGTAAAGACATGACGAAGCAGCGCGAAGCCTTCACCAAAAAACAAACCGACGAACGCAATGAGTTTACCAAAAACCAAAGGGAGCGTCGCGAGTCTTTCGTTAAGAAAAAAGGTCTGACGCCTGCAGAGCGCACGGAGTTTTACTCGAAAATGGAAGATGAGCGTAAAGAGTTTTATTCGGTCCAAAAAGAAAAGCGCGACGCTTTCGAGGACGAGACTAAGACCAAGCGCAAAGACTTTGACGACTATATGCGTGCGAAGAACGATGAGTTCAATCAGCTGCATCGCCAGTACACCCAGCGCTTTCAGGATCAAAAGCGCACACAGGAAGATTTGAAAAAGAAAGCGGCCGAGCAAAAAAGAAATCTGGAAAAGAACACCGATCAGGAATTCCAATACATTAAGGAAAAGCCAGTAACGCCATTGGGAACTGAATAGTTTTTCGGTCTAGGAGTTTTTGCGGATCCAAACCGTCACTTCGTGTTTGTTGTGATGCAAGTGAACCACTTGTGCATTTTCCAGGGCCTGAAACTTCTTTAAAGAGTCAAAGTCAGTGCCGCCTTGAAATTTGATGGTGCATACGAAGTTCTCGCACAAGCCGGACTTCTGCCATTCCTGAACCAGCTCCAAAAGCTTGGCAGGGTAGCAGATAATATCTGAAAAGAACCAGTCAATGGCGCCAATATCGGCGGGCTTCACATTGAAGGCGTTGGTTTTCATAAATTGAATGCGCGGCAAACGCGCGATTTTCTCATCCAATGGGGCGCGATCAATACTGATCACATCACAACCCATTTGTTGAAGCACCCAGGTCCAACCCCCAGGACAGCTCCCAAAGTCGACAACGCGCTGACCTTTTTTAGGTCGCACTCCGTAAACGGTGAATAGCTCCCACAGTTTCAAATAAGCGCGGGAGGGCGGAGTGGTCTTGTCTTCGTTAAAGGAGACAGCCCCTAACGGGAACAAAGAATTGGTTTCGCTGGAAATCAGTAAAGTGTTCTTGTCGATCAGGGTCCAAGCACCCAGTGGATCTGTGGGAAGCTCGCTTAGAAAGTTCATCACCCGGGGGCGCAGTTTAGGAAGTTGATCCTGAATCAGCTGGGCACGGCGGTGATTGTCGAAGGAATACAAGGCCCAAAGAAGGCCGCGGCTTTTTAAGGCTTTAACGGCTTGGGATATAGATTCAAAAGGCACGATTTCAACGTTGGTCCAAATATTTTGGGCCCACACAGAGGTCTGAATGGGCCCATTGGTTAGAACCAGGTTGCCGTAAACTGCAGTGATATCTTTAAGCTCGGCCTGCAGTTCAGGCAGAAATTTTTCCGGGGCAAGGTAAGCGATCATGCCGCCTTAGTTGCCACAGCTGGAGCCAGAAGTCCACGACTGTCCCATACGGCAATCGCTTCATTCCAGAATTTCTCTTTAATTTTCACGTCAGCAGGCCCCATTTTGATTTTAGGGAAGTCTTGCTTCTCGAAATGCTCTACAAATTTGGCTTCGTCGCCAGCGCGAACAATTTTCATCATCAAATTGAAATGAGTTTCAGTGAAGGCTTTGCCATCCACGAACATTTTTCGGAGCCCCGCTTCTGGTGTGTGAGCTAAGAAGTTATAAAGACCGGGTACATCGTATTGACTCATTCTGATACTCCCTTTTTTTGGTTACTTATAATTATCGGATTTTGGCGGGCGATCTTGAGTCAATTATTCTGACTTACGTCTAGTAGAGGTCCAGTTCAGGTCCAGTCTCGTCTGGGGAGCCTTAAGTCTTAGGACCTAACTCCGATCTAGGAGGCATGACACACACAAATACGACTAAAATCTTGATGGCAGCTTTGGTAACTCTTCTATTAAACAATACGGCGAACGCCATGGCGAAAAAGCCGGTGGACTCCGGAAACGACGGCTCGACCTCGACGCCATCGACGCCGGCCCCTTCGACCCCGACCACGCCGGAACCTCCCGCAACGTCGGGTTCAGTTTTACCGGCAGATTTCGATATTTTCACAGAAGTGGCTGGTCCAGTGGGTAAGTTGGTGGATAGTTTCTATACTTCTTACCGGGAACTTATCCCCGAGCGCGATCAAACGCTGTCTTATAAGTCAGACAATGTTGATGTGAATCTGGATTCCCGTTATCGCTTCGCAGATCGCATCGCCTATGCGGTGGAACTTAAAATGTATCCATCCAAAGCCGGTTTGGGTTATGTTGGCTCCTCCTATGGTATGAGCACCAACGAGAACTCTTACCTGGAAACAAGTTTGATCTCTCATCCTTTATGTACGGTGAGTTCTTCTTCCTTAACCAAAACTTTGGCTAGCGGCAAAGTTCCTTCCGCTGCTGTGATCACGAAGCTAAATACTTTCGCGAACAAGATGAATGAGTACCGCAGAGGTGCGATGAATGGGGATCGCGAAAGTGCCGTGAAGGCCACAAAACTTTGGTCGAAACTGATGATGTGTATGTCGTATACTGAGTCTTTGACTTCAGCTGACACCAACACTTCAGCTAATGTTGCCAGCAAAAATGCGCCGTCAGGATACCGCCGTCCGGCAGGGGTTCTGTTTTATGAAGATCCATATCAGGATGAAGCTTCCAAGTTGAACATCGGTCTGTTTCAGTTCACTCCGACAGCGAGTGGTAACGTACAGGCGTGTATCCGCGAGTGGAATAAACTTTATCCAAACAATCAGATCAGCAAGTCCGCTACAAAGGCTGAAATGATTCGCGTACTGGGTAGTGCGATGCAGACATTCAATGCTTTCTGTGGAGTTGCAAAAATCACTGGTATGTTTGCGGTGCAGGTGAATACTTCCAAGTCCGCAAGCTCGCATCCATCGAATGTGCAGTCCAATGGCTCTTTGAAATTGCCAACGGATCGTTGTGTGAGCCCGCACTTTGCAGCTGGCAAGTCTTATAACCACTTTGGTCCGTTGCAGAATTCAACGGGTTCTAATTTGAATGAAGTGATGAGTTGTACTTTGAAGGGTGAATACTAAGACGCTGACTTAGAATAAATCAAAAATAAAAAAGCCCGGTTTTGCCGGGCTTTTTTTATTTCATATTTAGAAGATGTACGTTCTGGGACATGCGAGCCAGAAGATCATTCAGTTGCTTGCGATCATCGTCATTGAATTGACCAAAGAAGTTTCCAATGTTTGAAAACCAAATAGGGGAGACTTCCTCAAGAAGTGCCAATCCTTTTTCAGTCAGTTGAATAACAAAAGAACGACCATCCTTTTCATGAGTCGTACGCTTAACCAGCTCCGCTTTTTCAAGACTGTTGATTAAACCCGAAATCGTAGCCTGAGTAACTCCGACCTTCTGTGCAATTTCAGATGGCATAAGTCCTTGAGGAGCTTTGCGCAGCATAATTAAAAGAGTGTATCGTCCAGGAGAGAGATTCCATTTCGCAAAAAAATTATCAAATTTGGATTCTAAATCCGTGGAGATTTTACGGAACAAAAGGTGGGTGTAAAGTGCAGATGGATCAACATTAGGGCACAGTTCTGCAGCGTTTTGTTGTAGTTCCTCTTGAGTTGGAAGTGTTTGTATAAAAAGTTTTGCCATCGCGGCCTCCATTCAAGGAAAATTCATGTTCAATGAGGAACCTAAGGTGCCTATTGACATTTGTTAGTTACCTAACTATATTAATTAGGTGCCTAAGAAAAATCAAGAAATTTGGTGAAGAATGAAAAATATAAAACTCGCAATCACCCTCTCGACAATGCTTCTGGCTTCTACTGTAGTTCACGCAGAAACACTGACCTTAACTGACTCCCTGAACATCGCCAATGGCAGTTCGCCACAAGTGAAAAAGGCGGAAGCAGCAAAAGATGAGGCCGGCTGGAAAAAGGTGGAGGCCTATTCCGTATTCATGCCGCGTGTGACCCTTGGGGGCAGCCATCTTTTGGATGAAAAATTCATGCTGCAAAGAGTGACCTTGGGTGGCCCTCCCACAACCATTGAAATGATTCAACCCTACACTATCTGGACGGCGCGAGCCGAGTGGCTGGTATTTGATGGTTTGGCAAACTGGGATAAGTATAAGTCCATGAGCTATGGCGCTTCTGCCGCGGAAAAAGAAGCTGACTGGGCAAAGTTTCAAGTGTCCCAGGAAACCAAAATGAAATTCTATAAAGCACTGGCCGCGATCGAGCTGGAGAAAGTGTCTTACCAAAATGTGAAAACGTTGGAGGATCACTTGTCTCGTGCGAAAGCTTTTTTGAAGAGCGGAGCAGGAACCAGCTTCGACGTACTTCGTGTCGAAGTGCAATTGGGCGAGGCTCAGTCTGAAACTTTAAATGCCCAGGACAACACGGTTCTTTCGCGACAAAACCTTTTGGTGGGTTTGGGAGTGGAAGATACAGGTCAGAATCTTTCCGGAGAATTGCCGGTTCCCGATGCGCAAAAAGTCGCAAACCTGCAAAAGCCTGAAAAAATTGAACGACTGGATTATCAGGCGATTGCGGATCGCGAGCTTGCGGCACACAAGGCCTGGCTGGCTGCTTATAAACACTGGATTCCAAAATTCTCTCTTTTTGGTCAAGCGGACTACTATAACAACATCAGCAAAGGTTTGACGGATCAGGACTTCAACAACGCCTATTCTTTTGGAGTGAATATGACCTGGAATGTGTTCGATGGTTTCGCCTCGTCAGCGCAATCTGCCCAGGCCGATGCCCGTCAGGTGCAGGCGCAAGAGACCACTCGTCAGGCAAAATTAAAAACCAGTTTTGATTTCGATTTCTGGAAACGTCGCTACATGTATTCGGCGGCGCTGTATAAGGCAAAAACTGTGGACGTTGAAAAAGCGCAGGAAAGCGTTCGTCTGGCAACTCAATCCTTCAAAGCGGGGACTCGCACGAGTTCTGAAGTTTTGGATGCGGAATTGGATTTGTTCAGAGCGCGCGCTGGTCTGGTGAATGCTCAGGTGAATGCATCTGAAGCCTTTGTGAATTTAGAATTGGCCCTTGGGAAGGAACTATAATTTATGACGAACCTTAAAAATAAAAAGAAACAGGTCATGATCGGTGCCGGTGCAGTTTTGACTGTCGCAGCGGCTATTTTCGGATATTACGAATGGTCCCATGTTTCCACAGACAATGCGCAGATTCAGGCGCACACCCTGATGTTGTCATCGAAGGTTCCTGGAATTGTAGTCGAAGTTCTGGTTCAGGAAAATGAACCGGTCAAAGAAGGTCAGGTCTTGGCCCGCATTGACAGTCAGGATTATAAAAACAATGTGAAATCAGCAGAGGCGGATCTTGAGGGAGTGAAAGCCAAACTTCACGATGCGGAAGCAAACTACAAACGCATGGGTGATTTGTTTCGTCAAAATGTGATCTCGCGCGCCCAGTACGACAATGCCGAAGCGGTTTACCGCGAGTTGAGTAAAAAAGTTCAGGCAATTCAGGCGCAAGTATCAACGGCGCAGTTGAATGCCAGCTACACAGAGATCAAAGCTCCTAAGGATGGTCGCATCGCACGTAAATCTGTGGAACCTGGAATGGTGATCCCATCCGGGCAGCCCTTGTTTGGATTTGTGGAAAGCAGTTCCCGTTGGGTGATTGCGAACTTCAAAGAAACTGAAATCACGCACATTGAACAGGGTAAGCCCGTCAAAGTTGAAGTGGATGCTTTACCAGGACAAGAGTTCCACGGAGAAATTGAAAGTCTGAGCCCTAGTACGGGAGCTATTTTTTCATTGCTACCGCCAGACAATGCCACTGGGAATTTCACCAAAGTTGTTCAGCGTGTGCCAGTTAAAATCAAATTGTTAAATTTGACTGAAAAAGAAATCGAAAAGCTTCAAGCAGGATTGTCTGCGAACGTATCTGTAAAGGTTCGTTAATACCGAATGGAACCTTGCAGGTTCCGAGAGGTTTTTTATGACTACAAAATCTAGGTTGGTCATCCTGGTTGCTGTGATGGCCTCGCTGCTGGAGATTATCGACAGCTCCATCGTGAACGTGGCGTTGCCCACGATGATGGGAAATCTGGGCGCAACACTTGAAGACATCAGTATGGTTATTACCGGCTATGCGATCGCGAACGCGATAATATTGCCGGTATCGGCCTGGCTGGGGAATCGGGTTGGGCGTCGAAAGTATTTCTTAAGCTGTATCGGGCTTTTTACCATTACCTCTGTCGCCTGTGGCTTTGCTCCGAACCTATACGCACTTATTTTTTTCCGGATTCTTCAGGGCTTAGCCGGTGGCGCATTGTTACCGACGTCCCAAACCCTGATCTACGAGCAATTTCCCAAAGAGAAAGCCGGGACCGCAGGGGCGATCTTTGGTATGTCCGTGATGATTGGACCAACACTAGGCCCGACACTGGGCGGTTGGTTGACCGATACCTTTGGATGGCGCTCGATCTTTAATGTGAATTTGCCATTGGGTTTGATTGCGATTGCTATTGGTTTGATGGCAATTGAAAATCCGCCGTTCGCAACTGGGGCTTCCGAAGGTAAAAAACCATTCGATATTTGGGGATTGGTGCTTTTGGTTGTTGGTATCGGCAGCTTGCAATACATGCTGGAAAGAGGCGAATCCAACGACTGGTTTGATTCGAAGTTGATCGTGTTCTGCGGAATCATGACGGCGGTATCCTTGCCATTGTTTGTATGGTGGGAAACCAGAGTGAAAGCTCCGATCATGAATGTGCGATTGTTTTTGAATGGAATTGTCGCAAATGGGGCGGCCCTGCAGGCGATTCTGGGTTTCTTCCTGTATGGTTTGGTATTCATCCTGCCGGTATTTGTAGGGCAGACTTTCCACTTTGATGCGACCCAAACGGGGATGCTGTTTATTCCGGGTTCCATTCTGACGGCGATGATGATGCCGTTTGTGGGACGCATGCTGGGTAAAGGCGTGAATCCAAAATACCTGATTGCCTTTGGATTCCTGGGCGTCATGACTTGTATTTATATGTTCACCAGACTGTCGCCACTTTCATCCAAGGGCGATGTGCTTGCCGGGCTTTATGTGCGTGGACTTGCGATGGCGTTCTTGTTTGTTCCGATCAACTCGTCGATTCTGTCGCAGTTTAACGGAATTGCGATGGGAGAAGTCTCTGGTATTTTGAATCTGTTCCGTCAGATCGGTGGCAGTATGGGGATTGCATTTATCGGAACGATGATGACCAGCGCCAGCAAACAACATTATGCGGATATGGCTCCGCATGTGAGTTTATTGGATCACAATACCTGGACGGCTTATAATGCTGCGAAATCCGGCGTCCACATGAGTCACTCTATGGGAATGGCGACCCAGGCGGAACTGGCGATCCGTTCTTTATACGGGCGAGTGCAGGGGCAGGTTTTTATGCTGACCTTCCAGGAAATCATGTTTGTGGTGATGTTGGTAGTGTTGTTGGCATTTATACCTCTGTATCTGTTGAAGTTTAAAAACCGTACCGTGAAAGTCGTTGATGCTCACTGATGCAATAAAAAAAGGGAAGCAGATGCTTCCCTTTTTTATTTCAATTCTGAAAAATTCGACTACTCGATAGTCATTACTTTCACAGTCAAACGACCGTGAGCAGTCAACCCTTCAAGCAGGCAAGCACGTGCTGTTTCGAAATCAACCGCTTCTTTTTCTGTTCCAAAAGCCAGCATCATGTTGCCATTGCCAGTTTCAGAGCGAACTTTGCAGTTTTCTTTTACGTAAGTGATTGGGGAAGTTCTGCCCACCGGAGTTTCAATGGATGCCTTTGTGTATTTGATCACGCAGTAAAACGAAGATTGTTTTTTGTCTGTTTTATCGATGACATTTTTTACGCAAAGTTCATAAGGATTTGGAATTTCTCTTTCGACCAAAATCACGTTACCCAGTTTTTGATCAGCAGCTTGAGCAGAAAATGCCACAACAGTTGCTAGAAGAGCGATAAATAGTTTCACGAAAGCCTCCCATGGCTAATTAAGATGCCACTAGGCTTCCACCTTTTATTCGAAGTTTATAGCAATAAGGCACTGTGCTATTTGTTTTTTTCCAGAATGCCGCTGTGGGCCCAAGAAACCGCCTGATAAGCCACCCACACGATTAAAAGCACCGAAGAAATCAAGACTTCCTGAGGGAGGTGAATGCGACTTTCGCTGGCGGCATCAGCCATGGTCAAAGTTCCGATCCAAGCGATATGAAAGAAGATCAGCACTGCAAACAGAATTCCACTTTTCATAAAGACCCCCTCGGTCTTTTTCAGGCTATAGGCCGAAAGCCAATACCAGCAAGAATTTGGGGAGTAGCTTGTGATTAAACAGAGTCCGGGATGGTTAAAATCAGGGCGCGATCTTTCAGCACGACCATCGTATGTTCGAATTGAGCTGTGCGATGTTCAGGCGCAGTGACCAGAGTCCACTTATCACCTTCAACTTCATCGACAAAGTGAGCACCCGTGGATAGAAAAGGTTCGATCGTGATGACATGGCCTTCTTTTAAGCGGCGATCGTCATTGCCATCATAGTAGCTGGGAATAAATTTTGGTGATTCATGCAGGGATTTACCGACACCGTGACTGCCGAGGTTTTCAATAATGGAGTAACCATACTCGTCGGCGATTTGTTCCACGCGACGGCCGATTTCATTCAGCTTGATTCCGGCTTTCACTCCAGCGATGGCGTTTTCCAAAGCCAACTTTGTCGCTTTCAATAAACGCACATCCTGTGGACGGCCCGGTGGGACTACGAAGGAACTGCCGTTATCGGCAAAATAGCCGCCAAGTTCTGCCGAGACATCGATATTGATCAGATCACCGGCATTGATTTTTTTGTTGGACGGCACGCCATGTGCGGCCTCGTGATTAAGACTAATACAATTGTACCCAGGGAAATTATAAACCAACATCGGACCAGATCGGGCCCCATGAAGCTCCAGATATTTGCCACCTAAATTGTCCAGCTCTTTGGTGGTCATCCCCGGTTCCATTTGCTTGGACATGTATTGCAGGCAATTGGCAACAATCTTGCCAATTTTTTTAAGTCCTTCTAAGTCTGCTTCCGTCTTTACGATCATGGTTGGCAGTTATACACTAAATCCGATGAAAACCTCCACTAGTTCTGTCAGAATTTTGCGAAAACAGGGCGCCGCGAATCTTTTACCAGCTGTGTCCACCGCGGATAATAAAAGCAGCCGGGGCAAAAGCCTGATTATGGCGGGGAGCCGGGACTATCCAGGTGCTGGAGTTTTGGCGTGCAAAGCAGCATTAAGAATGGGCAGCGGCTATGTGATCCTGGCGCAAAAAAATATCGAAGCCATTTCGTGGGAACATCCGGATTTTATTTATCGCGACCTCGCGCAAATCAAATGGAGTGAAATCGGGCACAACGCGATTTTACTGGGACCTGGTTTTGGGGTGAATGATTTCACGGCCAAGATTATTCGAGAATTGATTGCCGCGAAAGAGTCCCATGTGATTCTGGATGCGGATGCCCTGACGGTTGTGGCCCGAAGCAAAATATATCCCTTACCTGCGACCTGGATTGTAACACCTCACACGGGTGAACTGTCCCGTTTATTGGGAATCAGCAGTGACGAGATCAATCGGGACCGCATCGCTGCGGTTGTTCAGGCGCAAAAAAAAATGGGTTGTGTGGTTTTGCTGAAAGGGAATCGTACTTTGATTGCGACGGAAAATGAAATAGCCACCGTCGGCACTGGAAATTCTGCATTGGCTAAATCTGGAACGGGCGATGTGCTGGCAGGAATTATGGTTTCTTTGCGTGCGCAAAATATGAAAGCCCCTGAGGCGGCATTGCTAGCCACCTACGTCCACGGAGCAACGGCAAATATTTGGGTAAATAGGGGAAATGATCCATTGTCGATGACGGCGACGGATGTGATTGAAATTTTGCCCAAAGTTTTGTTTCAGCTTAGAAAAATCAAGTCCGTTTGATCACCGCTTGATGACTGAATTCGACCTTGTTGCGGGCATTGATCGAACGGGCATTTACCTGAATAGAGTTCTTACCGGCGGTGCTGTCGATAATCAGAAAGTTGTGGTGCCAGGCGAATTCCTCGCGACGGGGATTCTTGTAAACCAATTGCATCGGAAAGTTGATCGAGTGAATGGCGCTGGAAGTGTACTCGTAGGTGCGATAACCAAGATACTTCGGATCGACACTGCAAACTTCACTGAAATGCACATCTCCAGATCCAAAGGCAATGGGCGCATCGCACTTGCGAAGCTTTGTCAGAAGGTCTGCAAAGTTTTTTCCATAGTCTTTGGCGAAGGATTCCTGTTTGTGATAGCTGGTAAAAAACTGACTGCCATTAAATATCCAGGTGGGCTTTGAGCTTTCGCTGACTTTTTCCAGGAATTGATCTTGCTGCTCGCTTCCCCACATCATGCCGCCGCTTTGGCCTTCATCTCGATAGTATCGGTCATCCAGAAAGAAGAATTTGTGACCAAATGCCGTGAGCTGTGATCCCACACCCATGGTGCGTTTGAAACCATCGGTGTTGCGACTTCCAAAAAACAGATCGAAGGTTCTTTTGGAGCTGACTTTGTATTTGAAGGTTTTGCACATATTGTTTCGGCCATAATCGTGATCATCCCAAACAGCCAAGGTGGGAATCAAAGAAGGCTGCCTAAAATGGCGCAGGCGGGAGCGGGTTTCACAGTATCGTCGCCAGATGTTGTCTTCGGTTGTTGGGGAGCGGAAGTCGCAATAGACAGCATCGCCGATCAAAAAAATCATATCCGGCTTTTGCGCGAAAAGATTGTCCCACATGACTCTTGCGTGGGTGACGAAGAAGTCACTCGCGCAACTGACCAACGCAAATCGCACGTTCGGGCGGGAAGAAAGCTTGAGGCTTTTAAACTTTCTTTCATCCAATACGGTGCCGCGGTCTTTATCTATCACTTGCAGGTAATAGGAGTTGTCTGGTTCCAACCCTGAAACATAAAGCTTATCAATTCCCTGGTGATAGCATTTGCGGATTTCATGGTCCCAGATCTGAATTGCCTGCGGCCGACCCTGGGTGTCATATACTTTGTATGCGTAAGGGTTGTATCCATTAGTCAACACCGTCAGTTGTGTAGAGTGAGAATTTGTCATGTGCTGACAGATAGGAATTTGACCCGTAAACCCTGTTGCCGCTTCGGCAATTTCTGAAAATAGGGGAGAATTGAGCGCAGAATAGCCTATAATCGAGCTGGCCGATAATTGTAGGAAACCTCTTCGTGAGGTTTTCATGAATGCCTCTTTTGTTTGGTTTTATTAGGTTCACAGAACTGCCGCGATTCGGGCAATGGGGGACGCTAAAAAGCAGGTACTTTTTCCAAGCTATTATCTCTTAACAGAAACCCAACTATCTTTTTGGGATTTCCCCCTGTAAAAGCATCCCCATCACGGGGGAATTCATGAAGAAAGTTGTTTTGCTTTCAGCACTATTGGGTTTGTCGATCAATGCCTTTGCACAAACTTCCAAAATAGTTTTTCCGGCATCGTCCACAGACGCCGCTTCTCCAGCTCAAAGCTCGGTTCTTAAACAAGAGAGTGTGATCAATAAAAAATTTGAAGAAGACAAAGACATCACCGATGCGCGTATGAAAGCGGAATCGGGGTCCCTTTCCCGTTACTCCCTGAAAGCCAGCTTAAGCTATTCCGGCCCTCCAGTGGGTGACTTGTCTAATCCGAATCAACCAAATCCAGATGGCAGTATTTGTGCCTGCGAAACTGCCTTGGGTGGTTCTCTTAGCGCTCGTTATCGCTTTGACTCAAAATCTGCATTATCAGTCGGTACTGGTGTTAATGCCCTCACACCGTTTCAAGGTGTAAAACGTTATGATGTTAGAAATCCCTATTTGGGCGTTGATCGCAGTTCCCGCATTGGCGACTACCAAATGCGCAATGGCGTTAAAGGCACTTACGTTACCAATCAAACTTTCCGTGATATCGGAGAGTACGCCGCTTTTGGTTATGACACGTCTGTGATTTATAACTTTGGAACTTCTGGATTTGCAGCAGGTGTTGATGCCTCTTTTGACTACTATTTCTTTGATCGCGGACCTGATGTAAAGAGTAAAAACGAAATGAAGACGGGTCGTTATTCTTTGGGTTTCTTTCCGCAGGTGAAATACAACTTCAGCGATAAACTCAGTATGTACTCTTCCGTGGCGATTGGCTTCAATAATCCTCGCGGCACTGAAGATGCTGCAGTTTTATGGAATCGTACTTTGAGTTCCCGCCTGGGTCTTGGCTATGCGATTCGCCGTGATATTTTCTTTGCACCGTTTTTAAATTTCTATCCGACAACTTTGACGGCAGATTCAACGACTGTGAATTTTGCGACGACATTCTCTATTCTTTAGAACCTGATTTGATCAATTTTAAAAAACAAAAAACCAGAACGTAGAGATCGTTCTGGTTTTTTTTATTTATAAGATCCCTCTATTACTAGGCTAGGGGGATGGTAGTTACGGTGGTCCTGTCTCCCGGTAAGTTACCAATTCACGAATCTCCGTAGAAAGAATGAATTCGTGAAGTACTACATGCGTTGATGCCATTCAAGGCTCCTTTCGCTCCCACTCGTAGTGGGCTGATATCATACCTATCGGCTGGACCTTTGGAGAGTTGAGGGCGAAATTAAAGAATTTTGAAATTTTCCGAACATTCTCAGAATGAGATGCGAGGATTCAGATGCTTCAGTAGATTCTGCGTGATCATATAAGACAATCCCCACAGTGGGACATCGCGATTCAGGGTGATTGCCGGAAGTTCCAGGTTGATTTGTTCCTTATTGAAGCCATAGGTGGTTGCATGTGCGGGACTTGTCAGGTGTTTTAACGGCATCCAGAAGAAATCCGCCACTTCGTTGGGGTCCAAGTGGATCTCGAAATCCCGATCGATATAAAACACATACGGACGAATAAAGAAATCCAGCATGGTGCCGGCTTTTCGCGCCTGAATATCATCCAACTGTCCCAGAACTTCTTCTTGAGTCAAAATGATACCCACTTCCTCCTGGGTTTCGCGAATGGCGGTGTGCAAGGCTGATTTATCCCACTCTTCTTTTTTTCCTCCAGGGAAAGCAATCTGTCCCGACCAGCGATCATCCGGTCTGATGGCTCTTTGAATGAAGCCAATTTGCAAATCATCCTGCGGCCCGCGCAAAATCACAGCGACGCAGGCATAACGATCCAGTGACTGGGATAGATCCAGCGGATTCTGATTTTCAAAAAGTTGAATGAGTTCTTTAATCAAGCAAGAAATCCTTGTGCACCCATTTAGGATAGCACAAGGATTTGTATTTGGCGACTGGACCTGACTTCGTCTAGCGGCAGGAACGGCGGGAGACAGTTTCGCTTTGAGAGTTGGAGGAAACAACTTTGCAGTTGTCATAGCGGCGGTTGCAGGAGCGAAGAGCTTCGCGTTCCGCTTCATAGCGGGATTCGCCTCGGGATTCCATTGTCATTTTATAACCGCGGTAATCAACGCCTTCGACTTTTACCACGTAGTAGTTTGCGCTGCAGGTTTCAATACAAGTGCCATGTTTTTTCAAACAAGAGCCACAGTCAGAGTGACCACCCCAATGTTCTTCCCAGCCTTTATCAGTAGCACTGCAAGTGACATTTGGACGACCCCAGCCACCACGGCCGTGATCCCGGTCTCCGCGACCTGGTCTAAACATATCGTCAAAGTGGCCAGCGAAAGAAGTGACAGTGATCATTGTAACAGCGATGAATCCTAATAGTGCTTTCATGGTGGTGGTTCCCCTTCGTGTTTTTTTGCGTCGATACATCTCGACGCTGCGAAAGGAAACTATTACAAATCGTGTGCCAACGAAGTTGGAGTCAAAAAGATACTAAACGAGGTAGTAGAGAATGCAGAAGTACTGACTGATGCTGCCTGCCATGACAAACAGATGCCAAATACCATGGAAGTGTTTCACTTTTTCATCGAACAGAAAAAACGCAATTCCACCAGTATACAAAATGCCACCAGTGGTCAGTAACATCAGTCCGCGTGGATCCAGATTTTCTGTCAGTGGTTTCATCGCGAACACAATCAACCAACCCATCACGACATAGATCACCATGGATGGAATGCGCGTGCGGTGGGACAGTGTCAGTTCAAAAATAATTCCGATGACAGCGAGAGTCCAGTTGATCCCAAATAACCACCATCCCCACGGCCCATGCAAAGTGATCAGCGTGAAGGGAGTATAGGTGCCTGCAATTAAAAGATAGATCGCCATGTGATCCAGCTTTTGCAGAATCTTTTTCGCGCGACCTTGGATGCTGTGATAAAGAGTCGAGATGGTGTAGAGCAAGACCAGCATTCCACCATAGACACTGGTGCTGACGATTTTTATCAGGTCACCTTGAACACTGGCTAAAGTGACAAGGACAGAAGCTCCCGCGACTGCCAAAACGGCGCCCACCAAGTGGCTGATACTGTTGAAGCGCTCGCCCTGATAAATAAGAACCTCCGATGGGATCAGTTTAGCATATTCGATTTGCAAAACCCACTTGCGAAAACAAGATGATAAAAGAATAATTACTCAACCTGCAGGTGAGATATATGAAGAAAACTTCAACAGCCAGTGTCCGTTTTATTTTTGCTACAATCTTTCTGGATGCGCTGGGAATTGGAGTATTAATTCCAGTTTTCCCGGAAGTAATTAAACGCTTTGGTCATGATCCGTCATTCGTGAATCATTACTTTGGTTATTTCATTTCTGTTTACGCATTGATGCAGTTTGTGGCGTCACCTGTACTGGGTTCGTTGTCAGATCGTTTTGGTCGCAGACCAGTCCTGTTGGTTTCCTTATTGGGAGCGGGACTTGATTATCTGTTGATGGCCTTTGCGCCGACGTTGGGAATTCTTTTCGCGGGACGTATTGTTTCGGGCCTGACTGGAGCCAGCATGACTGTGGCGAGCTCCTACATGGCGGATATTTCTGACGACTCAAATCGTTCGGCTAATTTCGGTATGATCGGTGCGGCCTTTGGTTTGGGATTTATCGTGGGACCGGCTTTGGGTGGCTTGTTAGGGAACTATGGACATCAGGCTCCATTTATAGCTGCGGCTGTCTTCAATCTTCTGAACTTTGCGTTTGGCTATTTCATCTTACCAGAGTCTTTGGATGAGTCCCATCGGCGCAAGATCGAGTTGCGTCGTTTAAATCCATTCCAGTCGTTGTTTAAGTTGTTGTTTAAGCCGGGTATGAGATTGTTGATCTGGATTTATCTGTTGGTATATTTGGCTGGTCAGTCGCATCCAAGTATTTGGACGTTGTTTACGCAGCACAAATTCGGTTGGTCAACTTTTGAAGTGGGGTTATCTCTTTCTTTTATTGGTATCTCCATTGCTGTTGTTCAAGGGTATATGACAAGAATAATTGTTCCCCGATGGGGAGAAGTAAAGGCTCTGAACGTTGGTTTGGTATTCGGTATTTTGGCTTATCTTGGATATGCAACGGTAACGCAAGGTTGGATGTTATACGCAGTTATGGCGATCACGTGTCTGAACGGTTTAACGGGACCTGCTTCGATGTCGCTGATCTCTAAGGATACACCGCCTCAAGAGCAAGGAGAGTTGCAAGGAACCCTGATTTCTATTGCCAGTATTACATCCATCATCGGCCCCCTGATCTATACGGATGTTTTTGCACGCTTCACAGCGGGAAATGCGCCGACCCAGTTTGCGGGAAGTGCCTATATTCTTGCGGCTGTGATTAGTTTAGGTGCTTGGGGCTTGTTTATTCTTTACCCCCGTCATCACTAAAGAATTGTCTGCAGGTACTTGGGCAAATCCAAGTCCTCCTGCGGATGAGGCATCATGACTGAAGAATGATCCCCTGGAAAACGTGGGAAATGTTTTTCCAAAAGTTTTTTTACATCCCAAGTGGTGATTTTGGAATGTTCGTGAATTGCTGAAAGCTCGTTCACGAAGGCTGGGTATTGCGAGGACGAAGACATCGCATTCCAGAAATTCATCTCGTACAGTGTGCCTGTCATCGGTGTGCTCAGCGTGAACAGGTTTGCGATTTTTTCGGGAAGTCGATTCAAAGGTGCTTCGCTGTGATCCAAGGCCTGAGCCCCATGCTGCGCGAAGTACAGTTCGATACTAAATTTATCCGGCCAGTTGACAGAGTAAAGATTCTGAAAGAATTCAGAACACGAGCGCATATCCGTCAGTGCCGCCGGCAGAAAGTATTCAACCATTCGGTCGACGCTGGTGCCTTTGTGTGTGCAGCCTGCAGAAGTGCCGCCCTGCCAAGGCGAATCGATGCTGATCACGCGAATCGCTGGAACATTTTCGCCGAAGCCATTTTTAGCCAGGTAATTCAAGGTTTCGCGTGCGATCAGTCCACCCATGCTGTGAGCAATCAGGGTCACCCGTGGCGTGCGCAGTTTCATGATACTTAATGCCAGATCCTGTGCTGAACGCTTCAGGGAGCGATGCAAATCATCGTAGGCAAAATAAAAAAGTTTGTAATCAGAAAGTCGCGGAGTATTTAAAAGCAATTGCGTGAAGTTTTTTACGGAACCAGATCGTCCGTGAATGAAAATTAGTGGATCGCCGGCCTCTTCAGCCAGCTGATTCATTCGCGCCATCGGCACAAGGCGACCTTGATAGCGGGGCCCTAAAAGTTTTCGCTCGTCTTTGGCATTATAGCGCACGACCCCTTGGGCAAGTGCAGGAGATCCCTGAAACAAACTCAGAGTAGAAACCAATACTGAAAGTGGCACCGATAAACTCGTTTTCATCGATGCTACTTTAAGGTTTTTGAATGGATTAGAGCGAGTTAAACTTTAATAATGAAACGCTGTTAATCGATGTCAGCAAGAGCGTCACGAATCTTTTTGGCGATCTTATCAAAGTCCTCTTCATTCGCACGGACCTTTAGTCGTACACCTTTTTCGTCATAGGACTCGCCCAGGACCTTCAAGCGCGCACGGATGTCTCCAATAACCCCTTGAACTTTATACGGAATAAAGACCTCTTCCTCGCGCATGGAGTTTTCAAAAAACTTAACCAGACGCAAACGAAGGTCTTCAACGTCCTGAGGATTGCGGGTAGACAAAAATATCGCGTCAGGAAATTCGGCAGCCAAAGCAGAAGTTTGCTCATCGCTTAAGCAGTCGCGCTTATTAAGAATAAGTAAGCTTGGAATTTCAGCAGCGCCGACTTCTGCCAAAGTCGTGCGAGTGACCTCAAGTTGAGATCTAAAAGACGGATCTGCGGCGTCGACAACAAACAACAACAAGGAAGCATTCAAGGCTTCATCAAGTGTGGATTTGAACGATGCCACCAGATCATGCGGAAGTTTTTTAATAAATCCGACTGTGTCTGACAGAAGAATTTTTGGACGAGTCTCGGGATAGACAGCGCGAACTGTTGTATCCAAAGTCGCAAACAATTTATCGGCAACATAAACTTCGCTGCCAGTCATTGCGCGCATCAGGGAGGACTTTCCGGCATTGGTGTAACCAACCAGGGCCACACAGGCCTCTTGCTCGCGTCGTGACCTACGGGTCAGATGTTCCTGTCCGATAGAGGAAAGTTCCTGTTTCAGTTCTTTGATACGGTCACGAATCTTACGACGATCCAACTCGATCGCGGATTCCCCGACACCTTTACCGCCACCACCCATGCGGTCGTCGTCCCCACCGGAGACGCCGCGCATGCGAGGCGCAACGTAAGTCAGCCGAGCAATTTCCACCTGCAACCGGGCAGCACGCGTGCGAGCATGGCGACTGAAGATTTCAATAATCACGCCCGTGCGATCCAAAACCTTGGCGCCTGTAGCACTTTCGATATTACGCAACTGAAGCGGTGAAAGATCACAGTCAAAGACCACCCACTGGGCTTGATCTTGAGGGTTTTCCTCTTCAACAAAGTCTTCGGGTTCACTTTCTTCGAAAGTTTCCTCGGGGAAGTCAAAGATGTCGTCTTCCTCGTCTTCATTTTTAAATTTCAAAGCAGCTTTGTGTTTTTTCTTAATGAAATTTGGCGCAATTTTACCAGTACCGCCAGTCCATTTCGCCAGCTCTACCAATTTGCCATCGCCCAGAACTGTCGCACTTTTTGTAGAAGTACGGCGTTGGTGCAGTTTACCAATAACCTCAAAGCCCAGCGTTGAAACCAAGCGCGAAAGCTCGACCAAAGAGCTTTGAACTTCTGAATCAGAAGTTCTGCCAATTTGGAGGCCGACAAGAACGGCCTTAGGAACGATTTCTTGAGTTTCGTGAAGACTCATTATTTATGGCCTCCGGCCTTATTGCTGTTACCTCTGAATCCGCCAAAGCGGCGTTTGTTACCACCGTTTTTTTTAGGACCCTGTGTAGGGCTGCCACCGTGAGGCTTTGGTGAATGGGGCTTGGCAGTATGAGGTTTTGGAGAGTCAGCTCCGGTGCCGCCACCTTTAACTTCAAATGTAGGCGGTTTCTTGCGAGGATTCAAACGGCGCCCTTTTTTAAAGCCCGCGCTGTTTGGTTTTACATTTTCCATTGCTTCGATCATCGCTTTCGCTTTGCCTTTAGAAAGGATGCGGCTGCCAGCCACTTCTTCTGAATGGTAAGGTTGATCAGTAACGACAGGAATCGATTTGCCGATCAGGCGTTCGATATCGCGCAAAAAGGCTTTTTCTTCAGCGTCGCAGAAGGCAATAGCAATGCCCTGGCTGCCAGCGCGAGCTGTACGGCCAATTCTGTGCACATAGCTTTCTGATTCATTCGGAAGTTCAAAGTTGATAACGTGGCTGATTTCATCGATGTCGATACCACGGGCCGCGATGTCAGTTGCAACCAAGACGCGAATTTTACCTTCACGCAAATTCTCTAAAGCTCTTTGACGAGCATTCTGAGATTTGTTGCCGTGAATGGCTTCAGCAGGGATGTGATTTTTTGCGAGACCTTCGGCGACACGGTTCGCACCATGTTTTGTTCTGGTAAATACGATGACTTTATCAAAAGATTTATCGTTCAACAGATGGCGCAGTAAATCGCGTTTTTTGCTTTTATCAACGAACATCACAGACTGTTCGATCATCTCAGCAGTTGAAGAAACCGGAGCCACTTCCACTTTTGCCGGATTCACCAGCAAAGAGTCCGCCAGTTTTTGAATTTCTTTGGGCATGGTAGCCGAGAAGAACAGATTTTGACGTTCCTTCGGAAGGTAGTTCAGAACCTTGCGAATGTCAGGCAAGAAGCCCATGTCCAGCATACGGTCTGCTTCATCCAGAACGAAGATTTCCAGCTTACCCAGTTGCAGATGTTTTTGTTGAATCAAATCCAACAGGCGACCTGGAGTTGCAATCAGAACGTCCACTCCTTGAGCCAGGGCTTTCACCTGAGGCTGTTGGCCGACGCCACCAAAAATCACAGCGGTGCGAATGCGCAGGTGCTTGCCGTAAGTTTGAAAGCTTTCGTGGATTTGAATGGCCAATTCACGAGTTGGCGCCAAAACCAGTACGCGAGCCTGTTTCGGCAATGTGCGATTCCATTGTTGGGCCAGGTGATTCAGGATTGGCAAAGCGAAGGCTGCAGTTTTACCTGTACCGGTTTGAGCACAGCCCAGAAGGTCACGGCCTTCCAGCAGATAGGGGATTGCCTGTTGTTGAATAGGGGTCGGAATTGAGTATCCGGATTCAGCTACGGCACGTTGGATAGGTTCGACAAGGGGAAGATCAGAGAATTTTACAGAAGTCATAGGGACAGATAGCTACAGTGTCTGCGTCCAAACCGCAACCCCAAAAGGCTTATCTTCCCAAAATTACAGTGATTTTTAGAACTTCCATTCCTCAATAAGCAGGGCCGCTTGGATTTGATTCTGGCGAGTCAATCCGCACACGGTTTTCAGCTTATAACGGAATGAGTATCTCATTGAAGAATCGATCTCGGTCACGACGTGGCTGGGGAAATCAAATTTCAATGCGCAAAACTTCATCACTGAGCGCATGTTTTGAGCCATTTTTGAAAAGGTCATATTAAACATGATATCGCGATCCCAAAGCTCAATCCAAGTGCGGCTGGTTAGTTGCTCAAGGGTGAATGAGCAGCGCTCATAACAAGCCAGGCTGCGGAAGATCTGAAGGTTGTCACGATTGTAGATTTGAATGAATTGCTCGCCTTTTAAAAGGTCCGAAAGATCTGAACTTGGCGCCTGACCAATGCGGAATAGGAACTGAACCACGAAGCGATCGATTTTGTAAGTACCGGTTTCCAATTCAGCCTTCAGAGCTCCCACGTAGGCATTAAGGGTACTAGCCACGTTCTGACGAGCTTCAGGCAAGAGGTTCTTAAAAGACGAAAGAGCTGGGTCCTCATAAGGTGCCACCGTATAGCCAAAAGCTTTCAAGACCTGTGAAAGCTCTTCCAGGTCTTCGCGATAACTTTGAATGTATGGTTCTTCTTTTAAAATAAATTTCATTGCGATGATTTAATTACTAAACAAATCATCGCAACACCAATTGCAAATTTGAAATGGTTTAGGGAACACCCCTACTTATGCCATATGAGCAATGGTCACTTATTCCCTAGCGGGAAAGTATTGCTTCTAAGGCCTCTTGCGGGGAGTTTTTCAGCTGAAAAAATTTTGAATATTCCGACTTCAGCAATCCTGTAGAAGTTGCATGAGTGACAAAAAGTTCGAGATTGTCAAAAAATCTTAGCACGTTTACGAGGGCGATGGGCTTTTGATGATAGCCAATCTGTGACCAAGTTAGGACCTCGAAGAGTTCTTCTAGGGTGCCAAAGCCACCAGGCAAAGCGATAAAGCCATCTGCCAGGGAAGCCATAGTGGCTTTCCGTTCGTGCATATCATTGACGATGCGAAGATCTGTAAGACCTTGGTGAGCTTGTTCAAGCTCGACAAGTTTTTGGGGAATAATTCCTGTGACCAGTCCGCCTTTTTCCAAAACAGCATTGGCAATGATACCCATCAATCCCACTTTGCCGCCGCCATAGACCAGCTCAATTTTGTGATCAGCCAAAAGATAACCCAGCTGGCGGGCAGCTTCTCCGTACTCGGGTTTGTTTCCAGGGTTGGCTCCGCAATAAACGCAAATTCTTTTGATTTTCATCGTGATCCTCTTGATCCTCTTGATCGTCTTCGGGGTTGCAGCATGCATTCCAACAAAACCCTCACTTGTAGATAGGGTCCCTGCAAAGCTTGCTCGTATTATTTAATTCGACCAAACAAGGAGTAGGTATGGCAACGACAATGTCCGCTTCGGCGAAGGCAGCTCAAAAAAGATTAACTAAGGCCGAGTTTAAACTGTTCTCTCAAGGTCAGGCCACAGACCTTAAGAAAGTCCCGCGCGAAAGAGTCAAAAAGGCCCGTGCACGTACGGTCGAGTTGATCAAACGCCACCGCAAATCGGTTCGGGCAAAGTCTGACGATCGCGCAGCCGCAAGAGAGATGAATTTCAGATTGCGAAGCATGGAAAAAACGCTGGATCGCTTTGATCGGGTGCTAAATAAGGAACGTCTTGAAAAACGCAAAGCTAGAGCCGCCCGTCCCAGAAAGAGTCTGACGGAGCAGCCAAAGATGCACCTGAATCGCAATGACGAACCTCGCGAGGATTTTCTACTTAAAAAGAAGCGTACTATGTATGCGAAAAGAACCTCCATTCCGCGTGGCAATCTTTCGGCAACGAAAACTGTTGGCAAGCGAATTGCCGGGTATACCAGTGCACGTTCGCGCAAAGGTCAGGTGGCCCGTGACCGTCGTAACTCATCAGAGGCTTAGATAAATTATGAAATACGGTTTCAAAAAATCCCTGGCAGTCATGCTGGGGATTTTTCCATCAATAGGATTTGCTCAAGGTCGGGATTTAAACTTCAGTGGTAAGTGCGAATCGAATTTGCCATTTGCCGCGATATCGTTTGTCGGTGATGTTCTGATCCACAAGATGCTGTATCAGGCCGTTGTGCGTGAGACCAAGGATTTTTCGCAGATCTGGAGAGCGGTCAATCCTCTTTTTGCGAAGGCACACTATTCAGTCGCGAATCTCGAAGGACCGGCCGCCATGGGTATCGATGCGCAGGGGCGGGACTGGGGAGACGTCGGTTTTATCTATGATGACCGGGTCTACTCGGGAACAAATTTTTTGTTCAACTATCATCCACGCATCCTGGATAATCTTAAAAACAGTGGAATTGATCTTTTGACCCTGGCTAATAATCATTCTTTGGACAGGGGATCCGTTGGCATCGATCGAACCCTCACTGCAGCCCGGAATTCTGGAATGCCAACCATCGGAGTCAGACATTCCCAGGAGCGCAATGCTGGATATGCGAAAGTGATTTCGATACGCGGGATCAACGTGGCATTCGTGGGTTGTACGGAATCAACAAATGGACGAAGTGATTCCAAAGGCCAGGTGTTGAATTGTTTTAAACCGGAAACTGTGAGTCTTATCAAAACACTTTCCAATCGCTCAGATGTTGATGCCGTGATTGTCTATCCGCACTGGGGTGAAGAATATAAGCAAACTCCAAATTCCCGACAGGTCGACGGTGCCAAGAGATTTCTGGATGCGGGTGCTACAGCAGTTATAGGATCACACCCACATGTGTTGCAGCCTTGGGATAAGTACGTGACCAAAGATGGACGTGAGACTTTTATCGTATATTCGCTTGGAAATTTTGTGGCGGGTCAGAAAGATGTCGAGCGCAGAGCTTCCGCGGTGATGTATTTGGGACTGACAAAGAATGATCAAGGCAAAACTCTAATTTCCGGGGTCGCTTATACTCCCACAGTTCGCAACGGAACAAAGATTCAACCGGTGGGCTCTGGCGGAGACAGGGCTGTTCTGAGTTATTTGAGTCGGCACTACGGTTCGCAGCGGTTTTTGGATGTCAGTGAATCTTTGGGCCTAAAGCTGTGTGGATCATTGCCTTAGGGTTTACTCGGGGATACAGTTATTGAATGTCATCAATCAACCCGCACTACACGTTCGAATATTCTCAACCCGAGGAGTATCATTTTTCGCATGACTCGGTCTTTCTGGCGCGACAAGTTTACGAAATTTACCGTGACGAGGGACTGACTCCGACGGCGTGTCTGGATCTTTGTGCGGGTTGCGGTATCATTGGTTTGGATTATCTTTTCCACAATCAAAAAGAGCGTGGAGTTGTTCCCAGGTCTTTTGATTTTTTGGAAGTGCAGGCGGATATTTATCAGCCGCATTTCGATAAGAATTCCGGTCATGTGACGGATGGAAAAACATCGCTAAGATTTCTGGGATTGAACTACGATGCGCTTCAATCGGAAGCGTATAAGAATCACTACGATCTGATCCTGTGCAATCCGCCTTATTTTCATCGCGATCAGGGCACACTTTCGCCATCGGATTTTAAAAACCGATGCCGTTTTTTTATTGATTCCGATTTCTCGAACCTGATGCGTGGAATAGAGAACTCTTTGCGTCCCGGCGGCCGCGCTTATGTTTTATTGCGTGAGCAACGCCAGTACGGCTGGAGCGCATTTCATCTGGCGGGACAACATCTGTCGTCGGTGATGAGTCTGGAAATCCTTGGGGATATCCGCGGCACCAGTCTACTTGAGATTCGCAAGGCCAATTGAGAATTGCCAATTCCTGCCTAAATACATGTTAAGACTGGAAAACCGGGAATTTTTTCCATGCTTTTTATCCAGTTGGTTTTCAATTAGGCCGATGGTTCGGACCCGGCATGACATCCTAGGCAGCCTCAGATACTAGCATTCCACTGTCTTTATGGAGGGGTGCCCATGATTTCCAGAATCGTACTAGCGATGGCTCTGTTGATGCCGGCTTTGTCCGTGGCTCAAGTGACTTGCCCGCTACGCAATGGTGAGACTGAATTGACCATCAACCGCGTTATGCGCAACTTCGGTAAATACTTTGCTGATGCGGAAACTGTGGCTCGTAAAATTGGCGATCCTTGGGACAAAGTGACGGACCAGGATATTCAAAAAGGTATCGCAGGTTTGGACATTTCTATCGCCTGTGCAGAAGCTGTAATGGCAGATCCGACCGAGGTGGTGCTGCCATCCAAAGGCGCTTTGATCACTGATCCTAAAGCCAAACAAGAACTTAAAGAGTACTACCTTTACTTCATGGAAGATTTCCGTGATGCCTTGGTGGAATACCGTGACCTTTTGGTTAAAACCCTGGCGACTCCCGAAGCGCAACGTGACTATGCTGCGATTGTGGAAAAAAACCAGGAAGTGAATGACAAGGTCAACAAAGCTCACAAGAAAATTTAGTTAAGGAAAATCCCATGCGTAAAATTTTAGTTTCACTTTTCGTGGCATTATCTGTGGTTGTTGTTGCGGCTTACGCTGAAGTTACCAGCATCAAGCAGGACATGATGGAAATCGAAAAAATGGCGAAGTCCATCAAAGCGACCGTTAACGATCCTGCACAAAATCAACAAAATGCAGTGTATGCAAATCAGATCGCTTTGTTGCTTCAGGCGAATCTGCAAAAGGTTCCAGAGATATTGAACAAGTGGCCTGAGGATCAACGCCCGGCTGTATGGCAAAACTATCAACAGCATATTCAATATGCGATGGGGTTGGCTGTGCAGATTCAAACTTCTTTGCAGAACAATGACAATGCTACGGCAGCGGCTTATATCAAGGCGCTGTTTGAGGCGAAAGAAAACAGTCACCAAACTTACAACCCGTAAGTTACGGACTTCAAGTCAAAATAAGAAAGGGCTGCCATCTCGGTGGCCCTTTTGTTTTTGGCGCACCTTGACTTCCGATGGAATGAACTCAGAATTAAGTCCAACCCTAAGGGAGGATGGATGGAGCAGACTGTCTGGAAGAACGTGCGAGCCACCTGGCTTAGCCACCGGCCTTCGCCATTAGCAGGATTCATATCGGCAATGACGGTATTAATCCTGGTGATCGGCGCTATTGGCTACTGGAATGGATATTTCAACTCCGATCAATGGATGGCAGCATCCGGTCAAAATATCTTTGAAAAGAAACAATACTGGAGACTGTGGACCGCATTGGTATCCCACGCGGATATAGGGCATTTATTGAACAATATGACTTTGTTCTTTGTACTGGGATATCTGCTGGTGGGTTATTTTGGATTGTGGATGTTTCCGGCGGCAGCACTATTTTTTGGTGGCATTACAAATTACTTCGTCTTGAGAGGTTATCCACCGGAAGTCACTTTGCTGGGTGCTTCGGGGGTTGTCTATTGGATGGGTGGAGCCTGGTTAACCTTGTATTGGCTGCTTGACGAAAAAAGATCCCATGTACAACGCGCTTTGAGGTCCGTGGGTGTTGGTCTTGGAGTCTTTATGCCGACGTCGGCCTTTGATCCACAAGTCAGTTACAGTGCGCATTTTGTTGGATTTATTCTGGGGATTGGCTTTGCGCTGGTGTACTACGCAATTCGTAGAAAAGAATTTAAAAAGGCAGTCAGATTTGAGTGGGTGGATTCGGAGGGCAATCTTGTAGATCACCCTCATTTTGGTCATCACCCACATCACTACTCGAATGGGGAATTATCTCATCCACACACGCACGGGCACGGGCATTCCGAACGGAATTGAAGTGACGTAAATGCGCAGGAATCGAACTTTCGATGGACCGAAGTAAGCGGTCTTGGATTCGCCAGCTGCGTAAACACCTTCGATACCTGAAACGGGTTTGCCCCAAAGAATGTGTGAAATGGTATCGATGCGCTCGATGTGTGCTTTGGAACCCACTTCCACCATGATCTGAGAATAGGTGTCGCGGTTGTGAATCAGAATGTCTTTGTAGTCGGGTGATTGCGTTGTAATGGTCGTCGTAAGAACATGAGTCCATTGATTTGCTTGAGCTGTGCCCAGGAAACCGAATGAAAGAATAAGTGCTGCGATAAGTGTTTTCATGATTTACCTCTTTTGAATTTGAGATGTCGATCTACACTTAATTTGCAGAATTACAAAGCGTAAAGAGCTGAACGAGGAATTACAAATATGAAAACTCTGTCTGAAACAAAGTACTCCATCTTGGATTTAGCTTCGATCGCGCAGGACAAATCCGTCGCAGACTCTTTTCATAATTCGCTGGATTTAGCACGGCACGCTGAAAAGTGGGGATACACTCGTTATTGGCTGGCAGAGCATCACAATCTGGAAGGCATCGCCAGCAGCGCCACATCTGTATTGATTGGTTACATCGCGGGCGGCACTTCCAGCATCCGTGTAGGGTCAGGTGGCATCATGCTTCCGAATCATGCACCGCTGGTGATCGCCGAACAATTTGGAACTTTAGGCACACTTTATCCGGGGCGAATTGATTTGGGATTGGGGCGTGCACCGGGTACAGATGGCTTGACGATGCGCGCTTTGCGCAGGGATCTGCGCCGTGAACCTGATTTTGGTGAATTGGTTTTGGAGCTGCAGGGATACTTTAAAGAATCTGCGTCTGATCAAAAAGTACGAGCCATTCCGGGCGCTGGTGTGAATGTGCCCTTGTGGATTTTAGGTTCATCACTGTATAGCGCTCAGCTGGCCGCCTATCTGGGATTGCCATATTCCTTTGCGGGACATTTTGCTCCGGATGAAATGATGGATGCGATAAAAATATATCGAGCAGGATTTCAGGCGTCAGAACATTTGAAAAAACCTTATGTGATGTTGGGCATACAAATAGTCGCTGCAGATACAGATCAACAGGCACAGAAGCTTTCCACTACAGTGATGCGAAGATTCTTGGGCATCATTCGCAATCAGCGCGTGAATCTGGAGCCACCGGTGGATTCGATGGCAGCTTATTGGACCGTGGCGGAAGAGCAGCTGGTGAAATCCAGATTGGCTACGGCGATCATCGGCGGGCCTGAAACGGTGAAACGTAAATTGCAGGAATTTGTTGATGTCACCCAAGCCGATGAACTGATGATTGTGTCAGATCAATACGATCATCGCGATCGTTTGCGCTCGTTTGAGCTTATATCGCAGTTGATGCACCCCTAAAATTTTTTTTAACCGAAGGTCGGGGGCTTTCTGTCTTATAAGCAGGAAAGGGGGCCAAGGATGCGGTTCTTAATTTTAGCAGCGGTTTTAGGGAGTCAGTTAACGTATTCAGTGACGGAGGCGTCAGTTGCAGATCGTATCTTGCGGCGGAAGCTTTTAAGAAGTCTGCAGTACATCGAGTACTCGATTGCAGCTGTGGATAATGGCAGGAGCGAAGCTCCCACCATTATTGTCGGGTGAACACTCATCCCAAAGGAATGGTGAAAAGCCATTTACTTATAAAGCAGATATTTCTTTCTTTCTTTTGCCCAGCTTTTTTCATCTTTAGCCAACGCCTGATCCAGATCCTTAGGCGTTGCTTTTTTATCTTCAATCCAATTCTTTAAAGCCGGTCCGCCATTGATAACATCAAATGCCAGACGGTCTTTGACATACTCATAGGCGAAATCACGATAGATCGGATATTGCGGATGCATTTCGCGAATCACCTTCAACATCAAAGCCGTCAGACGGAAAGGCTTGAAGGCTTCGTGATTGTAGGAAGTCACGTCTGTGTGAAATTGAAAACCGTGACAAAGCTTACCGACGTGTTTGTGGAAAGTCGGCTCGAAATAACATTCGCGCAAAATCACACCCTTATGCCATTGCGGAGCTTTTTTCTTCATGCGAGTCAGTACTTCACTGAAATCAACATCAGAAGCACCAATCACTTCCAGCGCGCGCGTCGTACCGCGACCCTCTGACAAAGTGGTTCCTTCAATCAAAACAGTTCCAGGATAAGCACGCGCCATGTTCAAGTTCGCTGCATTCGGCGAAGGATTCACCCAAGGACATTTGCTATCCCAGCCAAAGCCCGGAGCTTTGTTCGGCGCATAGCCCTTCATTTTTACGACGTGCAGATCCAGATCCATTTTGTAGAAGTCAGCAAAGTACAAAGCCAATTCACCTACAGTCAGACCATGGCGCATTGGAATTGGAGCAGCTCCTACAAAAGACTCCCAGCCCGGAAGCATTTTGAATCCCTCAATCGGGCGGCCTGCTGGATTTGGGCGGTCCAGGATGATTATTGTTTTTCCAAGTTTTCCGCACTCCTCCATCACGTACAGTAAAGTCGTGATGAATGTGTAGATACGGCAGCCCAGGTCCTGCAGATCAAATAGCAGGACGTCAAAGTGGCTCATCATTTCAGGAGTGGGTCTGCGAACTTCGCCGTAAAGACTAAAGATCGGGATCTTGTGAACGGGGTCCACAAAGTCGGGACTTTCGATCATGTTGTCCTGTTTATCGCCACGCACGCCATGCTGGGGACCAAACGCACAGGATAGTTTTATTTTTTTTGAAAGCAGGTCCAGGCTGTGTTCCAGATTTTCATTCACACTGGCAGGATGGCAGACCAATCCCACACGCTTCCCTTTAAGTGATTTCAGCATTTTTGCATCGGAAAGCAGAACCTCGACACCCATTTTCATTTGATAACTTCCTTGTTAAAACAAAATTGTAAACCCATTCCCAAGGACGATTCAAATGGGAAATTTGTGCTAGTCCCGGTGGAATTGTTCCATGGCCAAAAATGTGGAAGTACGGCACAATGGAATCCATTAGGAGCCATTATGGACAGCACAATGTGGGTCATCGGCGGGGCGATAATAATCTCAATATTCAGTTTTCTGGCATATGCCGTGCTGGCGTTCTTTTTTCCGGAATGGGTTGGGATTACAGGCCGGGTGGCATTGGATACTGAAAAAAGCCATGGCGAGGGCGAAAAAGCCCCAGCCCATTTTACCGACAAGTTTTAATTACCTGCCTGGCTGGGAGGTTTTGCGAAACTTTCCAGCGCTGATCTGCATATGTTTCTTCAGAAAACGACTGAAATAGTTCGGATCATCAAAGCCGAGGTTATAGCCGATCTCGGAGACACTTAAATCAGAATACGACAGCAGACGTTTTGCTTCCAGCAGGCAGCGATTCAGGATGTATTCCTTGGCGGAAGTATCCAGCTCCTTTTGCACTTTTGCAGAAAGGGATTTCGGCGTCAGTTTTAAGCGAGCGGCATAAAACTCCACCTGATGTTTTTCCTGGAAGTTCTCTTCGACCAATTCTGTAAACCGGGTCACCACATCGTCGTTCTTGCCAAGCTCACGATCTGCGGCCTTGGTCACACGCAAGGCTTCAAGCAGAATCAGACTTAGGTAGCTTTGCAGGGACAATTCAAAGTTGTCACCTTGCTGAAGGAATTCAGTTTCCATCAACTTCAGAAATCCTTCGGAAAAGGCGCTGTTGTTGGCGGGAATCTTAAAATGGTCAGGTACATGGCGACTGTGTTGGGGAAGGTTTAATCCACCCAAAAGATTCTTGTTAAAGGATTCTTCGGTGTACTCGATGACGAAACCTTGCGAGTTTTTTGCAAGCTTCCACCCATGCATCTGACCGGGTTTGATCAGGAATACCTGACCACCTTTGACGGGATAGGTTTTGAAATCAATCTCGTGGGATCCCTGGGATTTATGCACAATTACGATTTGATAGAAGTCATGCTTATGCGGAAAGGCGACCTTGGGTGTGATACGGTCTTTAAGGCGTTCGATGCGAATGTCACCGCGCCGAACCATCTTGACCCCCAGAGATTCCAGGGGGTGTCTTTTTTTTAGCAAGTCCGATTTGGCCTTCATGAAACCTATTTCAAAAGGAATTTAATAATTTCTTCCTTTTGAGCATAGCCATCTTTGCGTCCTATTTCTATCAGATCTGAACAGAATGAAGGATCAAACATCAAATAGCTGATGATCTCGCTGGCATCCTGCAAACTTCCCAGACCTTTCATCAGGTAGCGAATAACGCGGGGAAGTTTTGCGGCTTTTTGTACGGCCATTTCGCCGATATCTTCAGACGGTGAAATAAACAGATAGTCCAACGGACGAAGTGAAACTTTGCGCTGTTGTTCCGGAGTGATCGCAGTGGCGTATTCATTCAGGCGGCGCAGTTTTTCCACGTCTTGCTCGACAGCATCAAGCAAGACACCATTCAGAATTGTATTAATCACGCGGGCCAGGCTGGGTGCTGTATCCGTGTTTTCGGCGTGCAGGTCGTAAGCGGTTGAGCTTTGCAGGCGCACACCAATGACCATCAGTTTTTCAGCTCCCAGATAGATCGTCGGACTGCATGGGGCATGATTGCGAACCGCTCCATCGCCAAAGAATCTTTCGTTCACCTTGATCGGCGGGAATAAAAGTGGAATCGCCGAAGAGGCCATGATGTGTTCCGTGTTGATGGGACTGAATTCGCTGCGTTTACGTCCTTTATCCCACGAACTTAGAGTGTTGTTACTTTGGACAAATGTTGTCGTAGCTGATTTCGCATAGTCGATGGAAGTGATGCAAAGTGCTTCCAGGTGCCCGGCATTAATATTTTCCTGAACCTGTTCGTAGTTCATATTGCGACTGATAAGACCGCGAAGAGGAGTGGTATCCAGCAGACCACGGCCCGGAGTTGTTCCGGTGATTCCGCCAAGGGAAATTTCCTTTAACCATTGAATGCCGATTTTTCCCATGGTCAGGGAGTCGGTGGAAAAAACCTGATCGAAGTGAACTTCACTCCATAGTCTTGCCAGGGATTCTGTCGCATACTTATAGTCATGTGCGTTGCTTGCAAGAGAACTTGCATTGATGGCACCGGCACTAACGCCGGAAAGAAAATCCAATTTCAATGGAACTCCGGAGGCCTGTGCAATTTCATAAACTGCAACCAGAACACCTGCCTGATAGGCACCTCGCGCTCCACCGCCCGATAAGACTAAGCCTGACTTTTTCATAGGGTGTTTATCGGAATTTCGCGGGGGGAGCTGAAAGAGAATAGCCTCGTCTTTAGTCCAGCTTGTCTAATGAGGTCCCGTTTAAATGGCTAAGGAAGGACCCAATAAATATAAATAAGAACAGCTAATGCGAGAAACCCCAGAAGAATGGCGGCGATAGTTCCAAGCAGAACATACATTTGCTTTGATTCAGGTTCTGTTTTTGGATCTAGTTCCATGTGTTTTTCCTGTTCCTATGGGCGACGGAGGGGGCGTTGCCTTAAGGTAAAGATATCTTGTGAAACAGCGATAGTCACGGACATGTGACTTCAACGCAGGAAATTACACTTCAACGATCAACGTCACGGGACCGTCGTTGACTAATACAATTTTCATATCAGCGCCAAAGATACCACCTTGGGTGGGAATACCCAGGGCTTGGCTAAGTTCAAGTCCCTTTTTGTACAGTGGCTCTGCCAATGCGGGCGCCTCCGCACCGATAAAACTGGGACGTTTGCCTTTGGATGTATCGCCCAAAAGTGTGAACTGCGAAACCAGCAGGTGTTCACCCGCGACATCTTTCAGGGATAAATTCATTTTACCATCGTTATCGGGAAAGACCCGCAGATCGGCAATCTTGGTGATTAGTTTTTGCAGTTGTTGTTCAGTATCGCCCTTGGCGACACCCAGAAGAGTTAGAAATCCCGGGCCGATGGAGGAAATGATTTTGCCGTCAACCGTGACGGAGGCGGAGAGAACTCTTTGAACTACAGCCTTCATAATCTAAACCTTTGCATTGAAGGTTTGATCTTGATCCAGGCATTTTACGAAGTCAAAAAAAGGGAGCTTTTAGCTCCCTTTTTTTATTGCCACTCTGGTGCGTGGTTACTTTTTACGATGACATTGGGCTTTTTCAGGGATGCTCCCACCGGGCGTCTGCGCGGTAAAGAGAAGGTCACTGTCGTCCCGCGGCCTGTCTGACTTTGAATTTGAACTGTGCCGCCGTGTGCTTCAACAATCGTTTTTACGATCGCAAGCCCCAGGCCGGCTCCTTTGTCGGCAGTCTTTTTAGCCTGCCAGAAGTTATCAAAGATTCCTGGAAGCTGATTTGCCGGGATTCCGGGTCCGCTGTCGATGACCGAGATATTTACATACTTCTGATCACTGCGAACTTTCACAACGACCTTTTCCCCTTTAGGGCTGAACTTGATGGCGTTGCCAATCAAGTTCGCAAGAACTCGCAGTACACGTTCGTTATCATAGAATGCCAGGACGGGAGGGTTGACACTGTCGATTTGAAGACGAACATCATGCTGTTTTGCCAAAGGTTGCATTTGTAATCGTGCGCTATCCAGAACGTTGTCGACAGAAAGCTGATCCATGCGCAAAGTCAGACCGTGCATTTCTGTATTTTTTTGATCACGGATGTCTTTGATCAATCCTTCAATATTGGTAACGGTGGATTTCATTAGCTCACCGCTTTCCACGATATCCAACCCTTGTGGTGTTGAAGCCATGCGCTCGGCGGTGGATGAAATCATATTCAAGGAATCCTGAAGATCATGGGAAATCGCAAATAAAGTTTCATCGCGATCCTGAACTGCTTTCTTTGCTTCATCATAAAGACGTTTTTGCTGAGCCAGTTGGAAAGACTGTTTGCGCAGCAAACGGACTACCAGGAAGCCCATGCTGATGAAAATAAAAACCAAAGACCCCGAAAGCCAGGTCATGCCAAAAGGAATCTGAATTTCAGCCTGGGCTGCAGCTTCACGAATTTCTTCCTGAGCTTTGTCGATTTGAACCTGATGTAAATGGGCCATGTCATCGAAGGCTTCGTTCAATTGGGAACGCAGGGGAGTTGTTCTGGCTTGATAAAACTGACCGACAATGCGGGATTCAGTTTTCTTATCACGATGCTCAATGGCTTGGTCAAAAAACTCCTGATTTTTCTTCTGTAGGTCCTGGATGCGTTTCACAACATCAGAAATCCCCGGAAGATTATGCTGCTTATCGAAGGCAGTCAGTGCATCAGCGAGTGTTTCCTTTTCCTTTTTTTGTTTATCATAAATATTTTGGGAACCTAGCAGGAAGTAGGCGCGACCGTTATCCATCTGCGAAGATGCGATGCCCCGCATACGTTCGATTTCCAGCAATGCGGCTGGATCAGCGTGAGTGGTCACGCTGTTCGACGCAACTCCTTGTTGCACGCGCATTGCGTATCCCCACGCGCCAATCAGAACTGCCACAAAGATGGCAGATAAGACCAGCAGAGCTTTCTTTTCAAATGTCGACTTCTTCTCTGATGGCGACACTTCAGTTGTTTGATTGTTCTCTTCCATTAAGACTTCGTTTTGATTTTCTTTTGTGCTCATACAAATTGAATAACAATTCTCGTGGTAGTTAATCAACTGTGAATGTAATAAAAAAGTAACAAGTCTAGTCGAAGTTTGTGTTCCGTTAAAACGTTTGAAGATTCCTTCACACAGAGCTGAGTCTGCGCCAGCAAAAATAGATGGTAAAGTCAGATTCACAGTATGTTAGTTACAAATACTGCCGTCCCGATTTGGAATGAAGTCAATGGGATTTGTTTATGTATCAAATAAGGATTTGTAGAGTCTTTGCCCGGGTATTCTTAAAATTGCACGTTCACTTTTTGTACTTAAATTTTCTCCTTCAAGTTCACCGCAACAAAATCCGAAAGAACTTCGCGGAGGATAGTGCATGGAACGATTTCAGTATCATTTATTCAACCCACGGGCGCTTACAGCAGACACCGTACAACTCAGCAACAATGTCTATGATCTTTGGAAAACAGTGTACACTGAAGTATTGGGAAAAGTGGGTGAACCACTGAATCCTGATGACTTTCATCGCTGCGACGTGATTGTGGCTTTGACTGATAATAACAAGGTCTTTGGTTTTCATATGTACAGTGCCTTTGATCTTCGTTCTAATGCACTTCGTGATCATCATTACATGAAAGCCTTTGATGATTTGATTATCAAAAAATTCCAATCCCGTGGCATTAACACGATGATGAGTATGGAGTACCTGACTGTGTCTCCTGAATATCGTTCACGCAGTTCAGAAGTGAACTGGTCGGAAATCATTATCGCCTTGGGAAGTAAAGTCATGGAAGCCGGAGGATGGGATTGTCTGGTGGGTACGGCCCGCCGCGATCTGAATGTGCGCCGCAAATCTGCTAAAAGTGGAGCGAACTATTTCGGTAGTGTGATTAAAATGAACTACGAGTGTGAAATCTTAATGACCAAGAACGGCGAAGTTCAGCCGCTGGGTGATTCGAAGCATGCAGAGCTTGTAGAGAGTTTGTGGGCGGCCAAGGCCAACCACACCAGTATCCTTGATGACACCCGCATTGTGGTGCCGCTTAAAAGAGTCGCTTAATTTTTCAATATTTTACTTAACTGCAAACTTAAACTGAAAAGAGAAACAAATGAAGCAAGCGAACGTAAACGAAGAGCTGAAACAACTTTTGAAGTACTCACAAAAACAGATCGAAAGTTTTCCGTGGGAAGACAAAGCCGCCTATTCGGCCTGGGTGTCGCAGACCTACTACTTTGTCCGTCACTCCACTCGTCTGTTGGCGTTGGCAGCGGCTCGCACTGAGCTGGCCACTCAGGAATTTCACAACCGCTTTCTTGCCCATAGCGGCGAGGAAAAGGGACATGAAAAACTATTATTAAATGACCTAAAAGCTCTTGGTGGTAAAATTGAAGAATGGCCAGAGATGCCAGGTGCGTGCGCGATGTATCAGTCTCAGTACTATTATATCGAGCATAAGTCACCAATGGCCTTTTTCGGATACATTCTGGCGCTGGAGGCATTGGCTGCCTACTTCGGTGAAGAAGTGAATAAGCGAGTTGAAAAGGCGTATGGTCCGAAAGCGGCGCATTTCATTCGCGTTCATGCTGAGGAGGATCAAGGGCATACCGAAGAGGCTTTGACTAAGATTGCCTCGTTGCCGGTTCATCATCAGGAGACGGTGCTGCAGAATCTGAAACAGTCTTTGTCATACTACGAGCAAGTGCTGAATCAATGCAAAGCCTACGCTAAGTCTGGCGTGAAGGCTGTAGCTTAAGCTGCGTAATCCGAATCTCATTTAGAGACACTCTAGGCGGTCCCGATGGGGGCCGCTTTTTATTTGAAATCAGATTAGGTATACTTAAATCACATGGATTCTGAACGTTATAAATTCAGCCTAGAGCGTGAGCTTGCTCAATTAAAAATCTATCGTGCTTACTTCCTGAATCTTTTGTTCTGGGGTGGTGTCGCGAGCTGCATGTATTTCATGATTAACTTTGGCTCCATGCTGGCGGAAAGCAGCTATTCCTTTCAGCAGGATCTGGCCAGTTCATCCGACGAGCGCAAGACCTATATGGCTTGTGTGATGATCATGCGAACCATCAATCCGTCCGCCACAGAGTTTTCAAGCTGCGAGCCCTATAATACCTATGATAAGATCAAGCAGCGCAAGGTTGCAACGGTGGAGCCCGTCGAGGGCGAGTGTCCTGTCGGATATAAGATGATCACCAATTTTGGAATGTTAACCTGTAAGGCTGTTTCGACGGACAAATAAAAAAACCGAGTGCTGTTAGTCACTCGGTTTTTTAAATTCAAATTTCAAATGCAATTTAGTCGTTAAGACCGAAGCCGGAAACCGGGAACATTGAAACAGAGATCTGATATGTTTTGCCCTGTTGTGCAACGCCAGCATCCAACCATTGTGCAAGGTCTTTGCGGAACGACTTGATTTTTTCTTTTGCTTCTTCCAAGCGAGCTTCATCGACAGTGATAGTGATCGTTGATTGTTCGCGATCCTCGCTTGGCATTTTCTCAAGCAGACGCTCAAGCTTGCGCTTCATTTTCTTTTCGCGGCTTACTTCTGCAAATTGCTGAAGTTGTTCGCCCGGCAAATTCAAACGCTCACCAAACATACGAATAGTTCTCATAGTTACGGTGCGCTTGCCGTTCAGAATTTTTGAAAGGAATGATGAGTCCACTTCCAGGTGTCTTGCGAATGCACGCAAAGAGTAACGTGGATAGTTTTGGCTGCGACGAGCTAGCTCGTCCTCAAGGAATTGGCGGAAATCTGAATTTTTGATTTGTTCTTGCATGACCGAAGTGTCTATTTGGAGGGGACCGAATAATCAATATTTTGTTCACAGTCTTACACTAATTTAATAGAGCCGTGCGGGATGCGTTATGTTTTTTAAATTTTATCGAATATCAATAACTTACGGATTCGACCGTTTTCTGGAACATTACAGAATTTGGTGAATTGGAACGATGTTTTGAAGGGTGGAAATTCATCAAAAAATGCATCCAATTTTTCTTCATAGTTGTGGGTGCTAATTATGTAGCGCTTGATAAATACCGAATTCTTCTCGTGAATTCCACGCAGGATGTCGGTGATGGTATGTGTCCCCACTCCGATGATTACGACGGTCCCGCTAACTTTGTGCGTTAGGCTTTCTCCACTCTGCGCCCAAAAGAAAGCGCGTTGATTTTGTTCGTACTTTTGATGCTTTTGTTCGAAGCGTTCTTTCAGAGTGGAAATAATATGCGGTACTTGATCGACGAAGTGCACCTCAGGGAAGCGTCCGCTGCGATAGGCACTTAATCCCAGATATCCATGATCGCAGCAAAAATCCCAGACAGGTTCGCCTGGAATCAAATGGTCATAGACTGCTTGCATACGATCAGAAAGTTTAAACATGATTTGTGCATTCTTACTAAAGCTGCGGCGGCGTTGCAATCGCGGCCTTCCTTGACTGTTACTTAGGTAAATCGGAGACTCACGGCCATGAAAAAAACTCCATTAGCTGATACACACGTTTCTTTGGGCGCCCGCATGGTCGACTTCGCCGGCTGGTACATGCCTGTTCAATATGTAGGTCTTCGTGAAGAACACGACAACGTTCGTAAGAACGTGGGCTTGTTCGACGTATCTCACATGGGTGAAATCCGTGTGAAAGGGCCAAAGGCTCTTGAAACTTTGGAGTGGCTGACGACGAATGATGTGGCTCGTTTGAACGATGGCGAAGCTCAATACTCTTTGTTGCCGAATGATCAAGGTGGCCTGGTTGACGATATCATCGTGTATTGTCTGTCTAAAAATTCTGATTACCTGGTGTGTGTGAATGCCTCTAACAAAGACAAAGACTTTGCGTGGATGACGAAACACAACAAAGGCTCTGACATGACGGACGAGTCTGATAAATGGGGTCAGATCGCAATCCAAGGCCCAAAGGCTTTGGAACTTTGTGATCGTGTCTTTGGTTTCAAAGTCAGCGAAATGAAGCCATTCACAGTTAACTCTGGCAAATTCCAAAATCACAATATCATGGTTGCTACCACTGGTTATACAGGGGAAAAGGGCTGCGAGGTTTTCGTGGACGCTGCGGGAACTGTGGCGTTGTGGAATGAACTGTTGGCTCAAGGCAAAGATTTGGGAGTGGCTCCAATTGGTTTGGGTGCCCGCGATACGTTGCGTACGGAGATGAAATATTCTTTGTACGGCCATGAGATTGATGACACGACGAATCCATATGAAGCGGGTCTTGGTTGGGTGATTAAGCCAGCTAAAAAAGACTTTATGAACAAGACACAAATCGTTGGGGTCAAAGAGGCCGGTCTGAAGCAAAATCTTGTGGGATTTAAGATGCTTGAGAAGGGCATCCCACGTCAGGGATACAGCCTGTTTTCTTTTGACAATAAAGAAATCGGCAAGGTAACTAGTGGTACTCACTCACCAAGCCTGGATGAACCTATTGGCATCGCGTTTATTGACGTTGCTTATGCTAAAGAGGGGACGGAGTTCCAACTGGATATCCGCGGCCGTAAAGTGAAAGCGGTTGTTGTTAAAACACCATTTATTTCGAAATAAGGAGCCGAACATGGCATTTCATATTCCTGAAGACTATTACTACACAAAAGAACACGAATGGGCTCAAGTTGACGAGAACATCGTGACTGTCGGCATCACAGAGTTCGCTCAGGATTCTTTGGGCGAGATCGTTTACGTTGAACTTCCAGAAGAAGGTCAAAAGATCACTCAAGGTCAAATCTTCGGTGTGGTTGAGTCCGTAAAAGCGGTTTCTGACCTTTACGCGCCAGTTTCTGGCACCGTAATCGAAGTTAACGCGTCTTTGGGTGACGACCCATCTGTATTGAACGACGACCCAGTGAACGAAGGCTGGTTGGTTCGTATCGAAATGGATACGGAAAAGGAGCTCGCAAACCTTATGAGAGCCCCAGATTACAAAAAATTGATCGCAGACAAATAATTTCTATTGATTTAGCGGATACAATTCGCTAAATCTTTGTTTCCGCTAAAACGGTGTTGCCCCGCTGGTGAAATTGGCAGACACGCTAGACTTAGGATCTAGTGCGCAAGCGTGGGGGTTCAAGTCCCTCGCGGGGCACCAATATCTACAGTACTCGAACCCACACGGGTTGAGTTACTGATACAAAAAAGCTGACCTTCGAGTCGGCTTTTTTTATGCCTAAAATCTGCCGCCACTGTGGCGGTGGATGGAAGACCATCTGTTCCGGTGGCCTTCATTGATTCTTTTGCTGGCGCATAAAGGCCCATTTTGATCTTGGCAGTGAAACCTTCTTGGTCGATTTCTTGAGAGCGTAAATCCAGCTCTTTTGCGCAACTTGGTTTTCGTATTCAGTTCGTTTTAAATGCACCTCGATCATTTCAAGTTCGTATCTTTGCAATCCTACAACTCGCATCAATTGGTATTTTCCTTATTCATATCTGTACCTCCGTTTTTTTTGATTGATTGTTTTTTGCTGTATCCTCCTCTCGTAGAGGGGGAGTGGTCACGAACGCTTGCGAAGGAAAATGGAATGGACAGGACTCCGGGTTCTTCAAATATTTTGAATATTTACAGTGGCTTTTTCGCCCTCAGATCGAATTAAATAAGTGCGGAAGCTTTCCAGTTATTTTCCGTAGTGTTTGGAACTCACTAAAAGCAAATTTTTAAGCAAAATACATAGCTGATAGCGATTCTCTTTAAGATACTCCCCGACGAAGTCCGTCCACCCCGCCATTTTTAAACTTTAAATAAGTCCATATTGAAGGCGACAAGAATCTGCGATTCACTTTTTTCAACACGTTTGGAGATCTTTGAAATCTGAAGGACCAACTCTTTGCGGAGTTCAATGTAGTCCTCTGTGGAAATTGTCATCGGTGCAGAAAAGAACAAGTCATCTTCTTTTTTTTCAACCATTGATTCCAGAGCTTTCACATGCCAATTGGAAAGATGCTTATCAGAAAGAGGCGATTCTTTTTCGATAAAGGTAGTCCTCGGCCCGACTTTAATTTTTCCTGAAACTTGTTTGCATAGTCCTACTTCGATGAGCCAATTCGTAACATCAGCAATTCGTGCCCGTGAAACACCAAGGTAGCTTGAGATACTCTCAATTGTTTGTGTGGTGGGAATGGCCGTGAGTCCATGCACGGCTGTGTAAATCCAGCTCGAATAAAAGACCGCGTGTTGATCTGCCGATAAATCTTTTTCTTTCTGAACATGGTGCTTTACTTTAAAGGCTTCTTTTCTGGCCTGTTCAATTTGCTTTTCTAAAAACTCTTTCAGTTTCTGACTGCCAGCTCGTTCTTTGCGAACCAATTGAAGTAAAAAAGACGTTTCTGGATTATTAAGAGCAAAGAAACCGGCCAAAAGAATTCCTTGCTCTTCGGTGAAATCCTTTTTTCCCGACAGAACCTGGCTGATCAGGGTTTGATTGACGTTCAGGTGGTCTGCAAGCTTTCCTAGTTGTCCGTAGCCCCGGTTCGGCATATTTTCAATACGCGTACGTACGAAGTCTCGATAATTTTGAGCGTCGAATACTTCCATAGGCCCTCATTTCTTTTACTGGGTGGTAAATACTTTTTTAACTTATTTACTAAACTGGTATGGCAATGGTCAAGGGGGTGGGATAAACCTTTCACTTTCAACACAGGATTTGCTGGCTGAGAGACAACTATGGTATCTCCCGGCATGAATTATCTCGAGCGAACTCAAAAGGATTAAAGATGAACATTATGCGATTGATAGCAGCGGTAATTTTTTTCGGAACATGTACTTCATCGGTTTATGCTGCTGATATAGGCGGTACGATGAGTGGTGGTGGTGGCGGGGATGGCGTCGTTGCAGAATTTACTTCCATGGCGAATGTCGTATTTGCAGCACTTCGCTCGTCACCAGGGCAAAGTGCAGTTGTCGATGTTCGAAAAATTTCAGAGTCCCTTAGTTCATTGAATATCGTCTCTACTGACGAGCCGCTTGTGGTTAACAATTTGAATAAAGATGCGAAGAATTGGCCAGTGGAAGGACGTATCGCAATTAACAGAGCCCGCTGGGCAGCGCTTTCCAACGATCAAAGACAAATTCTGGTTGTTCATGAAGTCATCAGCGCGAACGGCTATGATGATCGTTACTACAATATTTCAAGTGATCTACTGGCCTTGTTGCAAAAGACTTCGGGAACATTTATGGACTCGCGCCGTGGAGTTTATATTGTCGGAGATGGATATTCTTTGCTGCCGTCCTCTGACGAAGGTAGCTGCGCTGCCAGCTGCAATGCTGATACAAAATGTTTTGCGAGTGTTTATTATTACCACATGCAAAAGTGCAGATTGAATACGGCCATGGGCGATGGGCGACTTGTGGGACGTACCGATGCTGTCACGGCGATAAAAACTATCGGCTTTCGTAGTGGTTGGGAATACATGGGTGCTGACTATCGAACCTTCGCAACAAATGATCCTTACGTTTGCTCACAACAGTGTGTGAAAGAATCTCAATGCGCCGCCTTTACCTGGCAGGACCGTACAAATACCTGTTTTTTGAAGTCTGAGGTTGGTGGAAAAAAATGGGAGCTTCTGTCTGTTAGCGGAGTGAAGTAGTAAGTGTAAAAAAAAGGCCCCCGGAGAGGCCTAAACCAGCGCCTCCCGATAAGAACACATTTAAACCAATGGCTCTAATACTTAAAACGAATAGGTTCGTATTGGCTTCTTGATTCCCAAGACCTCCTGATTTTTACTAAAATCAGGAGGAGCCCCGTTTAAAACAGTTCTGGCGGACAAATGCCTCAGAAGCTCCAATTGCCTCCGCAGCCTTGAAATAAGATCCATATAAGCTAACGAGTCGCAGCAGGTCTGCGGGCAAAAGGGCCTTAGGCTCTACAACCTCATCAATCTCTATTGCAATCAAGGCTTGGGGGCTGGGCAAAAGCGGTTCGTCTGCTCCGGGGACTCGCGCGCACCAAATCTCTCCTTCGAAAGAGAATAATCAAAACTGAAAACCAGCTACTGTTCTTTACCCCTGATATTTGAATGGTTCCAGGGTATCGGTCATTCGAAAACTGTCAGTATTTTAGACAAGTCTGAAATGTCTTCAGTGGTGAACAACCGTAACATTGAGTTCTCTGGGGATGTGTTAAAGTTCGGCGGAACTAAACCTTCATACGGAGAAATAACTATGAAAATGTTTGCGTTGCTAATTTCATTGTTCGGAATGTCAGCTGTCGCTTCTGCGAAGACTGTAAATTACGTTTCTTGCAGCGGCCCAGACTGGAAAGTTGCCTCTCAATTGAATCTTGATACAAACAAGATCACTCAAAAAACTACAGATGGCCGTAAAAGTGTTATGGATTCTGTGAAACCTATCGTTGAGATCAGCATTGATGATATTGCTTTTCTAAATAGCGAAGGTGCTATTGCTGCGACTGATATCCAATCTGGATATAAAGCCGTAATTGCTCCAGGAGCTGATGGTGGTCGCACTTCTACTGTGTACTTCATTGATTTGAAAGCCGGCGGTCAGGCTCTTGCTTACGGAGCTATGGTAGTTGCTGGTCCTTGCGGCAAGTAAATTCCAATCGAAACTAAATTAAGTTTCTTTGAAAAGCCGACGGTAAGTCGGCTTTTTTATTTCTACGGGGCATTCTTAAAGTACTTGAGGGGATCTTCGACTCCGTACTGTTTCTGGAGTTTCAACACTGTTGAATATTCTTTCTTTAGGAACAAATTAAACTCTTTTAAAATCTCTGGGTAATTTATCGTCGACAGGCTGTAGTGTGACTTTATAAAAGGGAGCCCTCGCGCTAAGTAAATCGGCTGATCGTTTTCAATGACGGTCTTCAGATAATAGTTCGCCACCAAGGGATTCAGGTAAATCCCCTGCACGCGGTTGTTTAAAACCATTTTTAACAGACCCACGACTTCACCGTTCTCATGGGCTCTTATTTTTCCATCCTTAATCAAATCGGCGTATTGAATCGGATCGAAACCAATTAGGACGCCCATAGTTTTTAGCTCATTCAGTTTGATCTTAATGTTTTCCTCTTTGACCAAAACTCCGTCCACGTAAGCCACAACCGGAGAGCTAAATGAAACGTTGCGAGCCTTCTGTCTTTCGGCGGCCCAGTAACTATTATTGGGATACATAAAATCAACGCTCTTATCATCCAGAAAAACTTTGAACATGCGGGGGACGGGGACGGATTTATACTCGAACAAGTAGCCTTTGCTTTGTGCAAAGGCATTTAGAACGGCAGCACCAAATCCGGTAAACTTTCCGTCGATAAATCCTGTGTGAGGAAGGTAGTCGTATTCGCCAACACCGATGATGAAATGGTTTTTACCGCGGACCAAGTCTTTTGATATTGGATCGTTTGCATAGGACACAGCTGTGAATACAAGCAAGGATACAATAGTTTGAAAAAACATTGAACGGACTCCTGACTGGGTCACGTTCAATGCTAAATTATATTTCAATATGGGCAAGATGTATTAATGGGGAGGCGATTAGTTTGTGTCGGCGTTATCCGTCTGCTTGGTTTGAATTGTCATTTGCTGGTTAGCTTTAGTGGCTTGATACAGCTCCATCGCTTTTTCCGGGGAATCCACTGCTTCGCCATTGATGTGAGTAATAACATCACCAGCTTTTGCGTTTAATCGGCCGTCCTTTTGGACAGGACATTTCATGGTGATTGAGCCGTCAGCACTGCGCTGAGGAAGGCAACCTCTGTCGCGCATTTCCTGTGAAGTTATTGCGAAAGCCTGAGTTGTGAAAAACACGGAAAATAGTATTACTAGTGATTTCATTTGTCCTCCCGAATGGATATATAGCATCCTTTATTCAACATATTGGCAACCGGAAAAGCATGAGTGGTTGGATTGAGGGTTTGTATGCGTAAACGATGTTCATTGTGGTTCGTTGCACTGGCTATTGGTGTTCAGTTTTTGGTGGGTAATGCATTTGCCGTCAGTTTTGACGGGGATGCCGGGATTACCAAAGAGAAGCTGATTGAATCAATCAAAAAAAGCACTTCGTTGAGTGATGAACAGATCGAATCACTGATGCAGACTTTGGCATTGCAATTTAAGCTTCGTCCCGAACAGCGTATTCCCATCAAAGGATATTTGTACGCGAGTGGGATGAACGGCGCCATGTTGGTCGATCATGATGTTTGGTATTTTGATGCGAATCTGGTTGATCCGGCGACCAATGAGATTGTGAAAATTCCTGAGCTGTTCTTGTGCGACTTTCACAATGGTGGTTTCAAATTTGAAGTGGCGTACAAGTGGATGTTTACGTTTATTCCCAGCGGTGTAAACGTGGACGAATTAAATGGCGGACTTTATGGCCGTGGCGTTGGACTTGTCGCTGATGCATTTTTGGGTGCCGAGGGTTCCTGGCTTCCGGCGCAGAACCGGGCCCACGATGTTTTTCACCTGGCTTTGAAAGTCGGCTTCGGCGGAGGCATCGTCTTCCCTAAAATGGAATTCAAACTTCGCCAGATTGTTGATTCGAAAAAGTAAAGCAGGACTGTCTTTGATAATTGTGGCGGGACTTGATTTTATTTTTTCAAAAACCAAGTCCGCAAAAGCGTGATTAGATCTCGGTAAGCTCTACAACCTGAACATTCACGATATTGGACTCATTCTGATAACCTAAATCGATCTGCTCTTCATAGATCTTATCAACTCGCAATTGAACTCCGGGCAAAAGGATCGACTCTTGCTCGCCCATGACCGAATACCTGGAAATGCTGTGGGCAGACTTTCCGTGAATAATAAAAAGCTGATCTTTAATGAAGTTTTCCGCGGTCGAGCGTTCACCAGATACGCTGGTGATGCCGCGTAATTCAACGATCTGACCTACGCTGCGAATGCGGCTGCGTTTGCTGTCCAGACCACGATAGAATGTGCCTTCTGCGACAGGAATCTTTTCTACCGCACGAATAAACATCTCCGCATCGAGAAAGGCATATGTTTCTGTATATTTTTGAATCAGAAAATGTTCTGCAGCTGAGATAGGTCCTGTTGGGTCATATTGAACCATCAGCTTGTTTTCGCAGTTACCCACGCAGTACTTATCAGCAAACTCCTGATCTGATATCGCAAACGCCTGAACAGCACTTAGAAAAGAGAATACTAAAATCAGTGTTTTCATTTCATGCCTTACTGGATGGTTATTCCGCGAGTCAGCACGGTTTGAAGTTTGATTTCCACCTGGTCCCACTCTTCCTGGGTCAGGGGAGTGTAGCCGCGGTTTTCTTTCCAGCCGTAACCCCAGCGGAAGTTTGAATTGAATTTTGGAGAGCCCCCTACGCGCACGGCATAGTAGTAGGTCTTTGCGATATCAGGGTGCCCGGTTTTATCAATGCAGGCTTTTAAATCCTGATCAGCCAGGATGCGATCATCAGCGGTTCCGCCGTGCCAGTACACGATGTCGTGCTGAATACAGCAATCAAGGAAGGCATCAGGATTGTACCAGGGGATGCCATCCGGACTTTTACTGCAACCATCACTGGTGAAGTCCTTTAGTTCATTAGCCATCGCAGGACTTGCAATGCCCAGGAAAATTAAAAATATGGCCGAGATAAGAGATTTCATATCCGCCTCAACCTATTGGCAACGCTGTTCGATCGCGTTCATGATCGCGGTAAGTTTTTGCGGCGGATTTTTGATCTGCCATTGCCATTTGAAATCACGGCAATCCTGCCAGTGAGGAAATACCATCGGCCCAAAGTTTTCGTGGCCATCGTCTTTAAGCAGGCGATCATAGACGATATCCTGAATGTTCTTGTAAGAGCTCAATGGAAGAATCTGTTTGGAGATTAAATCCAAAGTGACTTCAACGCTGGTAACAAAGCCAATTTGCCCAGGCATAGTCGGGTATTGGGAATCACCAAGGCGGGAGTATGCTTCACGGATATAGGACACAGAAGGAATTTGCGGAAACTCCTTAGTCATCTGGTCGTAAACGATCGTGTCAAATTGACCATTGTCGCCAAAGTAAATCACCAGGTCAGGGTGCTCGTACTTCAATAGGGCACGAATCACTTTTTGCTTAAGTTCAGGATCCTGCTTAATTCCCGAATTCATGTGAAGTTTTGTAACTGGGAAGCTGTTTTCCGTTAGAAAGTCCGAGTGCTGCTCTTGCATCAAGGCCTTGGGGGCAAGGCTGACGTAGTGAAATTCAATATCAGGAATTTGATTTTGCAGAGCCTGATAGACTTCGGCCATTCCGACAAAGCGGCTGTCGTCGTCAAAAAATGAACCTGCGGAGCGGGATTTGGAAAGAATATTGGAGACCTTGATGGTGTCATCAATGTCCGAAATTACCAGGGTTTTGGCCTCAGAGAATGAAGCAACCAATAGGATTGAAATCAGCAACAATTTGTTCACGAGGCCTCCAGTAATCGTCCAATGTTTTGACAAGCATGCAGTTCTTTCCCGAAGGGGATCGTGAGCGTGCAATCAAGGGAATACAAATTTCATGATTGGGAAGAGCAATAGCTATGCCGCAAGGTCGTTGCTCTGAAGAAAGCGATGCAAATTCGCAATACATTTGTCCCATTTAATAGTTTTTTGCCGTAAGACTGTCCCCTTTGGAAAAATCTATGCTTAAAAGTCGTCCGAACATTTTTGAATTTGTTGATTACCGTCAGTACATCACAGTCTTTTTTGAATACAAGAAAAGCCAAAATCCACGGTTTTCCTATGATTTTGTTGCCAAGCGATTGGGCACGTCCCGTGCGTATCTCAAGAACATTTCCATCGGACGACGACATATTCACCTGGACAAGATTCCTGCCTTGGCCAAGGTGTTCGATCTTTCTCAATTGGAAATCGAATATTTTTTGATGGCTGTTGCAAAATCAACTGTCAAGAATACCGAAGTCGACGAGTACTTCGGCAGAATTATGGATGCCCTAAAAGCCCAGAACTATTTAAGCACCAAGTACATCGCACCAGCAATGGACGGCAAAGGTATTTATATTAATAATAACTGGTTGGGATCTGTTATTCACGAAATGTCCCGATTGGAAGGCTTCAAATTTGACAGTCAAAAAATTCTGAGCCAACTGGTCGACCATGAAGACATCACAATCGAGAATGTTGAGAAGATCATGAAAGAGCTGCTGGAGCTGGGCATGATCGTTCTGAAAGAAGATGGAGTGGTTCAACATGTGCCGGTGGAGCAGAGTATGCTGCCGCAGTCGCATCAGGAGTCTTTGAAATCTTTCAGGGTTTCTATCGAAAAGTCATATTCGATTCTGAATGATGCCGCAAAATATCGTCCCTTAAGATTCTTTGCGGGGTGCCTGGCGGTGAATTTCGCAGACTTCGATAAAATCCATCGTGAGTTCTGTCTTTACCATGACAAAGTTGTGGAGATTTCGAAAACGTCGGTTAATCCCGACCACATCGTCTATTTGTCTGATTGCTTTTTCAATGTGACAAAAAAAGAGCAGGCAGAGCCTACTTGATAGAAAGTTCCGCCTGTACGCGCAGTTCGTTGGAGACCTTTTGCAGACCCTCGGGGATCTCGATGAGGGCTCCGCGCGGGATCTCCTGCTGAATTTTGAACTTATGCATCCACGCCAGGAATTCACGATCAGGACCGCGACAGATCATCTGGCGGTCTTTACCTTTTTCTTTCAAGGTGTCACCGACTACGCGAGCAGCATGAATCGGCGTGGGTTTGGTTTTACGCATTAACAGGTAGCTCGTGGTCAAAGTGCGGTTCTTCATTGGAAGTTGCTCTTCCATCGCCAGGAACCATTTTGGCGCATCAAAGTGAATGCGATCATGACACCAGTCTGTTTTTGACTGGGTCAACAGCGGGCAAAGACCTTCGTGAGTGCAGGGCGCCCATGCGTGAAAGCCCTTTTCTAAAAGTTTCGCACGAAGTTGCATTAGTTTTCTGCCGTCTTGTTGAGTCGAGGGCTCTGCGATCATCAAGGCTTCACAGTCATAAGCCCAATCCGGCAAGTCTGACAGTTCGGTCAAAGAATACGAAAACAATGCCAGGGTTTTCTTAGGATTGCTGATTTTTGATTTGTTGATCGAGCGAACCCATTCCTGGGCTTTGAAAAATGGGAAATACTTTTCAATCAGACGTTGTGGCTCTGTTGAGCGCTCAATCAACGTGTATTTTAAGTTCTGAGATTCAGAAAGACTTAAAGAGGCAGTGGCAAGTCCTGCACCGAAGTCCATGACATTTTCCAGGCCATCAAAGAATCCGCGCTTTTCACCTTCTAAAATCACCGCACGCAAACGTGCAGCATTCAGAGGAAGGTAATAGCAAAGGTAGGCAACCTGCGCCCAGGATTCATGCCATGGTGTTTGACCTTCGGGTTCATTGATAAAGAAATCAGACAGTGCCAGAACGCGTTTGGAAAGCTCCTTGGAATCGTTCAAGGTAAGCTTATAGTCGGCAAGCGCTTTCGCAATCGCCTCTTCAAAATTGGCTGGAATGGTGAACTGTCTTTGCATGGATGGGGGATTCTACAGAGTGTTCAGGGCTTTTAGCAAATCATCGACCTGGATTTCTTCCATCGCATGGTCAAATGGGGGATTTTCGTTCTTCGATACGAAAATTTTTACATTTTCTCCACGGGCAGCCCAGCGGCGGGGATGCTGTACACGAATCGGGGAGTAAAGTCCCAATACAGATGCCCCCAGAGATGCTGCCATGTGCGCGACACCAGTGCTTGGTACGACTACGGCTTTGGAGTTTTTAAGTACAGTGAAAAGCTCGGCAGGTTTTAACTGATTTTGCAGGTTGATCACCTGGGGATCATTCTTAAAGCGTGCTTTAATCGCTGTCAGAAACGGTTCATCTGCAGGAGTCCCTGTCAGTACGATTTTAGTAAACGGAGTGACCTGCTCGATCAAAGAAATATAACGTGCTGTTGGCCAGTTGAGTGCTGAGCCCGCCATACCAGGATGGACTACAACATAATTTTTCTCGTTGAGGCCATGCTTGCTAAGAAGCTCAGAATTGGAGGGCGCAGTCAGTTTCAAAACTGGGGTGGGCTCTTTGGATTTTTCATTCAAGGCATAACGAAGCAGATCCATGTTGTAATCAGCTTCATGTTGCACGGCCTGACTGCGGCGTTGGCGCAGACCTTTATTCAAAAACAAGAAGCTATGCCACTGAGACTTTACACCGGCACGAACTTTTACACCCTCGGCCCATAATGCAAAGCTCACCCACCATGGGGCTTGAAAGCTAACGGCGACATCAGGTTTAAATTCGCGAATGAATGCACGGAGTGTTTGTAGTGAAGCTTTCCAATCATCTTTGGAAAGCTCGATATAGGAACGTTTGGGATCGGCATTGTCAGGAACAAATCCCAAACCTTTGGCGATCACCCATTTCACTTCTTTATCCGCCATGAACTGCGCCTGATCCACGCACATCGTGGAGATCAGGTCGCCAATTTTATCAAGGCGGATAAGAAGGACTTTTTTCACTTATCTGTACTCTTCGATTGAAGGGCAAGAACAGATCAGGTTGCGGTCGCCGTAAGCGTTATCCACGCGGCCAACCACAGGCCAGAACTTGTTCGTGCGCAGCCACTCGACCGGATACACAGCTTCTTCGCGAGAATACGGATGATTCCACTCGGGCTTCATCATCATCTGCGCTGTGTGCGGAGAGTTCTTAAGAGCATTGTTTTCTTTATCCATTTTGCCAGACTCAACCGCCGCGATTTCTGCGCGGATGGAAAGCATGGCATCGATAAAGCGATCCACTTCCTGTTTCGGTTCAGATTCTGTCGGCTCGATCATCAATGTGCCAGCCACAGGGAAGGACATTGTTGGAGCATGGAATCCATAGTCGATCAGACGTTTTGCAACGTCTGTCACGTCAATACCAGAAGCGGTTTTGATATCGCGAACGTCGATGATGCACTCATGGGCCACATAACCGCTTTTACCTTTGTAAAGAACCGGGTAGGCCTTTTCCAATTTCTTAGCGATGTAGTTTGCCGAAAGGATGGATACCAAAGTCGCCTTACGCAAGCCCTCTGCGCCCATCATTGTGATGTACGCCCAAGAGATTGGAAGGATCGATGCAGAACCCCAAGGAGCCGACGTCGTTGAAGTGATACCGTTTGCAGGACCAGCTTCAGGAATCACAGAGTGCTTAGGCAAGAACTCTTTCAAGTGTGCCGCTACACCGATTGGACCCACGCCCGGACCGCCACCACCGTGAGGGATCGCGAATGTTTTGTGAAGATTCATGTGGGATACGTCAGCGCCGAAAGCACCTGGGCGGCACATGCCAACCAAGGCGTTCATATTTGCGCCGTCCATATACACTTGGCCGCCGTTTGCGTGAACGATATCGCAGATTTCTTTGATACCTTCTTCGTAAACACCGTGAGTGGATGGATAAGTGATCATCAACGCAGACAAGTTGTCTTTGTGTTGTTCGGCTTTTGCTTTTAGATCAGAAACTTCAACGTTACCGAAGTCGTCGCAATTAACTACCACAACCTGCATGCCTGCCAATGCTGCTGACGCCGGATTGGTTCCGTGTGCAGAGGAAGGAATCAAACAGATGTTTCTGTGACCTTGGCCGCGGGATTGGTGGTACTTGCGGATCACCAATAGACCCGCATACTCGCCCTGAGAGCCCGCATTTGGTTGCAAGCTGACAGCCGCAAAACCAGTGATGTCACAAAGTTTGTTTTCAAGATCCTTGATCATTTCAATCAAGCCAGCTGTTTGAGAAACCGGAGCAAACGGATGAAGTTTGCTGATTTCAGGCCAGGAAACAGGAACCAACTCTGTCGTTGCATTCAGTTTCATTGTGCAAGAACCCAATGGAATCATTGAGTGAGTCAAAGTGATGTCTTTGTTTTGCAAGTGATGGATGTAGCGCAGAAGTTCAGTTTCGCTATGGTGCGAGTTGAACACCGGGTTTGTCATAAATGCAGATTTACGGGATAAAGCCGCTGGGATTTCCAGTTTCAATGTTTCGTCTATTGCCAGACAGTCGAAGGCCGCTTTGTTGCCGCCGTTAAATGCCATCCACACAGTTTCAACGTCAGTCAAAGTCACAGTCTCGTTCAAAGAGATGCCCAAAGTCTTGTCGTTGATCTTTCTGAAGTTCATGCCCAGGTCTTCGGCTTGAGCCAAAATACCAGCAGCGTTGTCAGAAGTAACTGTGATCGTGTCAAAGAAGGCGTTTTTGGAAACGTTGTAACCAAGTTTCGCAAGACCGTCTGCCATGATTGCAGTCAGGCGGTTCACACGCATCGCAATTTTCTTAAGACCTTGTGGGCCGTGGTAAACCGCATACATGGAAGCCATGTTCGCCAAAAGAACTTGTGCAGTGCAGATATTCGAAGTCGCTTTTTCACGACGGATATGTTGCTCGCGAGTTTGCAAAGCCAAACGCAAAGCTTGTTTGCCCTGGGAGTCTACAGAAACACCCACCAAACGACCTGGCATCATGCGCTTGTAAGCATCTTTAGTTGCCAGGAAAGCCGCGTGAGGACCGCCGTAACCCAATGGTACACCGAAACGTTGGGAGTTACCGACAACGATGTCAGCGCCCCACTCGCCCGGAGGAGTTAATAAAGTCATCGCCAGAAGATCGACGCTGGCTACAACGTGTGCGCCCTGGTCTTTGTATTTTTTTGCAAGATCGGCGTAGTTTTCAATTGCGCCTTCAGTATCAGGATACTGGAAGAACACACCGAATGCCGGTTTTGCAAAATCATATGTCGCCGGATTTGTGACGATCATCTCAAGACCCAACGGTTCTGCGCGTGTACCAAGTACTTCGATCACATGCGGGTGCATTTTGTCAGATACGACAAATGCGTTTGCTTTGGTTTTGCAAAGGGCGTGAGCCATGAACATCGCTTCCGCAGCTGCAGTTCCCTCATCCAGCAAGGATGAATTTGAAATCTGCATCCCAGTAAGATCCGCCACCATCGTTTGGAAATTCAATAATGCTTCCAAGCGACCTTGAGCGATCTCGGCCTGATAAGGAGTGTAGGCTGTGTACCAAACTGGATTTTCAAAAATGTTTCTTTGGATGATCGTCGGTGTGATGGTGTCGTGGAAACCCATGCCGATGTAGGACTTCATCACTTTGTTTTTTGAAACCATGGATTTCAAATGGTTCAGCAAACCGAATTCAGAAATACCAGGGCCTACGCCTTCGAATTTATGATCCGTGCGGATTTGTGATGGAATAATTTTATTAGCAAGATCTTCCAAAGAAGCAAAACCAAGCTCTTTCAACATCTCTTGGACGTCGGAATCGCTCGGGCCAATATGGCGCGGGATAAATTCATTTCTTGGAGATAAATCGTCGATTTTCATATACACCTCAATAACGCAAAAGAGCCTAGCACAGCCCCTGTATTGATTAAAGTGTTGGCTCGCGACAGAGCAAGGGCGCTAATGCAAGGCAATATGCCGAGTATACCCTAAATTGCTTGCTTGGAGGAGGTTCTGTGCAGTCTGGCTTCACATTGTGAGGAAATCTTTTTGGGATTTCCACCTGTGTGACAGGCCCTGATCAAAGTACGAAAATGTTCAAGTTGCTCTGTTTGCTCTTTAAATGAATTTAAACGGGAAGGCAGACTTGGAAGGTTCACTAGAATCGCGGTCTCCAGTCGCAGGGCCAGCCAGACCTTGCTTTTGGTTTCGCGTCCGTCTTCCTTTAGAATATCGTTCATAACTGTGCGCATTGAAGAAGGCAGGGTGCGCGAAACCAAGGACATTTGTTCCAGTTTAAAGCGGAAGAGGGGATCCTTAAGAGCGCGGTTGCCGCTTTCCTTGTAGTAGCTGACCAGGTAGTCGGTTTTACCATTAATGAGCTCATCCTGATCCAGTCCCACCGGGTTGCAGATTGTGGAGCAAAACGGCGGCAACTTTTTGCCCTGAATTTGGGCAAAAAGTTCCTCAAAAGTGCCGATTTCTTCAAGATAGCCTTCGCTAATTTTTGCGACCTCATTCAAATTAGGGTCGTTGGGGGCCTGTTGATGGAAGTGATCGATTCCTAGGTACGCGACGATACCGATGGCGATGAAAACCGTCAGACAAAATGTAGAAAGAAAAATGGCGGAATACTTCAGCCAAAATCGCAGGTATTTGTTCATTCATGATGATGTTATCGGATCGCACTGGGGGTCGGCAATGCTCGCCGTCCCTAGGTCTAATTGCACTTTTGATGTTTATAGAGAGTCGATACTTCGGCCCCCGTCAGGGCCTTATTCCAAATAACGACTTCGTCCATACTTCCGGTTAGGGATGCAGAGGTTGGATTTGAGCTGGAGGATGCTGGAACGCCAAAAAGAATAAATGGGTAGCCTGAATCAGAGTTGAATCCTCCTGTACCATTGGCGCCCGTGGCATAACCTCCGTAAGAAGCTTGATTGGTACATGTTCCTGTTAGCCTTGGATCAGAGCCTGTATGAACAACTTCGGTTCCATCAAGGTAGTATTTAATTCCTGTGTAGGTTGATGTTCCGTCCCAGGTCACGACAAGGTGATGCCAGGTTTTAGAAGCCCAGTAAGTTGATGAAAGCGGACAGGATTGGCGTTCCATGTTTGTAGAACCATGCACTTTTCGAAAATCCAAAGAGCCGTCAGTGCGAAACACAAAAAAATAGCCACGTGATGAGTTGTTATCACTCTTGTAAAACAGACGCTGATTACTTGCCGGGAACGACATATTCACCCACATACTGACTGTCAATCCCGGAAGATCCGCAAGATCCGTTGTGTTTGTGGTTTTAATAATGTCATTGGCGTTTCCGTTCCCCGTAATCATTTGGCGAAAAATGGAGACTGAAGAGTTTGCATAGCTTAAGTTAGATCCGGCCATGGTGGCGGTCAGAGTCGGACCACCAGTGAAGCCGGAGGGTAGCACTGATGCGTTGGCGACAGCGCCGACTGTGCCATCAAGATGCCAGATAGCGGAGATGAAATTGTTTTGTGGAATCCACGCGGATCGATATGCGGCCACGCAACGACCAGCACCGGATCCGGAGTCCTGCATGGCCCCGGTTTGCAGACCCAATTGAGCTTGGGCTGCGAATGGTAAAAGAGATATTAAAGCCCAAATTCTCATTATTGATACCCTGTTGCCCAAGTGATCACACAGTCATAAGTGGAACCGTTGTACAAAGTCAGAACGTTGTAAGTCGACCATGTGCTTGCCACTGTCGGCGCATTCGGAGGCAAGAATTTGGACGTGTTGCATCCCGAGAAAGTATATGTACGGGAAGTCGTATCTTGAATCACCAGAGTATAGTTACCACCATGGGTCATGTTTTGAAGAGTGATTGTTGAGCCACCAACCGAAGCCAGGACCGCCGTATTGCTTGTAGCTAAGTTCACAGTTGCACCAGAGGCTACAGAGTTCGGTGTACTGACGATTGTGCCAGTCACATGAAGTTTTGCATTCGCAGAAGGCGAGGTATTATTGATCGCGACTGAACCACCGAAATAGTTCTGATCTGAGGTTCCTTGTTGGTAGATACCATAGCGATTCGTACCCTGAAGAGTTTCAATGTACACGCCGAAAGCATTAGTTAATGTACCCGTAGAAACATCAGTCGCAACTCTTAAACCGTTGAAGTTTGTAGTAGTACCCGTGGCAGAACTTGTGAAATGTGAATAAGTACCATAAGCACTTGTGATATTACCGGTTGCATATTTGGTTACGAAAGATTCAACACCCACTGCAGTACCAACAGTACCAGTACCACCCTGTTCGGCGATACCAGCAGCACCGACCATTTGCGCGCCGGACATATAGTTACTGTTGAAGTTTGCAATAGAACCATTGCTGCCGTAGAAAACCGCCGTAGATGCAGAGGTTGGCTCAGTAAGACCATAGAAGTAGTTCAAGGCTGGTGAACCAGAAGTATCTGTCATCGAACCTTGAACCTGTAATTTAGAAGACGGATTGGTCTGACCGATACCCACTTTGCCTGCAGTAGTAATAGTCATGTGAGTGGAGTTGTTAGTTTCGAATGCCAAAGTGTTGCTGTCATTCGTGCCTAGGACTGCCGCCGCACCAAATGAGTTACCACCGTTAACATAAACACCCGAAGCTCCAGTAATTGGAAGATCCGTTGATGCAATCGTTCTGAAGGTAGCATTACCATCAGCACCAGTTGGAGCCGCCAGGAAAGTTTTTTGGGTCTGAGATCCGAAGCTTGAAGGTGTCACAGTGACAGTCTGACAAGCCCAACCCGAAACAGTCCATGTAGCTACGTGACCCGCAGTCGAGCAGCCAAAGTCATAGAACTTACCAGTGGAATCCTTAATAACCATATTTGAAGTGCCGGAATTCACTCCAGTGAAGTTCATATTTGTACCAATGATCGTCGCAGAGGCAATTTTACCAGTCGTGATTGCACCTGAAGCCACGGATGGATTTGGGTAGGTTCCTGTCAGGTCGCCACCGGCTGTTGCACCTGATTGCATCGCTCCCGTGATACGAGAGTCATTGCCCGCAGCAAAAGTAGTTGCCGTAGTACCTTGAAGACTTGCAATAGTAATATCTGTCGGAGCTGCGGCGGAACCGGTGTTATTACCTTTCAAAGTATTCGCTGCCATGTTCGCCATTTTAGCATTTGTCACAGCACTATTGGCGATTGTTGATGCCGCAGATCCAGGGCCCGCAGCGGTCACGTCACCAGTAAGTGCCGTGATGTAGTTGCCAGCTGCTTGTTTTGCTGCGAAAGAGTCGTAATCAGTTTTACTCAATAAACCCGCTGTCACGCTGGAAGCAGAAGCCATCGGAATATTCAGCGTATGGGCAGATCCTGCAGAAGACCAAGCCGGAGCCGTGCCTGTTGTACCAGGAGTTGCGAAAGTTTGAGTTGCTGTTGCTAAACCATTCAGTGAGCTGACGGCTGCACCGACTGCACCTACAACTTTAACTGCACCACCATCCCAATATTTCACAACATTGGAAGTCGTGTTGAACCAAGTTTTACCTTTGTCAGCAGTATTCCAGCCAGTGATCAGTGTTGCTTCAGTTGCATCTGTGTAGTTACCCAGGCCCAATGAACCCGTCATCACATCGCCAGCTTTATTCACCGGAGTATAAGTTAGAGCCGTTGTGATATCACCGGCAGCAAGGTTTGCTCCCGTAGTTACGCGACCTTTTACGTCGACAGTCACTTTAGTATAAGTGCCAGCTGTTGCTACAGTTGCAAGAGTCAATGCACCAGCGTTGGAAATCGTGGCATCACCACTCATTGTTACTGCTGTAGCAGCATTTGATCCGTTACCGATCCACATCGTGCCGTTAGCAAGGGAAGGAAGCAATGCCGTCGGAGCCTGGCACGCAAATCCAGAAGCAGTCCAAGTCGGAATGTGACCAGCCGTAGAACAAGTAAAGTTCATGAACTTGCCAGTGTTGTCTTTAAGGACAATTCCGGTTGTTGCAGCATTGGCACCCGTGAAGTCCATATCAGCGGCCACGATAGTGCCATCATTGATTTTTGCACTTGTGATCGCATTGTTCGCAATCGTTGCAGCAGCCGAACCTGGGCCCGAAGCCGTAACGTCACCAGTAAGTGCTGTCACATAGTTGCCAGCAGCTTGCTTTGCAGCGAAGGAATCATAGTCAGTTTTACTTAAAAGACCCGCTGTCACACCCGTATCAGCAGCCAATGGGATTTGTAACGTGTGAGCATTACCTGCAGAAGACCAAGCCGGTGCGGTACCTGTGTTAGTCACTGGAGTAGCGAAGGTCTGAGTCGAACCAGATTGACCATTAAGGGAAGTTAAACCTGCGCCAGAAATTCCCAGAGCTTGTACTGCAGAACCATCCCAGAATTTTACTTGATTCGTAGTTGTATTGAACCAAGTTTTACCTTTATCACCAGAACCCCAGCCAGATACTAAAGTAGTTTCAGTGGCATTGGTGTAGTTACCAAGACCCAAAGAACCTGTCATTACGTCACCAGCTTTGTTAACTGGAGTGTACGTAAGTGCCGTAGTAATGTCGCCAGCGGAAAGATTCGCACCCGTTGTTACGCGACCTTTTACATCGACAGTCACTTTAGTATAAGTACCGGCAGTCGCCACTGTCGCAAGAGTCAAGGCACCTGCATTCGATAGCGTCGCATCACCACTCATAGTAACTGCGGTTGCCGCATTGGAAGCATTACCTACCCACATAGTGCCGTCCGCAAGTGAGGGCATCATCGGAGTCGGTGCCTGACAAGCCCAACCAGTTACAGTCCAGGTAGCCACATGTCCTGTAGTACCGCAGGCAAAGTCAAAGAACTTACCTGTGTTGTCTTTGATAACTAAATTAGAAGTAGCAACATTCAGACCCGTGAAATCCATGTCAGCGCCAACGATAGTGCCGTTGGCGATTTTTGCACTGGTCACAGCATTGTTGGCAATTGTTGAAGCGGCAGAGCCTGGGCCTGCAGCTGTGATATCACCAGTCAAGGCAGTGATATAGTTGCCAGCTGCTTGTTTCGCAGCAAAAGAATCGTAGTCAGTTTTACTTAAAAGACCTGCTGTCACACCCGTATCAGCAGCCAATGGGATTTGTAACGTGTGAGCATTACCTGCAGAAGACCAAGCCGGTGCGGTACCTGTGTTAGTCACTGGAGTAGCGAAGGTCTGAGTTGAACCAGATTGACCGTTAAGGGAAGTTAAACCTGCGCCAGAAATTCCCAGAGCTTGTACTGCAGAACCATCCCAGAATTTTACTTGATTCGTAGTTGTATTGAACCAAGTTTTACCTTTATCACCAGAATCCCAGCCTGTTACTAGAGTCGTCTCAGTCGCATTGGTATAGTTACCAAGGCCCAATGAACCCGTCATCACGTCACCGGCTTTGTTAACTGGAGTGTATGTAAGAGCCGTCGTGATATCACCAGCAGCCAGGTTTGCTCCTGTAGTGACACGGCCTTTTGCATCGACAGTAACCTTAGTATATGTACCAGCTGTAGCAACTGTCGCCAAAGTCAAAGCGCCAGTGTTAGCGATTGTGGCGTCGCCACTCAAAGTCACAGCCGTCGCTGCATTGGATGCATTACCCACCCAAATATTACCATCTGCCAAAGATGGAAGTAGTGGAGACGGAGCCTGACATGCAAATCCTGAAGCTGTCCAAGTCGGAACATGTCCAGCAGTACCACAAGTGAAGTTTACAAACTTGCCGGTATTGTCTTTAAGAACGATACCAGTGGTAGCTGCATTAGCACCTGTGAAATCCATGTCAGTACCGATGATCGTACCATCAGCGATTTTCGCACTGGTCACCGCACTGTTCGCGATAGTTGAAGCAGCAGAACCTGGGCCTGCAGCCGTGATATCACCAGTCAAGGCAGTGATATAGTTACCTGCCGTTTGTTTGGCAGCGAACGAGTCATAATCAGTTTTACTTAAAAGACCCGCAGTCACACCTGTATCAGCAGCCATTGGAATTTGTAGAGTATGAGCATTACCCGCAGATGACCAAGCCGGAGCAGTACCAGTATTAGTGACTGGAGCTGCGAAAGTTTGCGTTGAACCAGATTGACCATTTAATGATGTCAAGCCAGCACCAGAAATACCCAATGCTTGAGCGCCGGAACCGTCCCAGAATTTAACCTGATTGGTTGAAGTATTAAACCAAGTTTTACCTTTGTCACCAACACCCAGGCCACCTACTAAAGTGCCCTCAGCCGTGTTGTCATAGTTTGCCAGACCGAAGGTACCAGTCATCACGTCGCCAGCTTTGTTCACTGGAGTGTAAGTCAAAGCCGTCGTGATATCACCCGCAGCTAAGTTAGCCCCAGTCGTCACGCGACCTTTTGCATCGATCGTAACTTTAGTGTAAGTACCCGCAGTCGCGACAGTTGCCAAAGTCAAAGCACCTGCGTTCGACAAAGTGGCATCACCACTCATCGTGACCGCAGTTGCAGCATTGGAAGCATTACCTACCCACATATTGCCGTCAGCAAGTGATGGCATTAGGGGAGTTGGAGCCTGACATGCCCAACCAGTCACAGTCCAAGTCGCAACATGGCCAGTTGTACCGCAGGCAAAATCAAAGAATTTACCTGTGTTGTCTTTGATGACCAATCCTGAAGTTGCGACATTCAGACCAGTGAAGTCCATGTCAGCGCCAACGATAGTGCCATCATTAATTTTAGCGCTTGTGATGGCATTGTTGGCGATAGTCGCTGCGGCAGAACCCGGTCCGGCTGCTGTGACATCACCAGTAAGAGCGGTGATATAGTTTCCTGCCGCTTGTTTGCCAGCGAAAGAGTCGTAATCAGTTTTGCTTAAAAGACCTGCGGTAACTCCAGAGGCAGATGCCATCGGAATATTTAAAGTGTGAGCATTTGAAGCAGAAGACCAAGCTGGAGCGGTCCCTGAAGTGCCTGGTGTTGCGAAAGTTTGTGCTGAACCAGACTCACCATTTAAAGAAGTCAAACCAGCACCGGAAACTCCCAATGCCTGGGCTGCAGAACCGTTCCAGTATTTCACTTGGTTTGTGTCAGAGTTGTACCACGTACGTCCCTCATCAGCCCCATTTAAACCTGCAACAAGTGTTGTTTCAGTTGCGTTGGAGTAGTTACCCAGCCCCAGTGAGCCGGTCATTGAGTCACCAGCTTTATTGACTGGTGTATAAGTAAGCGCGGTAGTCACATCTGCAGACAGCAGTGATCCGCCCGTAGTCACACGGCCTTTAGTGTCCACTGTCACTTTAGTATAAGTTCCAGCCGTAACTACATTGGCCAAAGTTAGCGCGCCTGTATTGGAGATTGTCGCGTCTCCACTCATAGTCACTGCAGTAGCAGCATTTGAAGCGTTACCAATCCACATATTGCCATCAGCAAGCGCTGGCAGCAGGGGAGTTGGAGCCTGGCAAGAGAAGCCGGAAGCTGTCCAAGTTGGTACGTGACCCACTGTAGAGCAAGTGAAGCTTACGAACTTTCCGGAACTGTCCTTGAGAACAATTCCAGTTGAGGAAGCGTTGGAACCCGTGAAGTCCATGTTGGTTCCAAGTATAGTTGCAGCGGCGATTTTCGAAGACGTGATAGCACCTGATGCCACTGTAGGGTTCGGATAAGTACCTGTAAGATCGCCACCAGCAGCTGATCCAGCCTGAAGGGCTCCAGTAATACGTGCATCATTTCCGGCTGCGAACTGATTCGCACCAGTACCTTGAAGTGAGGCAATCGTAACATCACTTGGACCTGCAGCAGCGCCAGAGTTATTTCCTTTTAGCGTATAAGATGGCATGTTTGCCATTTTTGCATTCGTTACCGCGCCATTGGCGATTGTCGTTGCGGCAGCGCCCGGACCGGAGCCAGTCACGTCACCAGTAAGGGATGTGATAGCAGCACCAGTAGATCCCACTGCAATTGCGGCAGAACCGTTCCAATATTTCAACTCGTTTGAAGTGGTGTTGTACCAGATTTTACCAGTGTCAGCGCCCGTTAAACTTGGATCGGAAGCATTGTTGGATACATGAAGGCTGCGATTGGCTGCCATAGTCATATAACCAATATTTGTGATATTCTGATTGGCCATATCGATGGCGCCAGACATAGTTCCACCAGCAAGCGGAAGTTTTGTGGCATCAGTGGATGATGGAGTTTGGCAACCCCAACCTACGATAGTCCAAGTTGCAACTTGGCCAACTGTGGAGCAGGCGAATTCAGCGAACTTACCAGTAGCGTCTTTGATGACGATGTTCGAAGTTGCAGTATTCACACCGGTGAAATCCATATCTGCAGAAACTACTGTACCATTGGCGATTTTTGCGCTTGTGATGGCATCATTTGCCACGTTTGGATTTGGATATGTTCCGCTAAGGTCTCCACCTGCTGAACCACCCGGAGCGATACCGGAAATAGTTGTAGGTGTTACTGAAGTGATGCGACCGTGAGCATCCACTGCAACAACTGGAACTTGAGTTGCAGAACCATATGTTCCTGCAGTGACACCCGAGTTGGCCAAGGAAACAGTTACAGTGCCGGATGTACCGCCACCTGAAAGTCCACTACCAGCAGTAACTCCAGTTATTGAACCCGTCGAAGTCGGCACGCAGGAGAAAATAGATCCATTCCAACTAAGTGCCTCATTCGCAGCACAGGTTACCAGAATATTCTTAAGAACAAAGTCATTGATGCTTTTATCAGCTAAAGTCTGTGCGCTGTATGAAGTCATCGCAAACGGAACAGAACGGATAGTGCTGGAAGGACTGATTTCCTGCCAACCAGTGCCATCGTGGAATGATACCTTTAAAAGTCGCTCAGATGTTGAAGTGGCATTCCAACTGCCGCTGCCGTGACAAATATGAGTTACGCCATTGATGAACGTATCTGAAAGTTTATTAGCTCCACCTACTGCGTAAAGGATCGTGCCATCGCCGATAGCGATGTCGAATACCCCATCAGAGTTTTGCATGTTAACGTGTTGGCGTTCTTCAGAATACAGAACGCAAGTGCCATCAGTGGAAGTTATCTGGAATCGGAAAGAAACGTCGTTATAGTTTAACGGATTTCCCAATGCATCAATGATACGCCCTTGATAGGTGAGCTTCTGCGGAGATGCGAGTGCTAAGGTGGCCGTAAATAACAGACCTCCAAGCACACAGAAAGATAAGATTTTTTTACCGAATCGCATAGTACGTCCCTGTTAAAATCTCGTTAAAAAAAACGTTCTGGAGTACTGATCGGTATGTAAATTCAATTAGTTAAGAACTGTTGCAGGATTGAAACTTAAAATGCCGTCACATTATGTAGAAAAAGCCTCTGGTTCCACGGCAATGAGTTTAATAAGATATGGTAAAGAAAATAGAAAGCCCTTGGGAACAGGTCGACCAAGGGCTTGTATCGGAATGAAACGAAATTATTTGCGAGTGGTCTTCTTGGATGCCTTACGAACAACTTTTTTAGTCGCTTTAGCAGGACGTTTGGAGGCAGCTTTTTTAGCCGTCTTCGCCGCACCTTTTTTGGCAGTCATTGTTTTTTTGAACAATGCTTTTTCCAATTTAGCTTTTTGCACGATCGCTTTTTTCTTTGCGACTTGAATGTTTTTTTCAAGCGCATCAGCGGACTTTTTAATTTTGCTGATTGTGCTGCTGACTTCTTTTTCCAGCTTCTCTTCAGAAGCGCTCAGGACTTTTACGATCTCCTGGTACTTCTGCCAAGCTTGCTCGACTTTTTGTTCTTTGGTTTTGTCGAACTTGCCTTTAAGGTCACCTTCGCGTTTTTTGATTTCTTCACTCAAAGTTTGGAAGTTTTCAAGAAGGCTTTGTACGTTCTTGTTCTTTGAAAGATTGTTCAACATTTTTTGGAAAGTTGCAGATGACATAATAGTCTCCTTTCAAGAGCTCGGAAATCACTTTACACCCGTGACTTCCGAATTAAAAGACTTGAACTGTTATTTTGACGTAAAACTGAAAGTATCCAGCCAAACCTCACGGTTGGAGGAGAATTTGCCCGGGAATTTTTCTAGAGCTTTTTCTCGAAGTTCCATTGCTTTTTCCGCTATATAGGACTTGATATGTTCTTCGTCCTTCACTTTAAACACAATACGCAATTCTTTCGCAGAGGACTCCATAGCACCGCCTTTGCGCAGGCAAAGATCCGCACTGATAAAGCCTGACACATTCAGCATATCCGCGATGTGTTCATTTTTAAGCCAATCTACGTACTCATTGTAGGCGTCGTATTGCACAGTTGTTTGTACGATATAAGTAACCATCTAAAATCTCCTAAAGAGTAAATTTAAAATCTTTGATCAAAAAGCCCGGTAGTTTTTTGCCGCCCCAAGCCCGGGAGTTATAGGTATCCACAGAAGGATCAATTTCCTGGAAGTTTGTTACCGCCAATAGGTTTTCCCCAAGCGCCTCATATAAGCTTTCATCCCAACGCATGTCCGCGATAGGGGCGACGATCTCGCCATTTTCAACCCAGAAACAAGCATAACGAGTCATGCCCGTGATGCGTGCCGTGGGGCGATCCGACCAATTCAAATAGTGAAGATTGGAAAGATAAACACCGGTTCCAAGTTCTTTCAGAATATTTTCTTTAGCCAAAGTTCCCGGCATGATTTCAAGTGCACGCGGACCTTCACTTGGGCTCGCCAGGTTCCCGTCAACACCGTACTCTTTTGCGGTTCCTGAGGAAATCAGGAACGTCTTCAATTGACCTTGATTGATCAATTCGACTTTCTCTGCAGACACTTCACCCAAGGAGTTGAATGGCGGAGTTAATCCAGTCGAAAAGTTTTCGCGCATTGAGAAAAGCGGAGACAAAGGTTTTTCTTTGTCAGCAAGCTTTTGCAACGGGCTATTACCTTGCTTGTAAGCACTGTAGCTCATGGCATTCCATGAAAACATGGAGGCCATTTCCGCAACAGCTGCTGGCGCCAGATAAACTTTGTAAGGGCCGGGTGGCAAAACTTTCTTTGGACGATCCATCAGCTTAAGCTGATTTTTATTTTGTGCCAGATTTGCCGCGTACTCATCCTGATTCCAGGTCGTGCCGGCATAGGTGCCTTTTACGGCTTTCTCGCCCATGTACAGAGAGTAATCGATAAAGAATGAATCCGTCGCAAAGAAATGATTTTGTCCAGCAGAGTTGCGGTTTGCCGAAACCCGCGGACCTGCGCAGTAAATACCGGCAAGATCACTTCCAGAAGCAGGCGCTGTCAGTTTTTCAAACATCTCTTCATGGGTGAGCAAATGACCTTTGATGTAGTTATGGCTGGTACCATTGTTGCGCATCGGAACTTGCTTTGGATCTTCAGGCAAAAGGCTGCACTCAGTGCGTGCCATCTCAAGAATTTCCAGGGAGCGAGCGGTATCCAGTTCGGCAACACCGGTGATTTCGAATGTAATTTTAGCTGTTCGAAGATTGTGCTGTAACTGCAGACTGATCGTGCGTTGTTCAACATGAGTGTTCTGACGAACTTTGTTGTTGTTGATACGAATAAAGACAGAGTCTTCAGCGTTCAAATTTAAGTTCGCTTCTTCGCCGGATTTTAGTTTGGCGAAAAGAGTATCAGCAATGAAGTTGAAAGTTTTTTGAGTTGATTCAATAAAGTTCATACTACGCTCCAAACACTTCCATACCGCCGAACAGGCAGTAAGGAGTTGTGTGACCGACGCGGATCACTTGGTTGGGTTCACCTTTGCCACAGAAAGGGGAGCCGTAGGTTTCACGGTTTTCACTCACAGCTTTCAAGGAATTCCAGAACTTCACTGTTGTTCCGCGATAGTTTGGATTTTTCAAAGTCTTGGTGATTTTACCATTCTCAATCAATTGCGCATATTCGCAACCGAACTGGAACTTATTGCGGTAGTCATCAATGGACCAGGATTTGTTGGCATGCATGAAAACACCGCGCTCAACAGAAGCGATCATGTCTGAAAGCTTGGAAGTGCCGGGTTCAAGATTGATGTTGGCCATACGGTCAATCGGAGCACGGTTCCAGCTTGAAGAGCGGGAATTCGCAACCCCTGGAAGTCCCAAACGAGCCTGGGATTCCAAAGATCCTAATCCGCGCAGCAAAACACCATCTTTGATCAGGAATTCTTTTGTCGCCTTAGCGCCGGCATCGTCGAAAGCGTATGACGCCATCGCATCGGGAACTGTCGGATCGAAAGTAACATTCATTAGTTTTGAACCGTACTGAAGTTTGCCGAAGTCTTCAGGTTTTACAAAGCTCCAGCCAGCGTAGTTGCGCTCATCACCCAGAATGCGATCGTATTCAAGGGGGTGACCGATGGACTCATGCACTTGCAATGTCATTTGGTCCGGTGCGATCAACAGATCCAAAGTTTCGGAAGGACAGTTTTCTGCTGTTAAAAGCTCGACGGCTTCTTCGCCGATTTTTTTAGAGCGCTCCAAAATCGATTCGCGATCGAAAACTTCCGCACCGATCTGATTGCAACGGGCAAGGCCACCGTTTTCAGAACGTTGCTGAACTTCACTACCATCCATTGCTGTGGCATTGAAGTCAGTGCTTACGATAGAAAATTTTTGATGAACGTCAGAACCATGAGTACTGACAACTGAAAATTCGGATTCAATGATCATCGCTACAGCGATGCGGTTGATAACTTTGTCTGAAACCTTCATCACGCGGGTGGCATCGATGAAAAGATCTGTGATCTCTTTTGCGGAATAAGAATCCATCGTGCGCACAACCGGGGAAGAGTAACGACCTTGTGCCACCGGACGTTGTAATACTGAAAAGTCATGAACTTTCAAGGAAGAGGCCTGACGAGCCATCAAAGTTGCTTTTTCAAAAGCCCGTTTCACACCATCAGCAGTGATGTCGCTGGTGCCGGCATATCCAAAGTGTCCATTGACCAAAACTTCAACCATCAAACCGTGATCAAAACTGATGTCACTGTTCTCGAATTGTTCATTGCGGATCACGCGCCACGTGGTTTTTTCGGAAACCAATCTTAACTGAGCCCACTCAACGGAGCCTTTTAGATTATTTAGCGCCTTGTGCAAATCAAGCATCGGTTGCCTCTTTTCCTAGTAGAATTCGCTACTTCTGATAGCGGAAGGAGGCCGAAAACTCAATCTTTATGGCTAAAATTGAATAGAATAGAAGCTCAGCTGGCTTTTAGAGGTTTTGGGAGTTTTATTTTACTATTTTTTAAGCGCCACAGATCTTGGGCCTTCTGAAGATCCAACCAAAATTCAACGCTCATTTCGAGGGCCGCAGCAAAGCGAAGGGCTAATTCCGGGGTTAAACTTTGTCGGCCATTGATCAATCGATTGATGGTTTTGACTTCGACTCCAATATGCTCAGCGAAAGCGCGCTGAGAAAGTTTTAAGGGCTTCAAAAACTCTTCATTTAGAATTTCACCGGGAGTTGTGGGTTGTCGTTTCATCTCAATCATATTTAGTCCTTAGTGATAATCACAAATTTCGACGTCTGTTGGGCCTTCGTCTGTCCATTTAAAAATACAGCGCCACTGATCATTGATCCGAACGCTGTAAAATCCGGCAAGAGAACCTTTAAGTGCTTCCAGCCGATTCCCCGGGGGAGACTTTAGATCTTCCAGTTTTGCTGCGAAATGCAGCAAATCAAGTTTCCTCTGAACTACAGAATGAACATTTCTCCATCCGGCTTTGCTGGGGATTCTTCCTGATTCAAAGAATTGTTCTGTTAATGGGTCGGAAAAACTTTGGATCGCCATGTTAATTATACCTTATATAGGTATACCTTTCAACGGTATTAATTGGATGGTTTCTATTGGAGGTTTGGCAGGGAACATGCCGGTGGGATAGGGCTAATATTTTCAATTGATGGCCGCGATTCGTCTCTGGTGCGACTTGGCTCCGAAAATCTCGTGACGAAGCCACCTTTTGGGCATTGATTTCGAATGGATTTTCAATGTGTCTTCACACAAATATCAAATCTCGGTGTCAAACTGGCCAAATATGATTGGCAAGCAGTTTGCTTAAGATTGTTTTAGCTAAACGGCAGGACGAACCCGGAGCCAATTAGGGCGAGGGGGAAGGGGGAAACCATGAGAATTCTTTTAGCACTAGGAACAACTTTGCTTTTGACGATGATGGCTAGCTGGGCACCGGCAGCGGTGATGGCTGAAAAATCAAACTGCGCTTTGAGCAGTGAAGGAATTTATCAGGGTTTCTGGGTGAAACACCGGATCACAGTTGGCGATCAGGTGGTTTACGGCGCTGACAACCTGGAAGCAATTTCTGCGGAACTTGGCAGCCTTCGTTCACAAGGTCTTTGCCAGTAAGTTTCCGTTAACGCAGTCTCGCTACCAAAAGTGTGTCCGTACCTTTAATCTGCAGGAACTTTGGATAGAAATACTTTTTTAAATCAACATTGGAAGTCTTATCCCGCGATGCCGGTTGATGCTAAGGCGGCGGGCAGAATTTATCGTATCGAGCGGGAAGAGGGTGGTTTGGAAATCACTCTGATTCGCGATCAGGAAGAACAAATCATTTCATTTGAAAAGGCGCCACCTCAGTCAGAGTTTTTGATTGAGGGCGATATCGTTGCGGTGGTTTCCGCAGCGGAAGTGATTTTGTTGGCTCCTAATAAGTCCACTCTGCCAAAGCGCACATTTAACAAAGACATTCTGGAAAAATGGAATCGCTATGTCGAAGAAGTTCGGCATTTTTTCCGTCGTAAAGGGTTTTTGGAAGTGAAAACACCTTCGTTGGTGGTTTGTCCTGGAACAGAGCCGGCACTCGATGTGTTTGCGACAGAATTGAAGGTCGGTTCACGCAAAGAAAAACTTTATCTGCCAACCAGTCCGGAACTTCATTTGAAAAAAGCATTGGCTCTGGGTGCGGAAAAGATATTTGAAATCGCTCCCTGTTTTAGAAACGGTGAAGTGACCGAACGTCATCAGCCGGAATTTTCGATGCTGGAATGGTATCGCGCTTACGATAATTTGACGACCATCAAGCAGGATGTGATCGATCTGGTTCAGCACCTGGTGAAGGTTTTAAAGTTCCAACCTCCGCGGCAAATTCTTAGTTACTCTGTGGCCGAACTTTTCAAAATCCATTGTGGGTTTGATCTGACTCCCGAAACGACAAAAGCCGAACTGAAAGAACTCGCACAGAAATTGAATGTCGATGTGCACAGTGCGGAAAGCATCGATGATTATTTCTTTTTGATCTTCATGGATAAAGTTGAATCGCAGCTACATGGCGAGGATTTGATCTTTGTCGAAAAGTATCCTCCGTATCAGGCGGCACTGGCTCGTCTGACAACGGACGGGTGGGGGGATCGCTTCGAAGCGTACTGGCAGGGGTTGGAACTTTGCAATGCGTTCCATGAACTGAACGATCCACAAATTCAAAGACAGCGTTCCGAAGAAGATTTGCAAAAAAAACTGGAATCCCACAAAGAAATGATTCCGTTGGATCAGGAATTTTTCCAATGTCTGGATGCAGGAATTCCACCAAGTGGCGGAATCGCTTTAGGAGTTGAACGCCTGTTCATGGCGCTTCATGGAATAAAAAAGATCGCAGATATTTCTGTTTTTCCAAAATAAAAGGTGCCTTCGCAAGGCCCCAGGTGGGCTCGCCTCCGAGGGATTTTTAGTCCCATCCTTGGTCCTGGCTAGTTACCTAGCTAAGGGGACAAACAGAAACGTTCCGGAGGTAAGATTTTATCTTGTTACAGCAGTTCTTTGATTACTTTGATCAATGCCAAAACAATACTTAAAATCTGCTTAATAAGTTTTAAAGTCAGCCGATAAGACAAACATAGCGGTTTGTTCATTCGGACCTCCTTCACTTAAATCGGAAGTGAGTCCGTCCAAAAGGCGACCTTGCGAAAGCAAGTGTCGCTTTTGCATTTTTTGGTCCCACTATCGCTCAATGACATTCTTTTTGAGGAAGCATTTACATTAAACAGGGAATAAAAAAAGGGACCTCGTGGTCCCTTTTTTCGTATTTGGCAGAGTGAAAACTACTCTTTGCCGCCGTTGATATCTTCTTTAAGTTCTTTACCAACTTTGAAGAATGGCAATTTCTTTTCATCAACATTGATGATTTCGCCAGTGCGCGGATTGCGACCTTTGTAGGCACCGTATTGACGGTTTACGAATGAACCAAAACCACGGATCTCGATACGGTCATCACGCATCAATGCTTCAACCATAGAGTCGAAGATTGTATTCACAACGGTCTCTGCTTTTACGCGAGTGATGCCGGCTTTTTCAGAGATCAAATTAATCAAATCCGCTTTAGTCATCGTCCAGATCCTCTAGAACATAAAGTATTGATAACACTCCCGATTATACAGAGTGTGTGGGTGCTGACTACCACTTTTCAATGATTTAACTCATTGCTTCTTATACATTCCGGTATTGAGAAGGATTTTACGGTAGGCATCAATGACCGCCTGGACCATTTTGCCGGTATCAAAGAGGTCTGTGACGCGCTGACGTGCTCTTTCGCCGATTTCGTCCGCAGGCATGGTGCCGGAAAAGATCTCAACCAAGAGGTTCGAGATGGAGTCGACATCGGCCGGGCGAAGCAAGAATCCATCGCGTCCGTCCTCGATAATATTGGCGATCGGGGACACTTCGGAACCCATAACCACCTTTTTTTGGGCCATGGCTTCCAAAGTTGAGGGCTCAAAACCGGTACTGCGGGAGCCCATATTGATAAAGACGTCGCCCAAAACGATGTAATCTTCAAGTTCTGCTGCCGGAATCGCTCCCGCCAGGATCACACGGTTACCCAGGGCCAGGTTTAAAACCTGAAATTCGATGTCTTTGAATTTTGGGCCATTGCCGACCACGATCAGATAGCTGTTCGGCTTTTTAATCGCGACTTTTTCAAATGCCTGAAGCAATGGAACCAACTCATTGGCATCGGTCATGTCATTGATAGTGACGGCGATGTGGGAGTTTTCGGGAAGATTCAGTTTAGCTCTTAATTCCAAAGACTTTTCTTTGGGAGTTAAGTCACCCAGATCAATTCCGTAGGGAACCGTGTAAGTATGAAAATCCGGATAAAGATAATATCTTTCCAGAATGATTTTCTGCTGGGGATTGGTCACAAAGATCCCATCCGCAGTGGAAAGCAACTGGCGATCGCCACCGTAGTAGGTGGTCAGAAATTTATATGCCGTTGCAAGTCCCGTCGTCAGAATACTGGGCAGGTTTTCCTGCTTCATCGCTAAGATCGCAAACAGCTGGGACATTTGCGTCGCTTCCACGTCATAGGCCATGGCGATTTTCAGATCATCCTTACGATTTCCGATGCGGTAACCTGATTTATCGATACTGTGAACGATGTGAAACGGAGTTTCGCGGTGAAGCTGCATGAACTTCTGGCGAACCGCCATTTGAAAGCGCAGGTGAGCCAGATTTTTTTCGCCCTCATTCAGATAAAAAACACGAACACCATCGCGGGTGATTTCAGGCTTTTTCAAAGGGGAGTTCGCGGAAATAACCGTGACCTTGTGTCCTTCGCGCGCCAGTCCGCGTGCGATCGGCCACAGAAATCCATGATCAGTTGCCCGACTTAAAATCGGAAAACGATGGGAAGTCAGGCAAATGTTAAGGGTCTCTGGCAAAGCAGATTTTTTTGCGAACATGAATTTAGGTTAAAAGACTATCGGGCAGATGCCAAGGCCCGATTATAAAGACGGTTTAATTCATTCATGGAAGAGTCAACAATGTGACTGCTTTGGGCCCAATCTTCGGTAAGCGCTTGGGGAAGTTTGAAGCTGGAGCGGGTTAAAAGCTTGTCCAATTCTTTTTGCAGGCTTTGGATGTTCAGTACCCAGCAATTCACTGTGTTTTTCCAAAGATCCGCATGCAAACTGGTTTGCTTTGAATCCAAGATCAAAGTCGACTGAGCCTGGATTGCGCGCAGGTAGTATTCAGTCATCTCGGGTGGAGTGAACTGCTGACCTGCCATCACAAAAGCGGTACTTTTTGCCAAAAGTATTCTGGAAAGTTGCGGAGAAATTGTGCCCGTCACAATCCAGCGTTCACCGCAGGCGTTTTTCTCCATCCAGTTGGCGAACTGTTTTCTTTCACGCAAGGACCAGTGGGAATAAGTTCCCCACAAGATGACTTTGTGTTTGCGTGCCAGCATCAACAGACTTTGGAATCGTTGAGATTCGGGTTTGAAGCTGCCTTCGCGAAAAGGCAGAACAAAATATTCCTGTGAGTTCAAGTTGGCCAGCAACGAAGCTTCGGACTCATCCAGTTCTTCGAAAGTCTGCGGGTTGTTTTTAAAATTCAAAGCCGGTGGTAAAATCCCACGTCCCTGTTGGCTTGAGCGAACATTCAGTCCGCGCAATTGAGCCAGGGATTCGACGGTGGGGAAGGTGATAATGTCACTTTCCTCTACCAGATAACGAACGGGATTGGTTTTTTTAAGGCCGCGTTTGATATGCAAAAGAGTTGTCGTCAGAACACAATTTGGGTGGGACTTTGCATAGGTGGACAAAATCACCTGTGCCGCATTCATGCGGTCATCATCCAAAACCAGATGCAGAATATGCGGCTGCATTCCGAAAAGTCCCGGAATTATTTTAAGACCTTCAAGCAAAGACCACTTTTTAAAGTAGCCCATATATTCGATGCCGTTGGTGTGTTCTGGGGGAATGTCGCCATGACTGGTCAGTATCGTCACTTCATGTTGTTGGGAGCGTAAAGCTTGAGCCAACTGCCAGGTTGTGCCGTTTGAATTTTTACTGACAAGTATTATTTTGGCCATTCAAGTCCCAAGGCTTTGTAGATTCTGTTCAGAATCTTACGATTGGCTTCAGGGATATTGCGGTGTTTTAGTTCTTCCGGATGTATCCACTCAAGCATCATATGATGTTTGGCGCGCGGTTCGCCCTTCCAATATAGGATTTCATAAAACAATATGAGAATCCCTACATCTCCGTAGGAATGAGTGCAGGCTAGTTTAAGGTCACCGACCTCAGCTTCAATACCAAGCTCCTCGTCGAGCTCGCGGGCTAAAGCCTGTTCAGGTGTCTCACCGCTTTCGATTTTTCCACCGGGAAATTCCCATTGCCCAGCTAAGGAGTTATTCTCGGGGCGTTGACCGACCAAGATTTTTCCATCTTTACGCAGGAAGCCTGCAACGACGGGAATCCAATGACCCTTGCGGATTTTTGGTTTTCTTGGTTTTAACTCAACACTATCTTCCGACATTTTTCCTTCTAGCTGCTACGTCATGGAAAAAACTGGGTCCATGAAACACAAGTGCAGAGTAAATTTGAACAAGATCTGCGCCCATTTGCAATCTTTCAAAGACATCTTCAGGGGTTAAGACGCCTCCGGCACTCACTAAGAGCATCCCTTGACGCTTTTTGCCTAAAGTTTGAACAGCAATTTGCAATGCGCGTTGAGAAAGGTTCTTCAGAGGAGCGCCTGATAAGCCGCCTTCATTGGGAAAATGGCAACCAGTCGGGCGGGACAGGGTCGTGTTAGTTAACACGAATCCGTCGACGCCAAGTTCCTGGCAGTTTGAGATCGCTTCGGCCAAGCCGTCGTCTGGCATGTCGGGACTCAGTTTGACCAGGACCGGCGTTGGTTCAAAGTGTGAAACGCGATCCAGGATCGGCTTTAGTAGCGCTCCCAGATTTTCCTTTTTTTGCAGTTCGCGCAGCCCCTGCGTGTTGGGACTTGAAATATTGACGACGAAGGCATCAGCCCAGGGGCGAAGCTTGTCGACCAGTTCCAAGTAGTCATTAACTGCGTGTTCGTTCGGTGTTTGGCGATTCTTGCCGATGTTTACAAATACGGGAGTTCTGAAGTTGGGTGCATAGGAAGCCAGATTATAAAACACCTCATCCGCGCCGTGGCTGGGAAAACCCATTTTGTTCCACATCGCAGTCAGCTTCATATCGCGGTCCATGATTTTGCCTGGGTTGGCTTTCTGTGGCTGCGGAGTCACAGTACCGACTTCAACGAAACCGCACCCTAATCTCCACCAGTCACTAAGATGTTCCGCATCTTTATCCACTCCACCAGCAATCCCCAAGGGGTTTGCGAAGGTCATGCCTTTCCAGGTGAAAGAGTTCCAGTGCGGGGTTTTCTTACCATAGAGGTAGGACAAAGCGGGCAGGGCATAGCCGTTGATATCGTGGGCAAGTTTCGGCGGAAGAAGAAGCCAAGGGCGCATGAATAGACTCCAGCAATATGAACTAAAAAAGGCAAAAAAAAAGGTGGGTTTGAAACCCACCTCTGCGGAACACTCCGGCTTGCGCCGGAGTAGTGGGCCGATTAACGAGGGTATAAACCTCTTAGAAGCATCGCTTTTTCAAGACGTTGAACAGATACTGCCATCGCAGCAGATCTCATATCCACGTTTTTCTCTTTCGCCATAGCGTAACCTTTGTCGAAAGCTTTTGTGATAAGAACCTTCAATTTGGAGTTTACTTCGTCCTCGTCCCAGAACAACGCCATCGTATCTTGAACCCATTCAAAGTAAGAAACGATTACGCCGCCACCATTGGCGATAACGTCTGGAGCGATGAATACACCACGTTTAGAAAGAATTTTTGTAGCTGCATTCGTGATAGGACCGTTCGCACCTTCAACGATGATTTTCGCCTGAATTTTTTCAGCGTTGTGAGTGTCGATTTGGTTTTCAAGAGCGCACGGGAACAAAGCATCACATTTAACTTCAAGCAAGTCTTCGTTGCTGATTGGTGTTGCCTTTGGATAACCCTTAAGGAACTTGTGAGCTTTGATGTACTCAAGTACTTCAGGGATATCAAGACCGTCACCATTGAAGATACCGCCGGAAACGTCAGAAACTGCAACGATACGAGCGCCACGATCGTGAGCGAATTTCGCCGCGAAAGAACCTACGTTACCGAAACCTTGGATCGCGATAGTCGCGCCCTTCATGTTCATTTTGCAAACTTCGAATGCTTTCTCTGCTACGTAAACAACGCCCAAACCTGTAGCGTGGTTACGACCCAAAGATCCACCGATCTCAACCGGTTTACCAGTTACAACACCCGGTTGTGCAAAGCCACCTTGCTCTTGAGAGTAAGTGTCCATGAACCAAGCCATTGTTTGTGGATCAGTGCCCACGTCTGGAGCTGGGATGTCTTTAGTTGGTCCAACGAATGGGCCAATTTCAGAAGCATAACGACGAGTCAGATTTTGTTTTTCAGTGCGGGACAATTTGGTTGGATCAACAGTGATACCACCTTTTGCGCCACCCAATGGAAGACCAAGAACAGAGTTCTTGAATGTCATCAAAGCCGCAAGACCAACAACTTCCTGAAGATCTACGTTTTGGTGATAACGGATGCCGCCTTTGTAGGGGCCCAATGTTGGAGAGTACTGAACACGGTAACCTGTGAATACTTTCACAGAGTAGTCGTCCATACGAACCGGTACAGAAACCGTGATGCAACGACGTGGGCGTTTTAGACGCTCAAGAACGTTCGGGTCACAGTTAATAATTTTTGCGGATTCATCTAGAGTCTGGATAGCGTTGCGGAACAACGGCCCGTCATACAAGGGCTCAATCTTGTGGTCCATGATAATGTGTCTCCTTAAAAATACACGGTGGCAGTTTAATTAAGTAAATACTCAGTGTCACCCGGGAAAAATAGCTGATGACTCGGTGGTTCTTTTTACCCACAATTAGACCTATGTCTCGTTGTCTAATTGTTTTCATCATCTCAGTCGTTCCAATTTTCACTTTTGCACAGAAACCGGCGTCCGCTCAGCAGGCATTTATCGAGCAGTTTCAAAGTCCTCGAATCTGGTTTCCATCCAGTGACAACCCTATTCTGGCCGACGCGCCGGGGCGTTATCCAGCAGTTTTGAACTTTCTATTCGAAGGTATCCTAGGCTGGACGCCAACAGGTGCTGGACAGGCCTTAACTGATAAGTGTGAAACGCCTTTATGGTCCGCGCGTTTGCAGGATCCCCGAGTTTCTGTTTCCGCCCAAATACAAGGTGGATTGGTTCAAAAGTACATTCAGGAGTGTGGGGCTGAATTGCAAACAGAGGACCTAGGTGAAATGGTCAATGTTCGCCGTTATTTGACGATGCGTTACGAGCCACAGGATCATCCGTTTCTTCGCCGCGTGGTCATTAACCTTCCAGGAAACGTAAAGTTAAAAGGATTGTTGGCTTTAAAAGGTGATACCAAACGCCGACCTTTGGTGATTTTCAGATCAGGTATTTTTTCAAGTATCGAGGACTTCAGACCAGAGCGCGGTTGGATGATGATGCTGTTTGAACAGTCTCCATTCAATGTTTTGCTATTGGAAAATCTAACCAGTGCTGACTTTATCGCGAACAACAACCAGTTTTCATTCGGTGGTTATGATGAGGGGATTCAGAATATTCTGATCTCCCAGTTGCTGCGAAATCCCCTGGAGCCAATTTCCCGACTGGTGGACAGCATTCACATCATGGGGATGAGTTTGGGTGGACCGGGTGTTTTGTTTTCTTCGTTGTTGAACAAATACAACTCACCTCAAAGCGCACCATTGATTCAAAGCTTCCTGGCGATGTGCCCGGTGGTCAATTTGAAAGCCACGATGGAAAGTTTGACGGGCAGTGGAACGCGCTCGGCTTTCATTGACTTGTGGGGACGCCGTCGTCTGGCTGGTATCGAAGAAAAACTTCCAGGCGTGGTTCAGTACGACAGTTTCAAGTTCATCCAAAAAGCGGTGTCTGAAGTGGTACGGACTTACCACGGTGGACTTTCTTACATGTCATCGGTGAAGCTGCCTCCGGGAATGAAGGACGGCGAGGATTTCTGGGGTTTGAATAATTTCTGGCCGTTCTACAAAGACGTGAAAGAGCCGGTGATGATCTGGGCGACGGACAATGATTTCATGGTGCCGTATTCGATCAACTCGCAAATGATCGTCAATAAAACCATGAAGGTCGACAGCCGCAATATTCGCGTCGTTGAATTTCCAGAAGGATATCACTGCACCTTGCCTGTGGCTTATGACTGGAAGATGTCGAGCTCGCTGTTGCAGTCTTACGTTTTGTCGCATTCCCCTAATTTTAAAATGCGTGAAAACAAGCTGAACATGGAAATGTCAGACGATGAATGGAATGGATTTTTCACCGGCACCACGAAGGTAACTTACACTGTGGACGAGCCAGGGAAAAAGAAGAACTTCGTGAATCTGGAAATCGTTCTGCAAAATTCCAAGGGTCAGGAAAAGACCATGAGCATGAGTCTGCCTTTGTCAGAGTTTGATTTCCGTTTTATGAATTCTGAACTGACTTCCTCTGAAAAAGACATGATTGTTCGCTGGGTTAATCAAAACTTAAGTGCGAAAATGGTCGATATCGCCGGAAAACCTAATCTTCAAATTAGTTGGTCGGTAGCGAAGTAAACTGTCTTTTTGCATATTGGTTTTGGCTTTGTTTCTTTATTGGGGTTTCTGCGGTCTTCTTGATGGATGGATTTGGGGCGCAGAAAGTTTCTAAAGTCAGGAGTTCTGAGCGGCTTGCTGGGGGCGCTTTCCGCGCCGTCAGCACAGGCGGAACCTCAAGTAAAGAATGTTCCTGTTCGAGTCAACTACCGGCCCTTGGCCAATCCTATTTCTAATTTGCGCGATCACTATGACGTCATTGTTATCGGTTCGGGATATGGTGGAGCGATCAGTGCCTCCAGACTTGCTGGGCGCTGTTCTGTCGCAGTTTTAGAGCGCGGGCCAGAGCGTCCACCAGGAAGTTTCACAGAAAAGTTTCGCGACATTCGCAAAGACGTTTTATGTGACGAAAATCCATTAGGGCTTTTTGAAATTCATGCTGGTCGTGAAATGGATGTTCTTAATGGCAATGGACTGGGGGGGACCTCGCTAATAAATGCCGGAGCTTTGGTTGAACCCGACATCGACACCATCCGATCTCCCGAATGGCCAAAAGCTTTGGTTCAGGAAGTGCGTGCAGGTGTTTTTCAAATCTATTACTCCCGCGTTCGCCAGATGTTACAGGGGCATTCCTTTGATCCGGAACGTATGAGCAGTGCGAAGGTGCGGGCCCATGCAGAGGCCTCAGACACATTGGGCGCCCCGATCAGATATCCTCCGATTGCAGTGAATATGTACGGCGCTCAAAGCCAGCAGAAGAATGTTCAGCAGCCCAAGTGTATCGAGTGCGGGAATTGTTGTTCGGGTTGTAACACTGGTGCAAAGAACACCTTAAATATGAATTATTTGCCACTGGCGAAAAATCGCGGGGCGGAAATCTATACGCAGATTGAAGTTATGTGGGTTCAAAAGAAGTCAGATCATGACTATCTGATCCACTGTGTGCATACTTCTGAAGAGGGTCGTCGCACTCGCAGAACTCTTCGGGCAAAGAACGTGATTGTTTGTGCTGGTACTATGGGAAGTTCCAGAATACTTATGAACTCACGTGATAAGGGTTTAAGTGTTTCATCATTGCTTGGGCGAAGATTTTCCGGCAATGGTGATGTGTTGGGGCTTTCGTTCAATACGGCATATCGGACGAATGCCATTGGCTTTTCTTCGGCAAGTCAGGTGCGCGTGGATATGAAACCCGGAGCCGTGATTTATTCTGTGGCGGATTATCGCAATCGCAAAAACCTTTTTGATCGTTTCATTATTGAGGAAGGAACTTTCCCCGGAGCTTTCACGATTCCATTGCGGCTAGCGATGGGGATCGCGAAGTTTCGCCTGTCATTCGCGCGCTTTCTGCGGGTTAGTCGGGATGTGACATTATCCAAAGACATTGAAAAAGGAGCCTTGAACTATTCGATGGTGTATTTGGGTATGGGTCATGATCGCGCCAACGGAAAACTGCAGCGCGATCGCAAAGGACGCATGCGTGTACGCTGGCCTGAAGTAAAGCACGATCCGATTTATTCCACGATTGACCGGGCGATGCGAAAGCAGTCACGGGCTTTAGGTGGAAATTTTGTGATGAATCCACGGACCTTGATTGTTAATGGAAAAAACCTGGTGACGGTTCATCCCTTAGGGGGCTGCGTGATGGCGGACTCCGTGCAGTCTGGAGTCGTCAACCACCTGGGGCAGGTGTATCAGGCTGACGGAAGTCTGCACGAAGGGCTTCAAGTGCTGGATGGATCTATCGTCCCTACAGCACTGGGGGTTAATCCTCTTTTGATGATTTCAGCTTTGGCAGAACGTGCAGTGGAGCGGATCCGTCTCTGATGCTGGTTCTTGCCTTGTTCTGTGCGTTTAAAAGAGCTTTGTTTTTTTCAATCCATGGCAGGAAGCGTGGCAAGTGTGTTGCAATCACAAGACCGCTGCACGTGCTCATGATGTCGGGGCCTACGGTAGTTGAGATGATACCAACTTGTTGGAATTCACCGTTCACACCATAGAAAACCGGACCGCCTGAATCACCTTCACAGGCACCCTTAATCTGTCCATTGGCCATGATCATAGTTCCGATTTGTCCTTTGTAGTCGATCTGAATTTCGGAGTTTTCTTTTGCCGTAAATCGCAAATAAGTCTGATCGATGCGGGTCTCTTTGGTTTTGCCAAAGCCCGCTAAAATGGTAAATGGATCCGCTTCGGATTTACCGTCATAAAGTTTTACCGGAGCATACTCTTCGGGCACTGCGCGCTCCAATTTTAAAAGAGCGATATCAGAAAACACTTTTGCATCTGGTTTGTTATAGTCTTCATGGATCACCCATTTGGTGACCGGGATGTTGAATTTCTCGCGCTCATAGCCAGATTCCGGGGACATGTTGATGTTCGGAATCACATAGTAATTTTTAATCACGGTTTCAAAGCAGTGAGCCGCAGTTAGCACGATGTCTTTATCGATCATTGTGCCCGAACAGTAGCCTCGGCCACCTGTTTGTGTAGTACCCAAGATCAGAACAACCTTTTTAGCCAACACGTCGCCAGCGTTAACATCAGTTCCACCTACGATGGCATGGGAATACGGAGTCGCAAGACTTGCCATGACTGCCAATAGTGCTGCTAAAGTGGGCAGTGACGCCCTTGGCGGCGATTTTGTCAAAAAACTAGTCAAATGCTTCAATAGGTTACATCTCATGACGTTCTCCATCCACATGTTGGATACTTATCAAAGTTCATACCTGAGAGGGGCTAAAGACCTAGAGCTGTGCCTTAAAGAAATGCGATTTTTCTGCGAGTTTTTCCATGTATTGGCGCACGTCTTCTTGGGCTTCCGAAGAAAGCTTTTTGAAGGGCACAATATGTTCATCCGGAACGTAGCGGAATGTGAAATTTATTCTTCTGGTTTCGAAATTTGAAATCTCGTTCAAGGGGAAAACAAGGTCGTTTTTTTCTTCCACGCGTTGCACGCGGTGGAAAAGTTGTTTTTTGAATTTCTCTCCACCAAAGATTTGCAGGGAGCAGTCATCCAGCCATTGCTGTAAAACTACGTCGGATTTGGATTCGGTTCCCTTGCTGGATACGAACTGGAAAAGAGCGCGCTCACCAAAAGAGATGGAGGCCACAGGGCCTGGTTCAAAATCTTTGTGCTCGCCCACGCGTGCGCAGTCGACTTTTTTGCCGTCTTCCTGAACTTGATTGCCATAGTAATTAATCAGGCAGGTATTGAGTGTCCAACCACGGGGAATATCACGTGGGTCGAACTTCTCTTTCACTAAGCTTTCAATTTTATTAACCAGGTATTCCAAAACCGGCGGGTACTTTTCACCAGTGACGCAGCGATTGTAGATGCCTTTGGGTGGGTGATAGTAATTCAAGCAGGCAAATTGCCAGTTCCCTAACCAGTAAACCGGGCGCAAAAGCGGTCTTTGCTTTTGGTTTTCCGGGGGAGGGTTGTTTTTGGAATAGCGCATTTCCCAGATGGGATACAGGGTGCTCAGGTATTTTAAAATCTCTTCTTTTTCGCGGGCTGTGATGTAGTTCTGTTCGTAAATCAGATTGGCCGTGGATTTGCGCTCGTCGCCATTGCGAAGACCGGGTTTACCTCCACGGGAATTGTTTTTAAATGCGGGGCCCTTGCCCTGAGATTTACCTTTGGCTTTGAACATAGGCTAAGTATTTAACATAAAGGGGCTTTTGCTGCCAATAGCCGTGCTGTTAAAGGGATGACAGGGGGCCGCCAATCCGCTAAAAAAGGCTTTTGGAGTGAAAAAATGACAGCACCTGTACAAGCTAAACTCGGGCCTCAAGAAAAAGACCTTCTGATCAAACAGATCCCTGCGCTTAAAGGCAGAAAGATCCTCATTATCGGGGACGTTGGATTGGATGAGTACGTCATGGGGCAAGTTCGTCGCATCAGTCCTGAAGCTCCGGTTCCAGTTTTGGAAGTTGAAGAAGAAGACATGCGTTTGGGCCTGGCTGCCAACGTTGCGCAAAACGTGGCAAGTCTTGGTGGCACTCCGATGATGGTTTCTGTTGTCGGTGAAGACACGGGCGCGGATATGTTAAAAGAGCTTTCTGCAAAAAATGGTGTCAGCTGGGAATACATGATTGTTGATAAGGCTCGTCCTACGACACGCAAAACCCGCGTGATGGCAAAACAACAACAGATCGTGCGCGTCGACTATGAAATGAGAAAGTATCTTTCCGAAGAGACTGAAGCACGCCTGCTTGCGATGGTGGAAAAAAATGTTGCGCACGCGGATTGCGTGATCATCGAAGACTACGCTAAAGGCGTGATCTCTCGTAACGTGGTTCAAAAAGTTTCTGAGATCTGCAAAAAAGCCGGCAAAAAGCTGATGGTCGATCCGCATCGTAATAATCAAGGTTCGTTCTATCAAGGCGTTGATTTGATCAAGCCAAACTACGACGAAGCTGTAGTATTGACGGGAATGGATTTCGACGATCTGAAAGGCAACCCAAACAAAGTTGTAGACGTCGGCCGTGCCTTGCAAAAAATCACTGGCGCCAAAGAAGTGGTTCTGACTCGCGGAAAAGACGGCATGACCATTTTCTCGGGCGAACAAATCACTGAAGTTCCAACTTACGCACAAAAAGTATTCGACGTAACTGGTGCCGGTGACACAGTCATCGCGGCCCTTGCTTTAGGCTTGGTATCCGGCCTTTCTTTGGTTCACAGCTGCATGCTAGCCAACAACGCCGCAGGCGTCGTCGTCGGCAAAGTAGGCTGCGTCCCATGCGAAATCCCAGAGCTCATCGAATACATCAACGAAGTCCACTAGAAAGTACGCCGTACCTTTTTTGGATGCGGCGATTCGGCCGGAGCGTATTTGATGGAGAAGTCTTACAAAGTAAATTCCAAGCTTTTGCCTCCGAATTTTCCTCGGCAATTTGATGCCCATATTTACTTTAGTGAAGAACAAAGAGAATTCGCAGAAGCGCTTCGTAACAAGGCGATTGTCTCATTCAAAGATCAAGAGGTCTTCACAGGTCAGTTGATTCCTGAACCAATTGGTCCTCATCCCACTCCCATGTTTGAAATTAATTTTCCCCGGGAGAAGTTCACCGACGTGGTATTATGGTTAATGCACGAGCGCGGTGAATTGTCTGTGCTGGTGCATGAACTCGCTGGCGATGACCTTTACGATCACACGCAGGCGGCGATGTGGTTAGGTAAACCGATCGAATTAAAACTCGAGGCGTTCAAAGACTAAGCCCAATGGATGGGAGGCCCTGGTTGATAACTCCTGATTCAAATCTTTATAAAAATATTGTGACCACCTGGAAAGCTCCAGGGGAGCAGTGGCTTTCCCGTTTGCCAGAGCATCTTCGTAAAATCGAATACCTTTGGGGTCTGGAATCTATTCAGCCGCTGGATAATTTGTCATTTCACTATGTGGGTTCTGCAAAAAGAAAATCTGATGGTCAAAGTGTGATTATAAAAACCGGCTGCGATATTGAGTCCCTGGATCGCGAACGTCAGTGGTTAAGACATTTTTCTGGAGTGGCGGCACAGGTACTGGAATCCGATAAGAATCTGGGTGCCACGATGCTGGAGCATTTACAGCCGGGACAAACATTAAAGCAAAGTCGCGAGCTGGATGATGATCAGCAAACTATCATTATGGCAGGGCTTATTCATGAACTGAATTCGCGCTCGATTATCAGTGGTGCTTTCAAACATGTCGCAGACCTCGCGAAGGATCTGGACGTATTGGAAGGCGCTGTCGATGCACGCATGTTATCCAAAGCTCGTGGGATTATTAGTGAACTGACTTTCGATCGCACTCAGGATCGCCTGCTGCACGGTGATCTTCATCACGACAATATTCTGAAACATAAGACTTCATGGAAAGTTATTGATCCCCACGGCTACATCGGTGATCCGACGTTTGAAATGGCAGTGATGATGTACAATCCGTTGGATGCCTATCCCACCAATCGACCGCTCAGAAAAACATTGGAGCGTCGTATGTCGATTCTCAATGAGTACATCGGCTTTGATCTGCAGCGAATGAAGGCCTGGGCCTTTGCTGCCGCAATGATTTCAACGGCTTGGGATTATGGTGATACGAAAAAGATTTTTGGCATTCCATTTTTGGTTGCTCAAGAGTTGCGATCCTGATCAGATGATTCCATCAACATTTTGAGGGAGCACCTGATGAACGTTATTGCTGCATTCGTACTGCTATTCTTCTCTTACTCAATCGCTCAGGCAGCAGATCCATTTGATTCTTTTATGGGAAATTATGTGATCGACGGCAAACCTCGTATCAAGGAATTTAATTCCAACTATTGCATTCTCTATAGCTTTAGTGGACTCACAGGGATCACTGTAAAACCTGGTGAAGCAAAGTTTGAATCTCACATGGTTCATTTTATTTCCACCTACAAATCGGTCAGACATTCTGTCATGAATTATGAAACTCGCAATGACCGCGATACGGCGGGATCATTTGCAGTCACCTCTGGTGGTGAAGGTTGGGCTACGAATGTTCGTGGCACTTGGTCCATCGGAAACAAATCAGGAGTTCGAATTCGATTAATGCGCACCGAGCGTGGGGCCGTGGTGGCTTTGGACGATGAAACCAGTCGCGGAGGGGTGACTAAGAAAGCCTGCTATTACGAAGCGGATTTGGTTAAAGTAGCGGAATAAAAGGCGCTGGTTGATAGCAGCGCCCTTGAGGTTTTACTTTCTTTGCAAGAATTCCATTTGTACGGGTTTTACATAAATTGTTTTACTTAGAACTGGCGCTCGGAAGTAACCCAAGTTAGAAACCTCAGTCAAATCGATCGACATTTCAAAATCGCTATAATTTACAGAATTAAAGCATGATCCAGCGGCTTTCAAAAGGCCGTTTTTAATTTGAAATTTGCCATTACAGTTTTTGTTTCCCCATGCCGATTTTTGCGAGAGATGAACAACTCCATCGCTTGTGAAAGTAACGGTGTTTTCATCTCCCAGATCATTTGTGGGACCTGTAATGATATATGTTCCCAAGAGTGTTTCTGCCGAACCAACTTGCCCGCCTCCCGCAAAGCTTTGAACGGTCATCAATGAGACCAACACAGTAATTCCAATTTTTACGATGGATGATTGCATAGGTATTTCCTTTGTTATGGGTTTAAGAAAATCCCATCGGCCTCGCGTGAGCGGTAACTCAGAATTCTCTTTCCTGTTTGGCTTTTCAATGGACGTGCCAAACTCAGCAGCAATATACACAGACAAAGTAATTTGTAAATCGATGAGGCACTTGTCAGTGGTGCCGACATTCAGTCTTCGTGAACCGGTTGTATACCTTACGGGTACTCAGATTTCAGTTTGACTGAGTTGAATCCCAGTGTTGGACTTTTCCTTTGAGGTTGAGCTGATGGCTGTTAGCAAGAATGCACCTGTAGTTTATGATTATCTGGATATAACATTTTATCTTCAAGACTATTACAAGTTCAGAAAGTCTACGGAGAAATCATTCTCCTATGAATCCTGGAGCCAAGAACTTCAGATTAATAGCAGATCTTTTCTAAGACTGGTTGTCATCGGGAAAAAGAGAGTCTCGGATCATTTCGTGGAAGAGTTTAGTCGTCTTAACTTTGCGACCAAAAATGAAGAAGAGTACTTTGCATATCTGGTGAAGTATTCGCGAGCTTCTACCCAAAAAGACAAACAAGCTTTTGGAGCTGAACTTTTGCGGATTCTTAAGACAAATACTCAACAAACGACCGTTCCCGAATTTACTGATTTCATTTCAAGTCCAATGCTGCCTCGTCTTTTGACTCTTTTGAGTTTTAAAGATCTGCCCTTAACGGCGCAAACATTTACGACGTTGCTGAAGTTGCCAGAGGGTGAAGTAGTGTCTGCTCTCAATAAGCTGGAAGAAATGAAGCTTGTCTGTAAAGAGGACAAAGACGGAAAGATCCATTGGCAGAGTCTTAATAGCAAATTCAAGGTCCAAGATAAAAAGGGCAGCGTTGATCTAATGAAGTTTCATCGACAAAGCCTGTTAGAGGCAATTGAAGCCTTTCACCTACCTCTCGATCTACGACGCTATAAAAGCCTTTTGTTGCCATTCTCCGAGCAGGAATTGAAGCTCTTTTATGAGGCCATGGACACTTTCGCAAGTGAGCAATTCGTTCGCTTTAGCGGTGATGAGTATGAAGGACGCCGCTTGTTTCAGATCAATTTAAATGTCCATCCAGTGGCTGAGTTGTGCCAACCTCTGGTCAAATAAGCAATTTTTGCAAGAAAGGCTCTTTTTAAGGGCTTTTTTTAATGGCTAAAGCGCTGAAATCATAGGATTTGCTAGAAGATCCAAGGGGCCTGTGCTACAAACCCGGCACACATAATCCTTTATCAACGGGACCACGAAAGTCCCAGCTGTAACAAGCATGGCTGTAATAAGCCGAGGAGCCCTTAGATGGAATTGAACGAAGCGACTACAAGCGCTACTCTTGCGCCAATCAACTATACTGACGACAACGTCGCAAAACCCCTGGAAAACAAAGCTGCAAATTTCTACTCCATGACTTTGGAAGATTTGAAAGCTTATCTAAAAGGCAAAGGCAAAGAGCAATTCCGTGCTCAGCAAATTTTCAAATGGGTTTACGAACAACGCGTGACAGATCCGGAGCAAATGACAAATTTGTCCAAGGACTTCCGCGCTGAACTTCCAAAACTACTTTCTTTCGAGCTTCCTAAAACTTTGACTCACTTGAAGTCCGTGGATGGAACGCAAAAATTCCTGTTCGACATGGGCGATAACCAAAGTGTTGAGTCCGTGGTAATTCCTTCCGAAGGTCGTCTGACTCTTTGTATTTCCTCTGAGGTCGGTTGCAACATCGGTTGTAAGTTCTGCTTCACTGGTAAGCAAAAATTGAAACGCAGATTGCGCACTGAAGACATCGTCGGTCAGTTCATGCAGGTTCATGATTCATTGGCGGAAGGCCAACGCATCACGAACATCGTATTCATGGGTATGGGCGAGCCGTTGGATAATCCGGAAGCTGTATTTAAAACTATCGACGTGATCCATTCTCCATGGGGTATTAACTTGTCCCGTAAGAAAATCACTGTTTCCACTTCCGGTATCGTGCCTGAAATGTGGCGTATCGCGGATGCGAAGGTTCGTTTGGCAGTGAGCTTGAATGCTCCGACTGACGAGATCCGCACGCAAGTGATGCCGATCAATAAAAAATGGAACACGACAATGTTGTTGGATGCTTGTAAGCAGTACACCGACAAAACTGGCGATAAAGTGACATTCGAGTACGTGATGCTTAAAGGTGTGACGGATTCGATCGAAAACGCCCGTCAGGTTGCGAAGCTGACTCGTGGTGTGCCTTGCAAAATCAATATCATCCCGTTCAATGAACATCCAGGTGCTCCCTACGAGCGTCCATCTGATGAAACTATCGAGGCGTTCCATACAGAACTAAACCGTTTGGGTTGCCACGTTCTTCTTCGTCGTTCTATGGGTCGTGATATCTTTGCGGCTTGTGGTCAGTTGAACAGCACGCACAAGGAAGAAAACGCGACGATGGATATCTCCAATTCTCAATTGGCGGGTATGCCGAAATCAAAACGTCAGTTGATGGCAGAGCATAAAGCGGAGCATACCGCTAAGAACGCGGCTTTTGCTGCAATGAGCTTTGAAAACGAAACAGAACTTAACTAGTCTCAAGCCGCGCTTTGAAGATATCAAAGCGCAAATCACCCGGAGAAATACAAAATGTCTGAAATTTTAGTAGTAGGAAGCCTAGCATACGATTCAATTCAAACTCCATCAGGTAAAGCGGACCGCGCTTTGGGTGGTTCTGCGAATTACTTCTCATTGGCAGCCTCTTTGTTTTCCAAAGTGCGTGTTGTCGGTGTTGTGGGCGAGGACTACGATCAAAAAGACTATGATCTTTTGAACAACCGTGGTGTTGATTTGACGGGTCTTTCCAAAGTTCCGGGCAAAACGTTTCACTGGGCGGGTTCCTACGAAGGTGACATGAACGAAGCGAAAACGTTGAACACCGAGTTGAACGTTTTTGAACACTTCAATCCACAATTGCCAGAACACTACAAAGATTCTTCTTTCGTATTCCTGGCAAACATCGCTCCGGAACTTCAATTGCAGGTTTTGTCACAAGTGAAACAACCTAAGTTTGTCGGTCTTGATACAATGAACCTTTGGATCAACATCAAAAAAGATGCTTTGATCGAAGTGGTAAAAAAAGTGAACCTGGTTTTGATCAATGAAGGCGAAGCAAAAATGCTTACGGGCGCTGCGAACGCGATCTCTGCAGCTCCAATGATCACAGCGATGGGTCCATCTACGGTTGTTATCAAGCGTGGCGAGTACGGTTTCGCTATGTACACTAAAGAAGCTGGCTACTTCATCCTGCCTGCAATGCCGATCCCAACTGTGATCGATCCAACAGGCGCAGGTGACACATTCGCCGGTGGTTTCTTCGGTTACATCGCGGCACAAAAAGAAATTCCAACTTTGAATACTTTGAAACAAGCCTGCATCATGGGTTCCATGATGGCATCTCACACGATCCAGGATTTCTCTGTGAAGGCTCTTTCCAAAGTAACTCTTCCAGATTTGGAAAAGCGTCTGGCGGAATACAAAAAAGTTATCACTGTTTAGTGTTTCACTAGATGAAAATTTGATTCCCAAAAGAGCTCTGTTAAACAGGGCTCTTTTTTTGGCATATTTACCCCAGCGCTCCGCGACAAGTATTGTTTGCGGTTAGCCCCAGTGAAATCCTTGAAGGACTAAATTTAAAACAAAGGAATGTTTTATGAAAAGTCTTATGCTTGCATTGGGAGTATTGGTATCAACTACGATGGCATTTGCATCACCGGTTGAAGTTTCGGTTGGAAAGTCTGTGCGTTGGACAGTTCCTGCTCAAGGTTATTCTTGTTTCTCAAAAAGAATGGCAGCCCAAGAAGGAAAAACAGCAACTCCAGACGTTGAGGGTGCTTACTTCACAGTACCTAAAATGACTTTTCAAATCGCCGATAGTTCACGTCATACATACATCAACGCGATTAAGATTTTTTATAAAACTCCAAGAGGTGGCGAAAAGAGCTGTGTCTTTGGGGGAGACCAATTGGCCGCGCTCAGCGATTTCTGGTGGAAAAATGAAAACAAGCAGGCTTTGATTAGAGCTAATCCTACCAGCGGCCGCGAATTGGAAACTCATTGTCCAGTTAGCTGTGGTGGTGTTGAATTCGACTCGGGAGAGTTTAAGGCACCGGCAACAGTGAGAGTCTATGGATATACGCAAAGCCAAACCAATGAAGATGATCAAGAAGGATTTGTTGCAACGACTCACTTTGAATTCGGCTCTCAATACTAATTAAGATTCAATTTTGAAGAATAAAAAAAGGCAGGAGTGATCCTGCCTTTTTTATTTGGGATAGTCTTTGCCTTTTACGGGAGGGGTTAGACTAGTTCGATCCCGACGGGAATATTGCCGCGAGTGGCGTTGGAATACGGGCACACCTTGTGGGCCGTCTCCAGAAGTTGTTGCGCGATATCGCGTTCAACACCTTCGATTTTCGCACGAAGTTTTACTTCCAATGCAAATCCACCAGCACCGTTCGCGCCAATGCCGACTTCGGCAGTCACAGTAGATGTTATTTTCGTCTTCTTCTGCATGGCCACGAAGTTCAGCGCGCTATCAAAGCAGGCTGCGTAGCCCGCTGCAAACAGCTGCTCGGGATTGGTAAAGGCTCCACCAGATCCGCCCATTTCTTTGGGAATACGTACTTCAAGATTCAGGACACCGTCAGAGCTTTCTACCCTGCCGTTTCGTCCCCCAGTTGCCGTGGCAGCTGCACTATAGAGCTTACTCATGATGACCTCCTTCTAAGGTTTTTCTCATTTGCTCGTTTAACTTATTCAAATTTTTATAGATCGCCAGCAATTCAGTTCGGTTGCATTCGACATTGCAAAGCAATTTGTCGGGCACTGAAGTGAAATGCTTTTCCAGCTTGCGACCTTCGGTAGTTAAGTGAACTTCCACAGTGCGCTCGTCTTTGGCAGAGCGTTTGCGAGTCACCCAACCACGGGTTTCCATGCGTTTGATCAGGGGAGTAACCGTGCCCGTATCCAGCAGCAGAAGATCGGCGATCTCCGTCACTTTGCGTGGCGCCTTTTCCCACAAAACCATGAACACCAGATACTGCGGATACGTCAGATCAAAAGCTTTAAAGTGCTCGGCATAAAGCTGAGTGATCAGGCGGGAAGCCGCGTAGATCGGGAAACAAAGCTGGTTTTTCAAAAGCAGTTTCTTGTTCATGCCCTGATTCTACGCTGTTTTATGTTGTGTGCAATTAAATTGCATACAATATAAAAATAATACAATCGGGGTCCTGCGCCAAGCGTGGGGAAAAGGTCGCGCAGGTACGGACACACTTTTGGTAGCGAGCGAGCGTCATAAATCAGCTAGGAGATCGAGCCATTTTGAGACGGAAATGTGAGATCTGTAGTGCAGTGCTGCTACCAAAAGTGTGTCTTCACCTCTGGCGCGACCTTTTGAACTCTCTTGGCGCGCAACTGGGGCGACATGGGGCTGGACGTTGAGCCAGTTAGGTGGAATCCGGTGGGTGGTCCTTAAGAGAAGTTGAGGAATTTCCGATAATTCCAATAGTATGTCGAAACGAAAAAAGAAATCTTCAGCAGCGGAAAATCTGATTGAATCACTGATGGACGACGTCCGTGGTATTCAAGAGGAAGGTTCGTTCCATAAGGATGGAAAACAGGCGGCCGATGAGCCGACGAATTTCCGTCAGGCGCCTTCTGCCAGTGCAGATGGTGATGAAGATATGTGGTCAGGCCTTGAAAAAGACGTCGGTGCTGAAATCGATGAGTCTGAATTCAATGGCGGCGTAGACCAGTACACCAGCGAAGAGCAGGGTGACGACTATAACCACGAAGTTGTCGAGGAGTTTACTTCCGGTGACGAGATGCTGGATGGTGAAAAACCAGTAGGTTTCGATGTTCCTCCGCGTCCGCAATATGAAATGCCAGCACAAGAGCGCTATGATGGTCCTTCCAGCGAAGGTGACTATCAGGCGATCGACAGCATTGATGATGATCATGTTGTGGAAATGCCTCAACCCGTGTCTTCTTACCAAGACGACTTTACCAGTCCGGTAGAATCATTGGCAGCATCCATGGGCGAGGATTCAAAAGAAGATAAAACTGTGTCCATTCAGGATGCAGGTCCCTCCAGTTCACACACTTCAGCAACTAACACAGATGCGGATCGCACTTTGGCGGTTTCTGGATTTGCGAATGCCCGGTTGGGTGCGCGTAAGTCTCAAAACGTGGATGTGAAAGTCAGTGTTGGTAACTTCCGCGGAAGCAACCGTGCGGGTTCTGCTAATGTTATGACTTCCGTGGATGCGAGCCTGGCTCAGGCCGAAAACCTGAAGCTTGCCCAGCAGCGCATTCTGGAGCTTGAAAAAGAAGTTGAATTCTTGCGCAGCGAGAATGAGGAGCTGGCATCAGCCGGCGAAATCATTCGTACTCGTACTGACGAGTTGGGTGTGCGTATTGTCGCTGTGGAGAAAGAGAAAGCGGAAGACCGCGAATCCTATCAAAGCGAAGTCCTGATCCTGAAGGGTAATCTTCAGTATAAGGAAAATGAAGTTGCCAAAGCCCGCGTGAAAATCGACGAGCTGGAAACTCGACTTAAATCTGATTTCAAAAAGATCCGTGTTCGCGAGCGCGAACTGGAAAATCGTCTAGAGCTTTTGCGTGCTGAAAAGGCGGCATTAGTTCGGTCCAAAGATGAGTATATTCTAGACCAAAAAAGAAAGATTGATCAGCTTTCCCAGGAACTCGATAATTATCGTAATAAGTGTCTTGAGTTGAACAAGACTATCGAGGGGAATCAGGACCAATTCAAACGTACAGAGCGTGCTCTACGTTTGGCGCTTTCTAATTTGGAAGTCAAAGAAGAAGGCATCCCGACTCCTCTCAAAAAAGCTGAGTAGGAATTCATGGAACCCACATCACCGGTAGAGTCCAGCGAAGGCGTCGCCGTCGTAGCGAAGCCCGCACCTGTTAAAAAAATCAAGGTGGTTATCAGTGATTTGCATTTGGGCAAGGGTCGTCTATTGCCTGAAGGTGGGATCAACTCTTTGGAAGAATTCTACTACGGTGACAAGCTGGTGGAGTTCATTCATTACTATTCGACAGGCGTGTATCGTGACTATGAAGTTGAGTTGATCATCAACGGTGACTTCTTTAATTTCCTACAGTGCGATTACAAGGGCCATTTCCTGTCGGTGATTACCGAAGCGGTGACCCTGGATATCTTGAAAGATGTCGTCAAGGGTCATGAAAACGTATTCAAAGCCATGGCCGAGTTCGCAGCCAAGCCAGGTAAGTCCATCACTTATATCGTGGGCAATCATGATCAGGGAATGCTGTGGCCGGCTTGTCGTGCCTTTGTAAATCAGGTGATCGGTGTGCCAGTGCGCTTTAAAAACATCGTTTACTTCTTTGATGGTGTGCACATCGAACACGGGCACATGCATGAAGCCGCGAATCGTATGGACCCCAAAAAGTTTTTCCTGAAAAAGAATCTGGTGGAGCCAATTCTGAATCTGCCGTTCGGTTCCCATTTCTTTTTGGAAGTCGTCTTAAAGATCAAGCAGACCTATCCCCACGTGGATAAAATTCGTCCATTCGGCAAGATGGTGCGTTGGGCCTTGCTGAACGAGACATCGACCATGGTTAAAGCGTTCTTTATGGCGTATAAGTACTTCTTCAAAAGTGCCTTCGTTAAGGATCCGCGTCGTAACTGGCCGTTTAAGCGTATTGTTCAAGTCATCCTGGAGAGCGCAATCTTTCCGGATTTAAGTGAATCAGCGCGTAAAATTCTTGGCGATGACCGAGTGCATACGGTGGTTTTTGGACACACCCATGTGTACCAGTACAGGCAATGGTCTGAACACAAAGAATATTTTAACACAGGAACGTGGACTGAGATCACTTCTTTAGATATCGTGTCTCTTGGAAAAATCACGAAACTGACCTATTGCCTGATCGAATATCCTGAAGACGGCGGCCGTCCCCGTGGACGTCTGAAAGAGTGGAACGGATATCATCGTATCGAGGAAGACGTCGCGATTTCGTAGTTTTTCCGACAACCGCTGTTGGAAAGAGAAATCACGATGTTGGAAATCACACAGGCCAAGTTTACCAATCCCGAAAATCTTATTCAGGAATGCCAGTCTTCTTTGAAATTGTTTTTGCAAAGAAAAGAGATCGGCTTTCCGCAATTGGTTGAGCGTATCAACCTATGGCAGCAATCCCACAAAATGGGTGCCGAGTACGCTTCAAAATTCAAAAAGCTTGTGATCGTGGGCTTGGGCGGCAGTTCCTTGGGAACTCGCGTGATCCGTGAAGTCTTCAATGCCAACAACATGTTCTTCGTTGATAACGTTGATGCCCTGGTTTTTGAAACCTTGATTGATGAATTGGGTGATCTGAAAGACGTCGCTTGGGCGTTTATTTCAAAAAGCGGAACGACTATTGAGTCTTTGTGTGCATTGGAACTTTTGGATCAAGTGTACAAAGAGGAAGGTCTTCATCTTCCTTCAAACTCCATCGTGATCTCTGAAACAAAATCGAGCTCTTTGACGGACTGGGCCCGCAAGCACAAGGTTCCGGAATGTGAAATTCCTCTTGATGTTGGCGGCCGCTTTTCTGTTCTTTCACCAGTGGGCATGTTTCCGGCGGCTTTCCTTGGTTTGGATCTGGAAAAATTCCGCGTGGGTGCAAAACGTGCGTTGATGGATACAGCGACGGTCACTCAAACAATGGCACAAGTGGTTCAGTCTTACGGCCGTGAAGAGTGGATTACGTTGTTGTGGTCTTATAACTCCCGCATGAAAGATTTCGGTGGCTGGTACGCTCAATTATGGGCAGAGTCTTTGGGTAAGCCAGTGACTCGCGCAGGAACACCGGCACCACGAGTTTCCACTCCGATCGCAGCTATTGGTGCTTCTGATCAGCACTCGATCCTGCAACAAGTGATGGAAGGTACAAAAGATAAGTTCGTGATCTTCCAACGTGTGGATGAGGCTGAAGGCGGCTCGATGCGCATTCATAATCCTCAATTCAAAGAAACGATGGATTTGAAGGATCGCACTATGGGCGAGCTGCTAAGAGCGGAAGCTTTGGCAACACAAGAAGCTTTGGTTGCGAATGGCGTATCGACCATGACTTTGAAAGCGAAAGCTTTGGATGAAGAGACTTTGGGTTACCTGTTTATGTTCTGGCAATTGGTTGTGGCAGGCTTGGGCGAATACCTGAAAATCGACGCCTTCAATCAGCCGGGCGTTGAAGCTGGTAAAGTTTTGGCGAAGGCGAAACTTAAAAAGTAGCTGCCTTGCACTCCGGCTTCGTCGGAGTAAGTCTCGAAAAATTAGTATGATAAAAAAAGGGAGCCCCCGCACGAAGGGGCTCCCTTTTTTATTCTCCTCGGAAGAAGAAAAGCCAGATCAGGATAACAACAAATCCTGGAACGCCAAGTATGTAGAGCAAAATCGGCACGCCAACTTTTCCCTGAATATTGTCCATTACTGACGGTGGATTCTTATGACTTTCCTGGTTTTGACGGTTTTCGATCTCTTGTTGCAATTCAAGATATCGATGGCCCAGTTCAACTCGCTCTTCCCAGGTGGCATTCTTCTCGTATTCCGGCAGCATTTCCATTTCTTCTTCCTTGATGTGGTGCTCGACAAGTTCAGCCAATACTTTTCCCTTCATAGTAAAGGATCTTTCGTCGACGGTTTTACTCATGTCTTTGCAAATTTGTTCAGCCAGGCGGTGCTCCAGTTC